>DASXRR010000411.1:0-7296 GCA_036506475.1 Chloroflexota bacterium
AACGGCGCCGGGTAGCTCAATCTGGTCCGCATGGCATTTCTAAACAGCAAGAGCTCGGTGTTATCGGGCAGCGGATACTGTTTGATCAGCTCCATCTGTGGTGATCGTTTGAGGAGCTCGTTCACCGCCGGCGCCACGACGTTGTCGGGATGGTCGGTTGGCACGAGGTTGCCGGTTTTGGCCAGCACATAGTCGGCTCCGAGCAAAAACGCATAATACTCGTCTGCACTGAAGTAATAACCGAGGGGAAGGACGTGATAATG
Source organism: Chloroflexota bacterium (assembly GCA_036506475.1). Classification (GTDB taxonomy): domain Bacteria; phylum Chloroflexota; class UBA6077; order UBA6077; family CF-72; genus CF-72. Next base: position 264 of record DASXRR010000411.1, read on the forward strand.
ACGTTCCCACTCGGGAAATGTTCCGTTCACGACGAAGTAGCGTAAATTCTCGGAGGTGAGGTACTGGTGAATAAACGCATTACTCACGCCGACGTCTGTGAGACCGAGCTCGTTGGCGTCGGCAAAGAGGTCGCGCAGCACCTGTTCCTCGTGCCATGACGGCGCGCGCTCCGCGATCACGACATTGGCCAATTGATCCCTGAATTGTGTGACAAGCAGCGGTGCGAACAGAATCACGCCAAGTAGCGCCAACTTGTGGCGGAGAACAACCGCTACGGCGAGCACCGGAATGACGAAGAAGGCAGCTACAAATGGGAAATCTACTGAGTTCGCCTTGGAAGCGTATGCAGACAAGATCGCATACGGCACCATCAACCAGACGCCAGTAAGCACGAGGCCCGCGATTTCACGACATCCGACTTGCCGCCTGTCCCGCACCATGAACACCGCGAGTACGAGCAGGGCCAGCGCTGCCGTGATGACGTATAGCGTCGATCGATCCGACCGCAGGTGGAAGGTCGTGAACGACTGCCAATAGAACGTGACTTCATTGGTCCAATTCCAATTGGCATCCCGCGGATGCGACACATTGCTGAGCGTGGTGCCGAACCGGACGTAATAGGCGATGATCTGCGGGAGATTTCGGACGTAGAACCAGCCCGCGCACACAGCCACCACCGCGATCACTGTCACGGTGTGTACAACCCGCTGCCGCCGATGCGCAGCATCCGCCCAGATATACGCCAACCAGATGGCCGCGTGGGCGAGAAAATACAGCGTGATCGACGACTTGAGCAGCAAGCACGCGACTACGGTAACTGCGTACACGGCGGACCAGCCGCGCCAGCGGAGCGCGTCGCTGGCGACCAGCGCGTACGTTGCAAACGTGAAGACCGCGCCGACCGCAAAGTCGATCTGGCTGATGCGCAGCCCAAAGGTGACGACACTCGGAATCGTCAGCACGGCTCCAGTGGCAAGCCACGCCCATATGCGCGATGCGGTCCAGTGATGCACGTAGCCAAACGTGCCAAGTGCCAGAAGCCACAACGATAGGCCAGGCAAAATGTAGAAGTTGGCAGGATCGCGCCCGAAGACCATGTAGCTCATCGTGCCGATCAGTGAGTACAGTGGTGGCGAGCTCCTCCGTCCATCTGCGTATTTGCTGAGAATCGCCAGTGGACCGGACGATCGAATGAGCGACAGATCGTCATAGCTCTGGTTCTGGTAGACCAGAGCGTCGAACGATGGTGAGTTGACCAGGACCGTTTCGCGCAGCACCTGACGGTTCAGCAGAAACAACACGCCGACGACGATGCCGAGCACGACGGCGGCCCGTCGCACCTCGCGCTGATGGCAGTGCATCCGTTCGGCCGACGTGTTCAGCAGCCGCGAAGTGATCTCGCTTATAGATCCCGGCGAAGTCCGCGGAACATTGCCGACGTCGCGATGTGATTGTGACGTAACCGAAACAGTCATCCCGCCTGCATCGGCATTGTCGCCGTATTCGTGGGCGGGTTCCCTAGACGGCCGTTGTCACGGTAGCCGGCTCACGCGCCACCTGCGTACGAGCAGCTACTTGCCACGCGTTGAGCCGTCTTGCCAGCGCTATGTAGCCGAGGATTGTGCGCATGATCTTCATTTTTGACTTGCCCGCGCGCACGCTCGTGTCGAGCAGCATGGGCACTTCGGAGATGGTCGTCCTGAGATACATCATCTTGAGCAGCAGCTCGATCATGCACTCAAACCCTGGGCGCTCGATGATTCGTTGGCCGTAGTAGTCCTGCAGCCGGAGCAGCACAGAGCCACGGTACAATCGGAAGAACGAGCTGACAGTCATAATGCCGTGAACCCCAAGAAACTCCTTTACGAAAGCGTTGGCAATGTGACTGATGAATATGCGCAATGCTGACGTATTCGTTATGCCACCACCATACATGTAGGGACTGGCGAGAATAACATCGTAACCCTCGCCAATACGGTGGAACATCGTGCGCAGCAATTCGCGGCGCGACGTGTTGTCACCTTCCAGCGTAACCACCCAGTCAGACGCGGAAAGACAGGTGGCCAGATGTTCGAACGCCATGCCGAAGGCATTGCCTGGGCCGCGATTGGTGGGGCTTGACAACACTGTCAGGTCCAGGTGCTGTCCAAGTCGCACGGCGCGCTCCGCGGTATCGTCCGTGCTGCCATCGTCGACCAGCACAAATCGAACGTCGAACCCATCGCGGTACTCGCTTTCGACAAGGCCAAACGAGCCAAAAAGCTGGTCCAAATTATCCGACTCGTTGAAAGCAGGGACTACGAGGTACAAGCGCGGTTTGTCGCTCGCGGCGATGAGGGTCATGACCGAATCACCTGCGTGCTGAGGGTTGTCTCACGCTGCCATTCGATGGTCTTCAGTAAACCTTCGTCAAGTGCGACGTGCGCTGAGAAGCCGAGCAGTTGCCGTGCTTTCGTCCCTTCGGGGACGCGGCGCAGGACGTCCTGGTAGCCGCCGCCGAGTTGTTCGTAGGGCACGATTTTGAGCTTGAGCTCGCCGGGGGTGTTCGAGAGGCGCTTGATGCGATGGGCCAGCTCGAGGATGGTCACTTCTTCCGTGCTGCCGAGGTTGATCACTTCGCCGATTGCCTGGGGCGCGTCGAGGGCGGCGATGATGCCCCGTGTGGTATCGCTGATATAGGTGAAGCTGCGCGTCTGCAGGCCGTCACCATGGATCTCGACCTCGCGGTCCTCGAGCACGGCTTGGATGAAGACTGACTGCGGACCGCCCCACCACGACAGGTGCTGGCGCGGACCGTACGAGCCGAAGAAACGCAGAATGACGAAGTCCAGGCCGTAGGCCTCGCGATAGGCGAAGCACAGGTGCTCCTCGTATAGCTTGGACACGGCATACGCCCAGCGGCGCACGTTGCTCGGGCCGTACACAGAATCATGCGTTTCGGCGAACGGCACGTTGGGATTGCGGCCGTACACGTCAGATGTCGACGCCAGCAGTAGTTTGGCGCCGTGCTCGCGACAGATTTCGAGTGCGTTATCGGCCCCGACGCCGTTGATGCGCAGCGTATCCAGGGTCTTGCCGTAGCGCGGGATCTTGAATGCGGCCAGGTGAATCAGGGCGCTAATGCCACCGCACACGTCGGTGAACGCCTGGCGGTCGGTGACGTCGATCTGGTGAAAGCTGAATTGTGGATTGTCCTGGTGCTGCTCGAGATTGCTCAGGCTGCCCATCGACAGGTTGTCGATGGCGATGACGCGTTCGCCGCGGGCGATAAGCGCATCGACAACGTGCGAGCCGATGAAGCCAGCGGCACCCGTGACCCCGATCGGACGTTGCCCGGGCATGGTCACCGGCCGATGCCGCGGTAGCTCAGGCCAGCTGCCTCGACCCGCGTGCGATCGAGGACATTGCGACCGTCGATCACAATTTGGCAGCCGCGGAAGAGCGACCAATCCAGGCCGAGGTACTCGGCATGATCGGTCTGCAGTATGACCGCGTCGACGTCCAAGGGCTGGTCGAGGTGGGCGCGCAGCGCGCCGGTGGCGGCGAGTTCCGCATCCGAGAAGAGCGGGTCGTGTAGCAATGGTGTAGCGCCGTGGCGCTGCAGGCTGGCGATGGCCAGCAGGGCTGAGCTAAAGCTCGCTTCTTTGACGCCGCCGCGGTAGGCCAGGCCCAAGATGAGCACGCGTTTGCCGATCAGCGGACCAAGATGCCCAGCGAGCAGGCCGACGGCGTACTCGGCCATCTGATCGTTGACGGCACGGGCGTGGCGAACGACCTCGAGCTCGTCTGGTTTGGCCTGCGCCAGTAGGAAGCGCGGGTAGACGGGGATACAGTGCCCGCCCACGCCAAGGCCTGGCATGTGGAGGTTCGAGAACGGCTGGGTATTCGCCGCGCGAAAGGCTGTGACGGCGTCCACGCCGCGGGTCTGGGCAAAGCGCGCCAGATCGTTGGCCAGGCCAATGTTGACGTCGCGATAGGTTGTCTCGGCGAGCTTGACGAACTCGGCCGTTTCGGCATCCGGCATGACCATCACGTCGGCGTCGAGCACTGCGCGATAGAACGCCGCGGCTGCCGTGGTGGCCTCAGGCGAGGTACCGCCGACGATCTTGGGATACTTGGCCAGGTCCTCGAATGTCCGGCCGACGTACACGCGTTCGGGGCTGAACGCCAACAGCACGTCGTCCTGGGCTCGCTGCAGAATGGGACCGAAGCGACCGCGGGTTGTGCCTAGCGGCAGCGTGGTCTCGTAGATCACCAGCGTGCCTGGCTGCAGGCCATCGGCAATGGCGGCGGTGGCGCTGTCGAGGGCGCGGAAGTCGGGCTGGCCCGCCGTATCGGTCAGCAGCGGCACGATGACGATTACCACATTGCTCTCGCGTACTGCCTGGCTGGTGCTCTGGGTCGCGCGCAACAGGCCGCGCTCGGAACCCGCCCGGACGCGTTCGGCAAGTCCGTCCTCGGAGTTCGGCGGCACATCGCCGCGCTGGACGAGCTCGACGAGCTGCGCGTCGACGTCGGCGCCGAATACAGCAGCGCCTCGCGTCACGTACTGCGCCGCTAGCGCCAGACCGATCTTGCCCAGCCCAACGACGCACACGCGATAGGCAGACGACTGCGCGATCCTCGCACGCGTGGGCTCCGACGCGGTTGTGGTCACGCGGGCACCGCGACGGCATGCGCCGGCGGCGCCACGACAACTTCGCCCAGCCGACCCGCGGCCACGATTGCCTGCGCAATCTCCAGTGCACGGTACGCATCGGTGGGGCCCACGAGCGGCGGGCGATTGTCCGCGACCGCGGCTACGACATCCTCGAGCTCGGCGCGCAGCGGCTCCTTGGGCTGGATTTTGAAGCGCACCATCCTGCCTTCGGTGACCGAGGCGACCTGTTCAAGGACCCCGTTCTCGGCGTCGTTGTTCTCGAACAACGTCAGCTCCTGGGTGAGGTAATTCACGTGGAACATGCCGCATTCGCCGGTCAGCGTCAGCTCGCGAATCTTGGTTGGCGTGAGCCAATTCACGTCGAGCTGTACGACGGCGTTGTCCTCGAAGCGCAGCAGTGCTGACAGCATGTCCTCATGGTCGGTGTGGATCCGGCGGGCAGTCTCGGCGAAAATCCGCGCGGGCTCGGAACCCAGCAGATAGCGCGAGATGTCGATGTCGTGGGTCGCCAGGTCGATGACGACGCCGACGTCGCGTATACGTGCTGGGAACGGGCCCATGCGCCGTGCGTGAAGGCGAAACACACGCCCCAGATCGCCATGCGCCAGGCGCTCCTTGAGCGCGACGACGGCCGGATTGAACCGCTCGAGGTGACCGACCGCCAGCCAGCGGCGGTTGCGGTCAGCCTGCGCCATCAGCTCACGCGCTTCGTCGCAGGTCGCGGCGATCGGCTTTTCGATAAGGACGTGGGCCCCCGACTGCATGACGGCGGTCGCCACCGTCAAGTGCATGCTCGTCGGCACGGCGACCACAACCAGGTCGAGGCGCTCGTGCTCGAGCATCCGCTGGTAGTCGGCGTAGCCTCGTACGTCGCGCCCACGCAGCGCCGCGGCGAGCGTCCTGGGCTCAGGGTCGGCGATCGAGACGAGCTCGGTACCGTCGATCTCCTGGAGTACCCGCACGTGATGCCGCCCCATCATGCCCAGACCGATCACCCCTGAGCGCACCACCATCAGTCGAAGCTAGCCTCCAGAATTGAGCAGATCCTGTCGCTCGCACTGGTGTCGTCGCGGACAGGCGCGCGAGCGGGCGCCTGTGCCGAGCGGATCGCATCGGTGATTGCCGCGGACGCCGTCCCGACGAGTACGTTCCAACCCGACTCGACGGTTTCGACCCATTCCGTTTCGCTGCGCACCGTCACACACGGCACACGCAGCCAGCACGCTTCCTTCTGGACACCGCCCGAGTCGGTCACGATGACTCGCGCGCTGGCTTCCGCGGCCAACATCTCTGCAAACGACAACGGCTCGACCAGTCGGACGTGACCGTTGGTGGGTTGCAGCCCGAACCGATCGAGGGCAGCTCGGGTCCGCGGATGGAGCGGCAAAACCACGGGTTCGTCCGCGGCCTCGAGTCCGGCCAGAATCGAACGCAGCCGTGAGGGATCATCCGTGTTTTCGGCGCGGTGAATCGTGGCCAGGACGTAGCTTCGTTCACGAACGTCGAAGTCGTTGAGCACACGCGCCGTTGGCAAGCCAGCCTCGATCTGCAGGCGCATGGTATCGAGCATGACGTCGCCCACGTTGTGCACGCCCCTGGTGATGCCTTCATCGGCGAGGTTGCGCACCGCGGCCTCGGTGGGACAGAACAGGATGTCGGCCAGGTGATCGGCGACTACGCGGTTGATCTCCTCGGGCATTGTGCGATTGAAGCTGCGCAGGCCAGCCTCCACGTGGGCCACTGGCAGGTGCAGCTTGGCTGCCGCGAGCGCTCCGGCCAGCGTCGAGTTGGTGTCGCCGTAGATCAGCACGACGTCGAATGCCTGGCTGGTCAACACCTGCTCGATCGCGGCGAGCATCTCGCCGGTCTGCTTGCCATGCGGACCAGAGCCAATACCGAGCTGGTGGTCGGGATCTGGAATGGCTAGCTCGTCGAAGAACAGGTCGGACATGCGCGTGTCGTAGTGCTGGCCGGTGTGAATCAGCACTTCGTCGTGACGGCGGCGAAGGACGCGCGATACAGGCGCCGCTTTGATGAACTGCGGTCGCGCGCCAACGACAGTGGCAATCCTCACTTGTGGCCCGCTAGGCGCACAACTCGCTCACCGTTCGCGCAATGCGTTCGCGCTGCGTATCCGTCACGGCCGGGTGCACGGGCAACGACAATACCTGGGCAGCCGCTCGCTCCGTTTCGGGCAAGCTAATTGAGGGTTCGCCCAGGTTCAGATAGCTCGCTTGCTGGTGCACAGGAAGTGGGTAGTACACACGCGTTTCGATGCCCCGCGCGCGCAAGGCCTCGGCTAGCGCTTCTCGGTCACGTTCCACACGCACGGTGTACTGATGAAACACGTGTCGGTTGCCGACATGCGTTAC
>DASXRR010000412.1:0-4195 GCA_036506475.1 Chloroflexota bacterium
CACCAGATCGCTGACGAAGCTGCCGCTCACGGCTCAGTCCCGGTCGTCCGTGACGCTTAGGTGGCATGAGCACTCCTACCTTCATGCTGCTGTCACCAAGTGCAATGCGCATGCCATAACCACGAGCCACAACAAACTCGACAAACTGGCGTACAAACCCGTTACTTTTGATCGTGTACGTCAGTGCGAACGAACCGATGTGCACACCAGCGCCGCCTCGCCGCTCACCGGCTTGTTCGCTGGTACCGCGACCGCCAGCGCAAGTTCTACGCCAGGCGTTTAGAACGCGTAGAAGTGCCGGTCTATCTCAAATTGCTCGTCCGCCGCGTCGAACCCATCGCACTCCGCCAGCTTCACCTGCTGAAATGCGCGCCACATCAACTCGGGCATGAGCTTCTTCAACAAAGCATCCTCAGCAAATGCCGCAACAGCCGCCCGCAGCGAGGAAGGCACAGCGCAGATACCGCGCTGCTCGCGCTCCACATCAGACAAATCTGATGGATCAACCGCCAGCGGCGCGCCCGGATCGATCTCGTGCTCGATGCCGTCCAGGCCACAGGCGATGATGCCCGCCAGGGCCAGGTACGGATTACACGAGCCATCGACCGCCTTGATCTCGATATTGGCCGTCTCCGCTTCGCGGCCCCAGAACGGCGACGCTGCCCGCACCGCTGCCTGGCGATTGTCATACCCCCAGCACGCGTAGGCGGTCGACCATGTGCGTGGCTGCAGCCGTCGATAGGAGTTGTAACTGGGGCAGGTCAGCGCGATCAGCGCCGGCAAATGGCGCAGGAGGCCACCCACGAAATACCGTCCTAACGTCGAGAAGGTCTCTTCGGCACCAGCGTCGTACATCAGGTTGCGATCGCTCTCGATGTCCCACACGCTCAGATGTACGTGCGCACCACTACCGAAAGTCCACGGAAACGGCTTGGGTGCGAAGCTGGCGTAGTAGCCATGTTGCAGGGCGACTCCGCGCACCGCGTTGCGCAGCTTCATTTGATTGTCGGCGGCCCGCAGCGCGGGCGCGTGGCGGATCGAGATCTCCTCCTGCGCGGGTCCACCTTCGTGGTAGACCATCTCCGGAGTCATGCCCATTGCGCGCAGCGTGCGGGTCATGTCGGTCAGGAATCGCGCCTGCAAGTCGAATCCAGTTTCGGCATAGATGCCGGCGTTGTCAGCTGGTTCCCAGTGGCCCGTTTGGGCGTTCTTGACGCCCAGATAGAACTCCGGTTCGAATGCTGCCTGGATCCGCAATCCCATGCCGGCGGCGCGGCCAATGACGTCCTTCAACAAGCTCCGCGTGCAGGCCGCGTAGCGTGCGCCGTCCTTCTCGACGAGATCGCAGCAGAAACTGGAGTGACTGGGCTGCCAGGGCAGTACCGTGAATGTTTCGGGATCGGCAAGCATGCGCAGCTCGCCCACCGGCTCCATGCCCTCGATAGCGACCATCGTATCCAGCAGGGTGAACGCCATCTGGGCCTTGGTCAGGTTGATGCCGTGGCTCAGCCGATTGGGCAAATCGTCCACCGCTGAGATCTTGCCGCGCTGGACGCCGCTGAAGTCGCAGTAGATGAACCGCGCGAGCTCGACTCCGCTCGAGCGGCAGAGGGTCAGGACGTCCTGCGCCGTGGTCACGCCGTGTGCGCCTGCTATCGTACACGTCCGCGGGAGCACCCATGCTCGAACTTGTTGGCCTCGAGGTTGTCGACAACCACGTCCATCCGTGGCGCGCGTCCACGAGCACCGTCACCGCGGACGAGCTAGCCGGCCACGTCGCCTTCTCGGAGACGGTCGTCACCAGCGTGCGCCGCCAATTTCTGCCCCAGGACGAGCTCGCACCTTCACTGCGTCTGTTTCGCGAGACGAATCTCGGCTGCCGCTACTTCCTGCGCGAGCTGGCCGGCTTCTTGGACGTCGAACCAGACTGGCCCACCGTCACCGCCGCGCGCAATGCACAAGCGGCAGCGGACTACCATGCCTGGACAGCGCACCTCTTTTCCGACGTTGGACTCCAGACGCTGCTCGTCGACGAGGGCGGTGCCCAACCGCGCATCACGCTGTCTGAATTGGCTAGCCACGTGCCGGGCCGGCTGCTCCGCGTAGCCCGCGCGGACAACTTCATCCGCGACCTGCTGCTCGAGGAAGACTCCTGGCCCAGGTTCTTCGAACGCTATCAGCAGGCCCTCGAGGATGCTCTGTCGGATGGCGCCATAGCCTTCAAGTCAGTCATCGCCTACCGCACCGGCCTGGACGTGTCGCAACCAACAGAGTCCGAAGCCGCCGCGGCGTTCGACCGGACCCGCCTGGAGGTGGAGGGCGCACAGAAGACGCTGCGCGACTTTCTCCTGTGCCACACCATGGACGTCGCGCGCGAGCGCAACGTGTGGATGCACATTCACGCCGGCGTTGGCGATCCGGATATCGTCTTCGAGCACGCCAACCCCGCGCAGCTGTATCCGCTGCTGCACAGCGAACGGTTTCGGCGCAATCGCGTGGTTCTGGTGCACGGCGGCTGGCCCTGGCTGGCCGAAGCAGCCGCCATGGTGTCGATCCTGCCGAACGTCTATCTGGATCTGTCCGAGGGTGCCCTGTTCGGGATGGCCAACGTCCGCCACCGGCTCCAGGAAGCCCTGGAAGCCTGTCCTTATACCAAGATCCTGTACGGCGCCGACGGCAGCCTCCCCGAAGCGCTGTGGATCGCCGCGCGGCGCTTCAAAGCGATCCTCGCTCGTCTCCTCGACGACCTGGTCGAAGAAGGCTTTTGCGTAGACGGCGACGTCCTCCAGATCGCCGAGTCGATCCTCAGCGGCAACGCCCGCCGCCTGTACCGTTTGTGATATCTAGGGTGGCGGCAGCGCCACCTCGAAGTTACGCACCAGCGGCTCCAATTCCGCCCAGAACGCCTCGGGTATCTGCTCTAACAGCGCCTGTGAGTTGGCTACCGCCTGCTCTGGTCGGCGCGCGCCAGGCACCGTTGCCGAAACTACCGGGTGCCGCACCACGTACTGCAACGCCGCTGCCAGTAGGCTCACTCCGTACCGAGCGCACAGCGCTTCGAGCCGCTCGACCTGCCCCAGCACCTCCGGAGAGAACTGGCGATTGATGTGATCCTCGGGTCGTAAGGCGCGCACACCGGTCGCGAGCAAGCCGCGCTCCAGGGGCGTCGCCACGACGACGCCCATGCCGAACCGCTGCGCCGCCGGAAACATGCGCTCCAGTGCGACCTGACTGATCAAGCTGTATGCATCCGGCACAACGGCCGCCTCGAACTCGCCCGACTCGATGTACGGCGTGTTGTCCCATGGATTGTTCGACGCGATCCCAACATGACCGACGACACCCTCGGCCTGTAGACGCCGGAGCTCCGATAGAGCACCGTCCGGTCCCATGACGCGATCGAAGACACCCGCCGCGGGGTCATGAATGTAGATCATTGGGATACGCGATAGGCCGAGCCGCGCCAGGCTCGTCTCAACACTCCGCCGAGTTTCAGAGGCCGAGTAGTGAAAGTCGCGCACGTCGCGCACTTTGGTCTGGACCACGATATCGCCGGTGAGCTCCGGCCGAGCGCGCAGCGCCTCGCCGACGACTCGCTCGGCGGTGCCGTCGACGTACATCGACGCCGTATCGATCAGCCGAACGCCCGAGTCGACCGCCGCCAGGATCGCTGCCAGCCCTGACTCGACGTCGATCGAGCCATCGGCGCGTCGGCCCAGCCAGGCGCAGCCAACACCTAAGACGGTCACTTCAATGCCCGTCTTACCCAGTTGCCTCGTCGGCAGTGTCGTGTTCATGTGTTGAGCACGTATCGTACGCCGCCGCGGTAGCCCACCACGATCCGGTCGGCGACCGCCTCACATCCGTGCTGGGCACTGCCCCCAGCGTCAAGCTGCACCAGCACTGCCCGTGCCAGGCCAACGGCCCCGCCCTACGGCACCCCGACCGCTAGCAGCAGCCCGCCGTGCTTGATCGCCGGGCTGGTCACCGTGAATAGCACTACGCCGTCATCCGGCGAGCGCACTTCGTCGAGGCGACTACCCAACAGGTCGACCAGCTCGCCCAGCACCTGCCCAGCCGTCACCGCGTCACCAGGCTTCACGCGGCACAGGAAGATCCCTTCGTGCTCCGAGCGCAGCCACTCGTTGCGCCGCAAGAGATGTGGCGGCTCAACCTGACGCGGTTCTTGATCCGC
>DASXRR010000413.1:0-2791 GCA_036506475.1 Chloroflexota bacterium
ACTATCGGCGACGACCTCGCCATCGAGCACGACCTTGACGTGGCGCGAGCTATTCAGCACGTCGACGCGGTGATACGGGTCACGTGGATGGACGAACACCTCGTCGTCCTCTTCGTACCAGGATTCGACTTTGCGCCATTCGAAGCCAACGTACTCGCGCAGGGGGGCGAACTCGTCGTCGTCGGAGGCGTGAGCCCACGCGATGTCCGCGACGCCCGGCAAGCTGAAGCGTTGGATGCCACTCTCTTCGGAGGACGGCGTCAGCAGCTCTGTGCGTACGTCGCCACGCGGAAAGTAGTACAGCGGCAATCGCCTCTCGCCATAGACGACGATGACGTTCTTGCTATCGACGATGGTCTGGCCACCAACCAGGCCGCGCACCCAGCGCGGACTTTTTTCGATACGAATGGGACTCATGGCCTTCACGTTAACCGTCGTTATGGCCGGAGTATTGCCGTCGGCGCAGGATCTCGCGGGCGGCGTTGTAGCCGGGCGCGCCCGTGACGCCGCCGCCGGGGTGCGTCCCTGACCCACACAGGTACAGGTCGTGGATCGGCGTGGCGTAGCGCGCCCAGCCGGCCACCGGACGGAAGGCAAACAGCTGGTCCAGGCTGAGCTCGCCGTGGAAAATGTTGCCACCGGTGAGTCCGTATTCCTGCTCGAGGTCCCACGGCGACAGTGCGTGCACGTGCTCGACAGCAGACCGAATGTTGGGCGCGTACTTGGCGAGCAGCCCCAGACAACGTTCGACGAAGCGTGACCGTTCTTCCTCCCACGTGCCCGCCCGTAAGTGGTAGGGCGCGTACTGGGCGAAGATCGACATCAGGTGCTTGCCCGGCGGCGCCAGCGTCGAGTCGTACGCCGTCGGAATCGTGATCTCGAGCAGTGGCTCGCGTGACGGTGCGCCGAACTTGGCATCGTCCCAGGCTCGTTCCAGCGAGTCCATGCTCGGACAGATATGTGTTGTCCCGCGATGCTGCGGCCCGAGCGTGGTGCCTGGCAGCGCGCTGTAGCTGGGCAGCTCACCCAGGGCCAGGTTGAGCTTGAACGACGCCCCTTCGCACTTGTAGGCGTCGACCTGCGCGGCAAATTCAGACGGCAGACACTGCCGACCCACCAGCCCAAAGAACGTCCGCTTGGGATCGGCATTCGAGATCAGCACGCGGGCGTGGTACTCGCTGCCGTCGCGCAGCACGACGCCCGTTGCCCGCCCATCGTCGACGACGAACCGATCCACCTCGGCGTTGACGCGAATCTCCGCCCCAGCCGCGATTGCCGCGCGGCCGAGTGCTTCAGTGAGCGCGCCCATTCCGCCGCGCACGAAGCCCCACAGCCCGCGCACGCCGCCGACGCCGCCCATGACATGGTGCATGAGCACATACGCGGTGCCCGGCGTGGCCGGCCCAGCGTTGCTGCCGATCACGCCATCAGTGGCTAGCGCGACTTTGAGCACATCCGATTCGAACCAACTGTCGAGCACCTCGCGCGCACTGCCCGTGAACATGCGCACCAGCTGACCGAGCTGGGCGGGCCGCATGCGCATCACCCTCGAACCGAGCCGCAACAGGGCCAACCAGTCCGACGGCCGCCAGGGCGGCAAATTGGGCGGCGACTGCAGCAGCATGGGCTCGATGAAGCGCGCGACGCGCTCGATTGAGGCTTCGTACGCGGGGTAGCGTTCGGCATCGCGCACGGAAAAACGCGCGATCTCCTCGCACGTGCGACGCATGTCCGAGTACATGAACAGGTGCCGCCCATCGAGCAGTGGGGCGAAGTAGGCCGGTTCCTTGGGCAGCACCTCGTAGCCGAAGCGGCGCAGCTCCAGGTCGCGCACCACGCGCTCTTGCAGCAGACTCACGAGGTATGCAGCCGTCGAGACGCGGTAGCCGGGAAAGACCTCCTCGGTGACGCAAGCGCCGCCGATGACATGGCGTCGTTCGAGCACGAGTACGCGCCAGCCGGCGTGAGCCAGGTAGGCGGCCGTGACGAGGCCATTGTGGCCGGCGCCGACGACGATCGCGTCGTACTGGCCGATCACAGCTCGCGGGCCAGGACCGCGATGTGCTCGGGCGTGGTGCCGCAGCAGCCGCCGATGACGGTTGCACCGCCGCGCGCCCAGGCGCGCGCCTCGTCGAGGTAGCGCGCGGGCGGGTACTCGTCGGTGAACAGCCATTCCGGCGGGTCGAAACGTCCGATGTGCGGATAGATGCCGATCGGCTGCGACCAGTGCGGACGCAGTTGCTCGAGGCCCACGCGGACGTCTTCGGGTGGCGCGCAATTGAGCAGGACCACGTCGGGCTCGAGCGGTGTGAGGGCCTCGGCGGCTTCGCGCAGTGTTTCGCCGCTGAAGAGCATCCCGCGCTCATCAGGCACGAACGCGATCCAATACGGGATGCCAACTGCGCGCGCGGCGTGCGCCGCCGCGACGGCTTCGGCGACCGAGTTCACCGTCTCGATCAGCAGCAAGTCGGCACCGGCTTCGGCAAAGACCTGGGCAACCTCACGATACTCGGCTTCGGCTTCGGTCGACGGTGGGGCCAGGTCAGGTCGGAAGCACCACTCGAGTGTAGTCATCGCGCCAGCAATCGCGACGCGCTCCTGTGCGCCAGCCTGGGTACGGGCTTCGGCCGCGAGCCGCACGCCAGCCGTCAGCAAGTCGGCCCAGCGGGTCTCAAGATCCGCCGCGCCGATATGGCGCATATGGGCCCGGTCTTTGAAGTGTTGGCGGAACGCACGCCGCGTGAGCTGGAAGGTATTGGTCGAGATCACGTCGGCCCCCGCGGCGATGTAA
>DASXRR010000414.1:0-25142 GCA_036506475.1 Chloroflexota bacterium
TAGTGCCGGCGGGCGCGGGTCTGCCGTTCGATTGTCATCCTGAGGCCGCAGCCGAAGGATCCGCTTGCCGGAACGTGTGTGCTCGCGGATCCTTCGCAAGCTCAGGATGACAACCGGCAGAGTTGCGCCTTGTGGTACTAGTCGGTCAGGCAGCGGCGACCTCGTCCAGGCCGAACGCGAGCTCGATCTCGAGGTGGTCCGGATCTTTGACCAGGATCAGGTGCTTGCCGGCGCCAGTGAGCGTACGTTCTGTAAACCCGAAGCCGGCTGACGACAGCCTTGCGCGCAGGTCGGCCAGACCGCGCGCTTGCAGCGCGAGGTGGTGCAGCCGTGCGGTGCCCCACTGGGCCGCCTCGGCGTCGTCGACGGGCGGCCGCAGGCGGGCAAAGATGGCGTCCTGCTCGGGCGTGGCTTGAAACAGGTGCAGCAGCTGCGCGTCGCCCAGATACACGATCGCGGCCGGCACATTGAGACCGGGGCGCTCGACGACGTGCAGGCCGAGCACGTCGGCGTAGAAGCGCCACGCGGCCGGCAGATCGGCGCAGCGCAGCGTTAGGTGATCGAAGGCGACGATCGGCATCGCAAAACGGCACGGTACCAGAGCCGACTTCGCTATACTATTTTCGGAAGCTCACGAAACATCCGATACACAGAGAGGAGCGTCACTAGATGCACCCGCTCGCCACCTCCCCGCGTTTGCCGCTCAGCGGCAGCGCCGCCCTCGCCGCCGGCGCCCTCGTCCAGGCCGCCCTGGGCATCGAATTCGTCCTGGCCGGCCTCAACAAAACCCTCAATCCCGACTACCTCAGCCAGTTCCGAACGATCGTCGGCAACAGTCCGGCCGCCACCGCCGGCCCACTCGCGCCGGTGCTGCAACTGCTGGTCCTGCCCAACCTCGACTTCACCGCGCATTTTGCGCGCGTGACCGAGCTCGGCGCCGGCGCGGTCCTGCTGGTGACCGCGCTGGAGGTCTTGCGCCGCCGCCTCTCGGCGCCCATCGGCGCCCAGCACGCCTACGAGCCACTGCTCGCCCTGGCCGCCTCACTGTCGGCTCTGGCGCTCGGCGTCATGTCGCTGGTCAACTACGCCATCCTGGGCGGTGCGCTGCCGACCATCAACCCGAACGTTTCGTTCAGCTCGCCGATCGCCATCGAGCTGCTGCTCGTCCCGCTCGCGCTGGGCATCGCCTGGCTCGAATTCGGCCGCTTCCTGGCCCTGCGCCGGCCTACGGCGTGATCGAGATCACGTGCCCGTAGGCGGTCTCCTCACCCGTCGCCGAGCTGCGCGCACGTGCCTCGAGGCGGTGCTCGCCCGGCGCCAGCGCGCCGAAGTCGACTTCGGCTGACCAGCCGGCGCCGACGAAGCGCGGCCCGTACGCGCTCCCCAGCTCGGGCCGCTGCTGGCCGTAGTCGGCCATGCCGACCAACACGTCATCGACATAGAGCTGCACGCGCTCGACGCCCGGCCCGTCGGCGACGGCCTCGTCAAGCGCCCAGCCGCGCACCGTGGTCGGGCCGCGCACGCGCGCACCTTCGGCCGGCGCGTCGAGCGAACCATGTGGGTCACTCGGCCGACGCACCTCGAGCGCCACTGCGTAGGTCGTTTCGGCGCTGCTCAGCGTGCTCCGGGCGCGCGCCTCGAGCACGTGCCGGCCCACCGCGCGCGGCGCGACGTCAAGCGTGGCCGACCAGCCGGCCAGATCGAACTGCGGGCCAAAGCTGGCCGCGATATCTGGCCGCGCGCGGCCCACTTCCGCGGCGCCAACAGGCTCGCCATCCAGGAACAGCATGACCTCGCTGACGCCCGCGCCGTCCGTCGCTTGCTGATCGATCGCCCAGCCGCGCACCTCCAGCGCGCCGACCACCGGCGCTCCATCAGCCGGTGCGTCGATGGCCCCGCGCGGCGTGCTCGGGTGGGCGACATCGACTGCGCGTGCAAGAACTGTCTCCTGACCGTCGACCGTGCTGCGCGCGCGCACCTCCAGCCGGTGCGCGCCGGCCGGCAGCGGGCGGGGATCGAAGCCAGTCGACCAGCCGGACGGCTCGAAGCGCGCGCCGAATGCCGCGCCGATATCCGGCCGCGGCTGCCCGTACTGCGCGTCGGCGAGCAACGTCCCGTCGAGGAAGACCTGTACGCGATCGACGCCACTGCCGCTCGAGCTACCGCTGTCGATGGCCCAGCCGCTGATCTCCAGCGGCGTCTCGACCAGCGCGCCGTCGAGCGGCGCATCCAGCGCGCCGCGCGGACTGCTCTCGGTGCGCGCCCGGGCCAGGACCAGCGCGGCGACGCCGGCGATCACCAACGCGACGACGAGCACGCCGCCTCGCCAGCGCTGAGGCGGCCGCGCCGAGCGTGCTTCGCCCGGGCCAGCCGATAGTACGACCTGGGTCATAGTTGAACTCCGCCTGGCTTTCATACTAGCGCGGCTGTCGATTCGCCGCGAATCAACGAATGCTACACTCGGTGCCAGGCCGACCCCCCAGGAGGACTGTTGCATGTCGTACCAGGTCGCGCAGCCGCGTGCCGAATTGCCGCCGCCCGAAACCGTGCCGCGTTGGCGTGCCCAGCTTGCGCTGGGCGTCCAACGCGCGCCCAACGTGTGGCGCGCCTACCAGTTCGGGCAGGCCCTGCTCGCGCTGCGCCCGGTCGACGGACCGTACCTGGCCGACCTGCTCGGGACCATGCTGCGCGTCGCGCCCTATACCGACGGCGGGCCACGCCTGGTGGCGCTGTACCGCCTGGCCCGGGCGGTGGTCCAGGCCGGCACGCTGGGCGACATCGTCGAGTGTGGCGTCGCGCGCGGCGGCACGGCCGCGTTGCTCGGCTGGGCCACGCGCGACACCGATCGCCAGCTGTGGCTGTACGACACCTTCGCCGGCCTGCCGCCGGCCGAAACCGTCGATGGCCCGGCCGCCGCGGCCTATACCGGCAGCTACCGCGGCACGCGCGACCAGGTCGGCAGCTTGCTCCGCCGCGCCGGCATCCCGGCCGCGCGCAGCCACCTCGTGCCGGGCCTGTTCGAGGACACGCTGGCGCACGCGCAGGTCGAACGCATTGCCTTGTTGCACATCGACGGCGACTGGTATCGCAGCGTGCGCACGTGCCTCGAAACGCTCTACGACCGCGTCAGCCCCGGGGGCCACATCGTGCTCGACGACTACGGCTATTGGCCCGGCTGTCAGATCGCCACCGACGAATTTCTGGCCGCGCGCGGACTGCACGTCCGCCTCGAACGCGTCGACGGCGCGCGCCGCTTCTTCCGCAAACCGTTCGTCTAAACCTTCGTACCGACCGCGTCCGGCGAAAGTACCGCCGCCCTTTTGGGCGGCCCCGGCGCCGGACATACTGCCGCCACTGACCGAAAAAGAGGGGGTCCGTATGTGGCGGACACGTTTCACCCGCACGGTCGTGGCACCTGTGCTCGTACTTGGCAGCAGCTTGCTGCTGGCCGGCCTGCACCTGAGTAGCCTCGACGCATCCGCCGCCGGAACCTATCCGCGCGGCTCAATTGATAGTCCTGTTGAAGGCGCCTCCGTCAGCGGCAGCGTCACCGTGAGTGGCTGGGCCGCCGATCTCGCGGCCACGACCACCAGCGGCGTGGACGGTGTGCAGATCTTCGTCGACGGCGCCTTCGCCGGCGACGCGGTCTACGGCCGCTCACGTCCCGACATTGCCGCGGGCTTCGGCATGCCGAACCTGATCAATTCCGGCTTTATGTTCATGCTCGACACGCGCACCGTCGGCGGCGGCTCGCACGCCATCGAGGCGCGCGCCCACAGCAGCGAGTCGAACGCGTGGACCGCGTATCGACGCACGGTCAGCGTGGCTGGCCCGCTAGCCACGCCACAGCCGACGTCGACCGCGACCCCGACCGCCGTGCCGGGCACGTCGACGCCGACGCGCACGCCCGTGCCGACTGCGACCGCCGCGCCCGTGGTCAACTTTCCCAAGCAGTTCGGTATCAACAATCACCTGACCTGGTATGACGCCCCGCACGCCCAGATCGACGTCCAGCGCATCCAGGCCGCCGGTCTGCAGTCGGTCCGCTTCGACGTCCAATGGGACAAGCTCGAACCGGCCGTCAACACATGGAGCGCCAGCTACCTGAGCGAGCTCGACATGGTCGTCGGCGAAGCGGTCAAACGCGGCCGCGGCCCGCTGCTGGTGTTGATGAATACGCCCGCCTGGGCACGCGCCAACGTGGGCACGAGCGCCACGCCGCCGAGCGACGTGCAGGATTACGCGAACGCGCTCGGCTATCTGGCCGGGCGGTACGCCAGTCAGCCGGGGATGGCCTACGAGATCTGGAACGAACCCAACCAGGTCGAGTTCTGGGATACCCCGGGCGGCCCGGACGCCCTGACCTACGCACGCATGCTCAAGGCGGCCTTTACCAGCATCAAGAGCAAAGCACCCAGCGCGACCGTCGTCGGTGGCGCCATCGCCTTCAACGATCAGACCTTCCTACAGGGCCTGTATGCCTTCGGCGGCATCGTCGGCTACTACGACGCTATCTCGCTCCATCCGTATAGCGCGGGCTACGCGCCCGAGTCGAACGGCGACGGCTTCCATAGCTTCAAGCTCGCCGTCGAACAGACCATGCAGACGATGGCCCAGTACAACCAGCAGAACAAGCCAATCTGGATCACTGAGATGGGCTGGAGCACCAGCCTGGTCAGCGACGCCACCCGTGCAGCCTACCTGCGGCGAGCCGTCGCCATGGTGCGCGGCTGGCCGCAGGTCGCCCAGTTCCAGGTCTACTTGCAGAATCAAACCGACGGCCATTCGGATGTCGGCCTGGTCACTACTCAGGGCAACTTGACGACCTCCTGGCTGGCGTACTCGCTCGAGGTGTCGGTTCCGAACTCGAGCACATCGAACGTCCTGGGCGTCGTCGATTCGCCCCAGGAGTGGGCGACCGTCTATGACAGCATGCGCGTCTCGGGTTGGGCAGTCGACCTGGGCGCCACGGCCGGCTCGGGCGTGGATCGCGTCCAGGTCTTGCTCGACGGTACCTACGTCGCCGACGCAACGTACGGCACCACGCGGGACGATATCGGCTCGACCTATGGCAGCCGGTTCGGTTCGAGCGGGTATCAATATCAGCTCAGCCTGGCCGGCGTTTCGCTCGGCACACACACCGTCGAGGTGCGCGCGCACAGCACCATCACCGGCGCCAATACCAGTTACCTGCGCCCGATTACGGTCATCGCCACGCCGACGCGGCCGTTGGGCTCGCTCGACTCGCCGGCGGCAGGCAGCACTGCCTCGGGCAGCGTGCGCGTCTCGGGCTGGGCAATCGATGCTGCCGCCACCAGTGGCCCGGGCGTCGATCGCGTGCACGTCTTCCTCGACGACGTGTACGTTGCCAACGCGAGTTACGGTCAAGCCCGTGCCGACATCGGCGCCGGCTACGGCGCGAACTTCACCAATAGCGGTTTCATTTACCAGTTGAGCCTGGCCGGCGTGAGCGCCGGCAGCCATACGGTGAAAATCCACGTCCGCAGCACGGTCACCGGCCGCGAGACGACGTACACCAAGACGTTCTCGGTGAACATCCCGAGCTATCCCGGTGGCAACCTGGACGCGCCATCGTCGGGCTCCACCGTCTCGGGCAGCACGCGTGTCTCGGGCTGGGCGATCGACTCAGGCGCGGCGACCGGCACGGGCGTCGACCGCGTGCAGGTGTACGTGGACGGTGCGTACGTCGCGACCGCGACGTACGGCCAGGCACGCTCCGACATCGGTAACGCCCTGGGCAGCCGCTTTACCAACAGCGGCTTTGTGTATGAGCTGAACGTCAGCGGCCTGGCCAATGGCAGTCACCGCGTCGAGGCGCGCGCGCGCAGCACCGTCAGCGTGAGCGAGACCATCTACGCACATACAGTGAGCGTGGCCAACTAGCGCTGCTGGCCACGCTGGTCACCGCCGCCAGGCCGATCACGAGCAGTGGCAAAGACCACGCGGCCAACCGCACGTGCCACTCGGCGACGAAGGGCACGAGCAACGGCACGCCCGGGTCGCCCTGGGCGTCCCGCGCCAGGTGGGTGAGCACGCCCACAACAGCGGCGTAGCCAACGCGACGTCCGCCGACCAGCCAGCCCGCGCCACCCGCGACCGCTGCACCCAGCAGCGAGTGCGCGGCTGGCCGCGCGGCCAGGGTCATCATGCGCTCCGGCATGAGCGAACCGGCCGCCAGCGCGTGGTCGACGTCGATCAGCGTCGCCGCGAGGACCGCGGCCAACAGCGGCCGCCAACCCCAGGTCGGCCAGGCCCACAGCAGGACGAAGGCCGCGACGCTGGCGTGACCGACTTCGTCGATCAGCGCCCACGTTACTGACAGCGGCAGCCGCGCCTCGGCCACATCGGCCAGCTGCCAGCCGACCAGGGCCACGCTTAGCGCAAGTGCGAGCCGCCGATCCACGCGACCTGTCCATTACTGCCTAGCTCGCGCAGCACGCGCGCGGGCACACCGCCGACGACGACATTCGGCGCAACGTCACCGGTGACCACCGCGCCCGCCGCGACGACCGCACCCGCGCCGACCCTGACCCCGGGCAACAGCGTCGCATTCGCGCCAATCCATGCCCCGCGGCCCACCTCGATCGGCCGGCCAAAGACCGGCCCGGCGCGTCGCTCGGTCGGACCGAGCCGGTGCGCGGCCGTCACGAACGTCACGCCGTGACCGACCTCGACATCATCGCCGAGCGTAACGCGTTCGGTCAGGTCGAAGTAGCAGTCGCGATTCACGAAACAGCGCTTGCCAATGCTCAATCGATTGCCGTACACGTAGCCGCCGCCGTCGACGACGGAGCGGCGTCCGATGCGCACGCCGAGCGCACGCAACACGTTCCGCCGCACCAGCCGGCTCAGGACATCCTGACCGACCACGTTCGACACACCATTAACGAGATGAATGGCCACGAGATAGAGCTCGTAGCGCAGCCACGCCGTCATCCGACCAGCGCGCGGTACGCGTCGGCCATCTGGCGTGCTGCCTGTGGCCAGGTGAAGCGCTCCTCGACGAGCCGGCGGCCGCTGTCGCCCATCTCGGTCAGCTGCCCCTCGGACATGCCCACGAGCCGCCTCAAGCCGCGTGCCACGCCATCTGTCGTCGGCTCGACGACCACACCCGCGCCATACGCCTCGAGCTGTGGTCCGAGGTTGGTGCCCGGCGCGACCAGCAGCGGCCGGCGTGCCGCCATCGCCTCCAGGACCGTGAACGGTAGGCCGTCCCAGCGCGATGGATGAACCAGCGCGAAGGCGCTGGCGAGCATAGACCACTTGTCAGTGCCGAACAGTGGCGCGCGAAATTCGACGCGGTCCTCGATCCCGAGCGCACGTCTCAAGCGCTCGAGCTCGGCCTGGCCGCCCCGATAGTCCGGTCCCACCAACAGCAGGCGTGTCGTAACGTCGCCCGTGGACGCAAGAAACGCCGCGTAGCCGCTCAGCAGCACGTCCAGGCCCTTCTGCTCGACGGCCAGCCGTCCGAGAAAGACCAGCCAGCGGCTGCCGCCCGTATCGAGCGGGGCAACTGACGGGACGCTGGGCACGTCCAGCGCGTTGTGGATCAGACTCACGGAAAGGCGTGGAAACTGGTCGTGCAGCTCCACAGCCTCGGGCTCGCTGACGGCGTGCAATAGCGCAGCACGATCAATGTACGCGCGTTCGCGTACGCGCAGCCAGCCTTGTTTGAACCACCAGTTGCGTCCGCTCAGATTCGCGCGACTGTAGGCCCCGTTGGGTGCGATGGCGTACGGTCCGTGAACCTGGTCGGCGATGGCGACGTGTTCGGGCACGAGACCGGAGTGAAAGTGGACACAGTCGACGTGGCGCCGGCGCGCCGCGACGAAGCGCTGCGTTTCGTCCGGCACGCCACGCCAGAAGCCGCGCGTGCCTTCATAGGCCGGCAGCTCGAAGATGCGCACGCCGTCGACGTCGCGCTCCGCCACCTCCGTCGCCCCGCGGCGTGGCTGCCAGACTTCGACGTCGACGCTGTGCGCCGGTAGCCAGCTGACCAGCCCGGCGACGGTCTTTTCGGTGCCGTCGGCGCTGTCGCGGTGATACGTCCCGACATGCGCGACGCGCAACGTGCGCGTCATGCGGCCTGGTCCAGTACCGCTGGCGCCGCGGGCGTGCTCGGCAGGATGGCGCGATACACCAGCGGCGCCATGCACACCGCCAGGACGCACAGTCCGAGCACCCAGCCCAGGCTCAGCTCGACCAGTCCGCCGGCCCGCGCACCTAGCGCAGCCATAGCCAGTTGCAAGAAACCGCCGAGCAGCACCAGGCGCGATGCGCTCAGCGTCTCGCCGCGAATGCGCCGCAACGCAACGTAGTGGTCGACCACGGCCAGTGGAAATGCGCCAAAGATCAAGACCCGCAACACGGGTGTTGCGTGCTCGGCGTAGGTTGATCCGAAGATGAAGGTCAGGATTGGCTCGGCCAGCACGGCCAGGGACAGGCTGGCCAGCAGACACAGGCCGACGCCCAACGACAGCGTGACCCGCGTGTGGTGCGTGAGCGCATCGGGCTCGCGTACGCCGAGCGCGTACAGCACCGCGGTCAGCGCGCCACAGATCAGGAAGATCATGTTGGCGATCGTCCAGGCCGAATAGAAATACGCGTTGTCCGTTGCCGAGAGCAGCGTCGTGACCAGGATGGGCAGTGCGAGATAGGGAAATTGCAGGCCGACGTTCAACATGTGGTGCGCCGCGGCGGCCCGCCCGCGCCCGCGGAGGAGTCGCCAATCCGGCCGCAATGCGCGGACGTTCGAAGCAGCCGGCGTGTTCAGGCGCAGCAGCGGCGCAATCGACAAGACCGTCCCGATCACCCAGGTCAGGCAGATGACCAGTCCCTCACGGGTCGGCACGACGGCCGCGACCAGCAGCAGCGCGCCCAGTTTGCCCACCCCGAAGAGCACATAGCGCGCGATTTGGAGACCGCCGCGCAAGAGACCGATGAACGCCTGGTCGAGCACGGCGCCGGCCGCCGTCAGCCCTGCGCCGAGCGCGAACAACGCGATCGGTAGTGGACTGGCCAGCGGCGCGAAGTCGACCGAGACCAGTGAGCCGGCCACGCCGAACAGCGTGCCGAGGGCGGCGGCGGCGAGCAGCGCGCCCGCCGTGGCGGTCACGATCAGCGTGAGCTCGTTGCCGCGATGACGCGGCAGTTCGGCGATGAGGAACGTGCCCAGGCCGAGCACGCCGAGACTGCCGAGCAGCGTCATCGCCGAGGTCACGGCCACGGCGAAGCCGACTGCCGCGGGGGGATACTGGCGCGCCGCCAGCCACCAGTACGGGTAGCCGAGCAGGGCCGAGACGATCATGGTGACCGTGATCGCACTCGCATTGGAGACGATGGTCCGACCGGCTGGTCCGACCAGCGCTCGGGCACGGACGAGCACTATGCGCCGTCTCGACTGGCCGCGACCAGCTGCTGGTACAGCGCCTCGAAGCGCGGCAGGACCGACTCGGCCTTGAACCCCTCGGTCCGCAGCTGGCCGGCCTGACCCATCCGCTCACGCAGAAGCGTGTCGCCGATCAAGCGAGTCATGGCATCCCGTAAAGCCGCTACATCGCCGGGCGGCACGAGCAGGCCAGTCTCACCGTCGACGACCATATCGACGATGCCGCCAGCGCGCGAAGCAATCACCGCCTTGCCGGCGCTCATCGCCTCACGCACCGTTCCCGGCAATGGGTCGGGCCAGATCGACGGCACCACGCCGAACAGGCTGCGCTGCCAGGCCAGCATCACGCCCGGGTGCGGCACGTTGCGCAGGACCGTCACGCCGACTGGAAAGCTGGTCGGCGTATCGGGCCATACGCTGCCGATCAGGACCAGCGGCGGACGCGGCTCGAGCTGGTCGTACGCCGCCAGCAGCGGCCCGAGCCCCTTGTGCATTTGCAGCGCGCCCACGAACAGAATGAACGGCTCCTCAGGCAGGTCGCGGATGCTGTCGGCGACGCTGTCCTCGTGCACCGCACTGGTGGAGCCAGTGGGTGGCTCCATGATGTTGGGAATGATGACGATGTCCGGGATGGTCACGCTGCGCACCGCACCGCGGTCCTCACTCTGGACCGGCGCGGGGAGAAAATCGCGGCGCATCGTCGTCTCGACAAACCCGCTGACACAGTGGAACGCCGCCGTGTTGCGCGCCAGCAGCGAGCGACTGGCAAAGACGCCACCCACGGCAGCCATGGCCTTGGGCATGCCGAAGCGACTGCCCGCGCACGAAACACACTTGCCGAGCGCCGGGCCATCGCAGATATCCGCGCCGTGCATGAGCGTGCGCAGCGCGCACGTGTAGCCATAGTCACGCACCGACAACACCAGCGGCGTGCGACTGCCCTGACGCGCCGCCGCGCACGAATAGGCAATCCAGCCACTGGCATGAATCACGTCCGGCTGCAGGTCACGGATAAGCTCGCGCAGCCCGCGCGTGATACCCGGATCCGGGACTGGTGGGTGAAAACGTCGCTTGGGATCGGTCGAGAACCACGGCACACTCGTGGTCAGGCCATGCAGCCGGTAGACGTCGAAGCCAGGCTGCGCCTCGGTATCCGCGAGTCCGTCATGCCACACGGTGGCCACGCTGACGCTGTGTCCGCGACGGGCAAGCCCGCGGGCAAGCACGCGCGTCTGCAACTCGGCGCCGCCGATGAACGGTGGAAAGAAATCGCTCGCGAGAAGGACGCGCAAAGCCATTCGGGTGGTCATCCTTTCTGCGGCGGTCGTAGCTCGACTCGCCGGTAAGGCGTCTCGGGGTCATCGGCGCGATACACGAATGCCCGAATCGAATCGGTGTCGGATGGGCCGTGGTGCAGCTCGAGCGAGCGCTGCCAGGTCTGGCCGGTCGCCAGCTCGATGTCGGGTTCGTCCAGCGTCACTGTGTCGCCGGCCAGGACCTGCACGTGGAAGCGCGTCGGCCCGACCTCCATGTTGCGCAGGCCGACCTGGATCGTCGCGCTGCTTGGCGGCTGGACGAGCCATAGCTCGCTGAATTGCTCGCGCGGGTGGCTTGCGCTCAGCACCGCGAAGCCGACAGCTCCGAAGACGACGATCCCTGACACGGCAAACAATCCGAGGGCGGGCGCTCCCCAGGAACGTCGAGTCCGAGCCAGTGGCGCGTAGTCCGACTCGTCCGCGCGACGCACGATGCCGACCAGGCTGCCCAGCGCCGCCACGACGCTCAGCAGCACGGTCCAGCTCAGCGGTGCGAGATGCAGTCCGCTCCAGTACAGCACCAGCCCGCCCAGCGCTGCCAGCGCCAGGCTGGCGCCCATGCTCAGGGCGACCCGCTCGCCCGAGCGCAACGCACCATGCGGCCAGGTCGCGGCGAGCACGGCGTAACCGGGTGCCCAGAGCGCCATCGGTATGCCAACAACAACACGCAGGATGACATCGCCAGGGAAGCTCGGCGCCGCGCTGAGCGCTGCCTGCACCGCGGCCAGGCCAAGGACCAGCCACAGATCGATCGACCTACGGAGCATCGCCCACCCCCGAGACGTCGTAGATGGTGAGATCGCCACTGTCGAACACGCGGCTCACGCCAGGCGCGGCGTCGAACTTGGCGAGCGCGGCGCGATCGATCGGCTGCGTATGCTGGAACGCGCCCGGTTCCTGGTGCTCGAAGTAGAACCCGGCCACAGGCAGCGAATCGATCGACCGCCAGTCGACGACCATGTAGCGGATGCCCGCGTCGCGGATGATCTGGCGCTGCGCCGTGCCCAGGTCGGGCGCGAAGAACAGCTGCGAGGCGTCCTGGTGGCTGTTGCTGACCGAGACCATGTACTGCTGGCCGTACGAGCCGAGCACAAGCGAGCCATTCAGGTCGGCCGCCATGCTGTTGTTCGGACCGAGCAGCGTGCGCGCCCACACGGCCGCGCCCAGGCTCTGCTCGTCGACTGAGCGCGCGTCGGCGGCGACGAGGTACGGCCCGGGCAATCGGCCGGGCGGTCCCCAGCCGGTAAAGGCAGCTCCGACCAGGAGCACCAGCACGTACCCGAAGGCGCTCGCCGACGCTGCTGGTCGGGTCATCGGTCGCGCGATGACCAGCGCCAGCACGAACGCAACGCCGAAGAACAGGAACTCGGGCAATCGCCCGGCGGTCGCCAGTCCGCCGGGCGTCAGGCGCAGCGGCAGCGTGGCCGGAAAACCGAGTGCCAGGATGCCCAGCATCAGCGCCGCGCCGTCGAATCGATGGCGTCGCCACAGCACCCGCAAGCCAAACGGCAGCAGCGCCAGCACACACACGATCGACAGGTAGCCGACGACCTGCTCAGGCAGCGCCGTCGTCTGGCCAGCGCCGTTGCGAAACGGCACGCGCACGCCCGTTTCGCCGCTCAGCAGCTCGGCCAGCTGGATGAAGCCGAGCGTGAAGTTCGGGCCGAGGTAGCCGACCGTGGCCGGCGCCACGCGCAATAGCCAGGCCGAAGCGCCAGCCAGGCAGACGACCGCCGTGAGGCCGACCCGCATTGCCTCGCCAAGTGAGGCCGAACGCTGCTGTGCGTTCAGTCGGCGGCGGGCGAGCACGGTCAGGGCAAAGGTGCCGAGCGCCCACAGCGCGAGCATGCCGGCCAGCACGAACTGGCTGAAGTGATGGGTCACGATGACCGCGCTGGCGGCCAGAATTGCCGTGCCCAGCAGACCGATGCCTGACGCGCCGCGCGCAGTCCTTTGGCGCAACAGCGCGTACAGCGCCAACGCCATGAGCGCCAACGCCAGCGACTCGTACGCGAACTGGCCGTCGAGGTACATGAAGTTGGGATTGGCAACGTAGAACAGCGTGGCCAGGCCGCCGATGCGCGCCGAGCGGCCAAGCTGCTCGTAGAACAAGAACAGGCTCACACACAGGAGCAAGCGCGCCACGGCCACGATCAGATGGGCGGCCCACAGCATCGGTAGCCCGGTGACGCTGACCAGCGCGGCGGTGGCGATCTCGAGGCCCGGGTAGAGCGAGCTGACCTGCAGGATCGGGTTGAATACGAACAGGGTGCCGCTCTGCAGGATGTCGCTGAGCGTCCGCCAGTGCTGCATCTCGTCCGGAAAGTTGAGCAGCAGCGGACTGTAGGTCAACTTGAGCAGGTATGTCGCCTGGCCGAGCAGGACGACGATGACCAGGCGTTCGGTTCGTGAGGCCGTTGCACTGAGCAGGCGCACCGCGAACGGTGCGCCGAGCAGGATCAAGCCGAGCCAGAACAGTGGGCGAGCCCACGCGGCCTCGGATCGCGCGGCGTCGTAGGCGACGACGATCAGGGCCAGTCCGCCGCTCGCCGCCAGACAGGCCAGCGGCACGCTCAGGCCGTTGGCAGCGCGGCGCGCGCGTGGCTCGGCGGCAGACGCGGCTCGCGGCGGCGCGACCCACACCCCGGGCGGTGGCGCGACGACGCTCGCCATCAGACGCTCTCCCCGCCCAGCTTGTCATCCTGAGCGCAGCGAAGAGCCTGTCCTGAGCGGAGCGAAGAGCCTGTCCTGAGCGGAGCGAAGGAAATCCGTCCTTCCCGACTTGCGGATTCGTAGCTGGACTGAACGAGGTCGACGTGGCGGGTCCAGGTCGGCAGTGGCCAGCCGTCGACGCGCTCGACCCGGCCGCGCTCGCCGGCCTTACCTATCGCCGCTGCAACCGCGCTGGCCGTTGCGTCAACTGGGACAAAGTGGATGCGCTCGGGCGGCACGAACTCGGCCACTTCGCGGTGGGCCGGGATGTCGCTGGCCACGACGGGCAAGCCCGCGACGGCCGCCTCGAGCACCGCCAGACCAAACGACTCATGGCGCGACAGGCTGACAAACACATCTGCCTGCCAGTACTGGCCCAGCAAGTCAAGACGACTCAACTGACCCAGCACCTGAACTTGCTTTCCCTGGCCCTTCCGGGACAAGGACGTTCGCAGCGGACCGTCGCCGACCAACGTCAGCCGCGTGGTCGATGGCAGATGCATCAGTGCATCGACAATTCGCGTGGGCTGCTTGTAGGCGTCCAACCGGCCTACCGCAAGCACCCCAGTCGCACCGGAGGACGGCTCAGACCGGCGCGCCCTGGCCAGTTCGTCGGCGTCGATCGCATTGGGCGTGACCAGCGTCCGCACCCGTGGCCCGAAATGCACGCGCACCAACTGCTGCTCGACGTGCGACACGCACAACACCCACGCCGCGCTGCGCACCATCCACGCCCCGAAGGGTCGATACGGCACGTGCAGCCAGCGACGCAGGCGCGAGTGGCCCGTGCCGTGGTAGTGCGTGCTCACGACAAACGGCACCCGCGCTCGTTTCCCAGCCAGCGCCGCCTGCAGCGCCAGCGGCGTGTGGTACGAGTGCGCGTGCAGCACGGCATACCGGTCTGCGTGCGCCGACAAGAACTTGCCCAGCGCGGGCGACACGAAATACACGCTGTCGTTGCCGAGCGTCGGGAACCGCCGCACCAGGACGCCCTCCCGTTCCTCCGTTGCTGGCAAACTACGCGTGGGATCGGTGGTCAGAACCTCGACGCGCAGCCCGCGCCGCGCCAGCTCGCGCGCTTCGATCTCGGCCACCCGTTCCACGCCGCCAATCGCCGGCGCATAACGCGGAGCGATCAACCCGACGGTCATCGGCATACGGTCTCGCGCCTGTAGCCCGTAACGGTGACCATTAGCCCGGCGGTCATCGGCATACGGTCTCGCGCCCGTAGCCCGTAGCGGTGACCATTAGCCCTGCGGTCATCGGCATACGGTCTCGCGCCTGTAGCCCGCAACGGTGGACCATGAGCCCTGCGGTCATCGGCGTACGGTCTCGCGCGCGTAGCCCGCGACTGTCACCATCAGCCCCAGCGCGATCGCCACGGCGCGGATGGCCTGGCCACGACTCAGCGCGCGCGCCATCCCACTGGGCAGCGTCGCCAACGTATAGGCACGCTCGCTCGCCAGCCCGTCGGCGGCGCCGACGAAACGCGCCACGCGCGCCTTGTTCAGCCCCTCGGCAAAGCAGCGCGTCCGAAAATACGACCACGTGGTGCGGCTGGCTGGCACGTGGTGGCGCACACGCGCGGTCGGCTCGTACCACAACACGGCATCCGGCCAGCGCTGGCGGACGCGGATACACAGCTCGGTCTCCTCGTCACCGCCCGCGGTGGTGCCCTGGTGGCCCAGTTCGCCGCGAAACCCGCCCACCTCGTCGAACACGAGGCGACGCAGCGACATATTGGCGCCGATCAGGTTGCGGACAGCGCCACCGTGTGCCGGCAGCCCGCGATAGCTGCACCCGACGACCCAGCGGAACTCGTCCGGAAACCAGGCCGGCGGTGGACTCGTCCACGCCGGCTCGATGTAGCCGCCAACGCCGAAAACGCGCGCGTTCGCGTACGGCGCGAGCAGCCGGCCGAGCCAATCTGGATCAGCCGCCGCGTCGTCGTCGAGAAACGCGACCACATCGCCAGTCGCCATGGCAATGCCCGTGTTGCGCGCGCCCGACAAGCCGCGCGGGCCAGCATTGGCCAGCGCCCTGACCGACGGCAGCGCCTCACGTACCCGCTCGAGCAGGACCGGGTTGTGGTCGACTACGACCAGGATCTCGGTCGGCGGGCTCGTTTGGCAGTCGACCGAGGCGACAGCCTCGACCAGTTCAGCCCAGCGTGCTTCGGTATACGAGCACACGATGACAGACACGGATGGCACGGGTTAGCTCCAGATTGCTCGTTGCCCTCAGCCCCAGCGGTGGCAGCCGCGTGAAGCCCTCGATTGAACCTACGGCCGTGAGTTGAGCGCTGTCAACCCTTATGCTGTGGGCAGCGGATCATGCTGCGCCACCGTACCGCACGGCTCGCGCGAGCTGTTCTCGGGTGCCTCGGTCTCGTGGCGCCCGCGCTCGTGGCGAGTCTGCTGGCTCTGTTCATCGCGCCCCGCGAAGGACGCCTCGCGCCTGGCCCGAGCCTGGCCATCGATGTGCCTGTCCCCGACGCCTCGATCCAGGGTGTGCTCGACATCAGCGGCTGGGCGATCGACACCGGCGCAAGCGACGGAACAGGCGTGGATCGGGTGGCCATCTTCGTCGACGGCGCGTACATCAGGGAGGCGCAGTATGGCCAGCGGCGCCCGGACCTGGGCGCCGCGTATGGTCCGCGCTTCACCGCCTCAGGGTTTCGTGCGAGTCTCGACCTGGACAGCCTCGTCGGCCCCGGCGATCACGTGCTCGAAGCGCGCGCGCACGCGGCCGAAGCGGACGAGTGGACGGCGCTCCCGCGCGCAATCCATCTGCCGGCCGGGCCGCGCTTCTGCGTCAACACGCACCTGCTGTGGTTCGACCTGCAGCGCGCGGCCACCGATCTGGATCGAGTCAGAGCCAACGGCCTGAGCGCGACGCGTTTCGACGTTGGCTGGGACAGCCTCGAGCCCACGGCGCACGGCGACTGGAACGAGCGCTACCTGGCCCGACTGGACAACGTCCTGCAGTTGATCGGCGAGCGTGGCGTGCGCCCGATCGTGACGGTGCTGCGCACGCCCGAGTGGGCGCGCTCAGGCGGCAGCGCCATGACCCCGCCCGACGACCCGGCCGACTTTGCCAACGCCGTGGCCACACTGGCCACGCGCTATGCGGCTGTGCCGGGCATGACCTACGAGATCTGGAACGAGCCGAACTCGCCCGTGTTCTGGGACGCGCCGGGCGGACCGAACGCGGCGGTATACACGGCCATGCTGCGCGCCGCGTACGCGAGTATCAAGTCGGTGGCGCCCAACGCGACCGTGCTGGGCGGCAGCCTGGCGTTCAACGAGCCCGATTATCTCGCGGCGATGTTCGACGCCGGTGCCCAGGGCACGTTCGACGGTCTGGCGCTGCACCCGTACAGTCGCGGCTACGCGCCCGACGACGTGGCGATCCCCTCGCGCAGTTTCAGCCTGGCCATCGCGCACGCCCAGCAGGTGCTGTCCGAGCATGGCGACGATGGCACGCCGATCTGGATCACCGAGATGGGCTGGAGCACGGCCCAGGTTCCTGACTCGGTCCGGGCGGATTATTATCGGCGCGCCGTGCAAATCGTGCGCGCCGACCCGCGGGTCAGGTCGTTTTGCGCGTTCGAGCTCAATCAGGGCGATGACTCCACCGGCCCCGAAACAGGTCTGATCGCGCCGAACGGCTCGCCGACCGCGTCCTGGGACGCGTACCGCCGCGCGGTGATGGGCGAATGACGACGACATCGCCGCGACTTGACGTGGCCGCCCATTTCACGAGCCAAAAGGACTATTGGGACACCGCCTATCGGAACTCGGACGTGACCAGTCTGATCTACCAGGAGCGTCTGGCGCGCGCGCTGGCGTGGGTCGATGGCCTCGGCTTGGCGCCCGGTTCGCGGGCACTCGACGTGGGCACCGGCGCCGGCCACGCGGCGGTCGCGCTCGCCCAGCGTGGCTTCCACGTCGAGGCCATTGATGCGTCCGCGGCCATGGCCGACCTGGCCAGCCACAATGCGGCACTGGCCGGCGTCTCGGAGCGCGTGCACAGCGCCGCCGGCAACGCTCAGGCGCTGACCTTGCCCGACAGCAGCGTCGACCTGGTCGTGGCCCTCGGGTTGCTGCCGTGGGTGCCGTCGCCGCCGGCCGCGCTGGCCGAAATGGCACGCGTGTTGCGGCCCGCTGGTCTCGCAATCGTGAGCACGGCGAACCGCGATCGGCTGACCTATCGACTCGATCCGCTCTATAACCAGGACCTGCACGTCGTGAAGCGGCCACTGCGCGCGCGACTCGAGCGTCTTGGCTGGTGGCCCGTGGCTGCCCCGGAGCCGCGGCTGCACTCCGCTCGCGACAGCGACCGACTGCTGCGCCGGGCCGGGCTCGAGCTTCTCGCCTCAGTAAGTTTCGGGTTCGGCCCATTCACATTCCTCGGCCGGCGACTCTTTTCAGAACGCACCGACGTGCGTCTCCATCAGCGCTTGCAGCGCGTGCCGGCCGTGCGCCACGGTGGTACCGAGTACCTCGTGCTGGCGCGTCGTCCATCCTGACCGCTCCGATTTCTGGAGGCACAATCCGCATGGCCTGGACACCTTCCGTGGTGGTGTGCGCGACGCTCGCGCTCTTGTTGGTTGGCGTTTTGCCCACGAGTGCGCAACAGCGGCCGGAACCGCAGCGTATTCCGGCCACGAAGCCGATCGAAGCGGCGCGCACGACCGCGGCAGCCGAGCCAATGGCAGTTGTCGCCCCGGCACCGACGTCGGTATCGGTGCCCCAGTTCAGCGGACCACTACCCGCGACGAGCGCCTCGTATCCGTTCAACGCGGCTGACCACAACGCGAATCCGCTCGACCTGGCCAGCTATGGCTACATCGAGCAGGAGTTTCTGGTCAACGGCACCGCCAACGTCTACGGATGGCAGGGCTCGACCCTGTCTGTGGGCGTCGTCGGATCGGGTCCGTACGTCACGCGCATCCTGGTCCGCAAACCGACGAGCCAGGCCCGCTTCAGCGGCAGCGTCGTCGTCGAAGCGCTGAATCCGAGCTATGGCTTCGATCTCGACTACATCTGGGCTGCTGGTCACGACTATTTCCTATTTCACGACGCGGCTGCGCGCGGTGATGCCTGGGTCGGCGTCACCGTCCACCCCAACTCGATCGAGACACTCAAGCGCTTCGACCCGGTGCGCTACGGGCCACTGTCGATGGCCAATCCGACCGGCCAGAGCTGCGCCACTCTGGCACCCGAGTACTCACCCGCCAGCGAGCAGGGCCTCGAATGGGACATGCTCAGCCAGGTGGGCGCGTTGCTCAAGAGCAATCAAGCCTCCAGCCCACTGTCCGGTCTGGCGGTCCAGTTCGCCTACGCCGCCGGCTACTCGCGCGGCGCGAATGACCTGGTCACGTACGCCAATGCGTTCGGCAAACAGGTCAGCCTGGCGAGTGGCAAGCCGATCTTCGATGGCTACTTGCTCGGGGCGGCGGTCGGCGGCCCGACCACGCTCAGCCAATGCGCGACGTGGTATCCGCCGGGCGATCCGCACGCCATGATCCAGCCCAACCGCGTGCCGATCGTACGCGTCAATACGCAATCAGATTTCGGCTGGTGGTTCGGCGCGCCTGGCTCGGGCGTATCGGCGGCCTCGACACTGAACAGGCGGCCCGATCGGGACATGGTCGGCGACCAGTTCCGGCTCTATGAATTCCCCGGCGCGAGCCACCTGTGGCTATTTCCCGAGCACTTCTTCCCCAACTCCGCCGAGCTTGGCCGCATCGGTGCCGGGACGGTCGGCTACACGTGCGCCGAACAGCCCGGCAGCGACTTCCCACTGCACTACTTCCTGCGCGGTGCGTACGCCAACCTGGACCGCTGGGCCAGAACCGGCGCGCCGCCCGTGCGCGGCGATCGGATCGCGCTGAACAATCCTGGCAGCTACGCCGAGACGACGGTCACCGACCAGTGGGGCAACGCCCGCGGCGGTGTGCGGTCGCCGTACCTGGACGTGCCGCGCGCCACATACGTTCCCTACAGCGGCGGCGCCGGGTGCGGCGCCTGGGGCCACAAGAACCTGTTCGCACCGAGCTTTCTGACGGGCATGTACCCCGGCGCGAGCTACCTCAACCAGGTCACGGCCAGTACACTGAGACTGCTCGCCGGGACCTGGTTCACCGAAGCCGACGCGCGCGCGATCATCGACGCCGCGGCACACACCTGAACAGGTAGCGATAGCAGCCGAGTCGCGGCCACACCCGGCCGAGCGAGCCTTCCAGCACGTCCAGCGCGGCGTATGTCCAGGGCAGTTGGGGCACGCGCAGCATTGGCCACAGGACGAGCCCGTCTTCAGCCAGGATGTCCCAGCCGGCCTGGGCCAGGAACGTGCGCACCTCGGGCACCGAGTAGGCGTGATCGATCGGCTGCGTCGAGCGCATCTCGTACGGAATCGTCAAGAAGTCGACCGCCGAGCGCGCGCGCTGCCAGGTGCGCGGCAGCAGGTTGCGAACCGGGTTGGCGTAGTACAGCGGCCAGTACGCCCAGCGATTGGGGAAGCTCAAGACGAAGAGGCCGTTCGGGGCGAGTGAGTCGCGCACATTAGCCAGCGCGCGCAGAGGATCGCGCACGTGCTCGATGACCTCGGTCATCAGGATCACGTCGTGCGGCGGCAGCGGTCCGTCGAGGATGTCGTGCTGCCACACCTGCGCCTGTGGCACGGCCAGGCGAGTCTTCTCCACGCACCGCGCGGAGAAGTCCACGCCGGACAACCGGGCGAAGCCGGCCCGCGCGAGCGCTGCGAGCATCGGCCCGGTGCCGCAGCCGACGTCGATTATCCGCTCCGCGCGCGAAATCCCCGCTTGCTGCAGCTTGGCCGCCATGGCCGTGTAGAACCGCGGCTCCATCCACATGTGGTCGGCCACGGCGTCATAGCCTTCGCTGAGCTGTGCTTGATTGGCCAGGCCGAGGGTGCCGTAGTGGCGGGTGATGGCCATATCAGCGCACGCGCTCCGGCTCGCCAACCGCCAGCGGCGCCGCGAGCGGCTGACTGGCGCGTGCCTGACGCCACTTCATCCATTCGCCGAAAATCGCGGCCAGGATCGCCGAGGCGGCTGGGATCAGACGCAGTTTGGCATTCCCGGCCACGCGCGCGTACTCGAAGCTGGCGACCTCCACCACCTTGAGCCCGGTCGTGGCGACACGAATATTAGTGATGATCTCGTGCGGCCAGCCGTCGATCTCGAGCGCCAGTGCCCAGCGATTGCGTGCCCAGACGGCGTTGTAGCCGTACGTCAGGTCGCTGAAGTGGGTATGGAACAAGACGTTGGCAAGCATGGCGAAGCCCCAGTTGCCCCAGCGTCGCAGGCCGGTCATGTCCGCGGATCCGGCGCCTTGCAGAAAGCGCGAGCCCTTGGCGAAGTCGGCGCCGGCGAGCAGCGCGCCCAGAAAGGCCGGTATCTCGGCTGGATCGGTCGAGCCATCGGCGTCGAGGGTGACGATGATGTCGCCGGTCGCGCACAGCAAGCCGGTGCGCAGGGCGGCGCCCTTGCCGCGGCCTTGCTGGGCCACGACGCGCACGCCTGGCCGCAGGTGCACGGCCACCGCGACCGTGTCGTCGCTCGAGTCGCCGTCGACCAGTAAGACTTCGTCGATCCAGGCTGGCACGCGCGGCAGGACGTGCGGCAAGCACTCCGCCTCGTTCAGGGCCGGGATGACGACGCTGACGCGTCGCTCGCCGAGCCATGCGGGTGGCGTGTTGGGCTGCGCCTCAGCCCGATCGACGGGTATGCGCTGAATGGGCTCATACGAGAGCATGACTGGGGCACTGGACATGTGCGTCTGGCCTCACAAACCTCCCCAACGGGGCCCGCGCACCAGGCATGCTGGCGCGAGGGACTGCTATGGGCGATGCGGCAACCAGAGCGCTCGACCAGCGTCAGCGCATACGATTAGGTATGGCAGGGGTAGCTCCAGCGCTCCGTTGCCAGGGCCCCGACGGGTGGCAGCCCGATCGGGGCCCACGTGTGTGGTTGGACCGGGTCGTCGGTCCCGTCTGCGAACCGTCCTCCTTGATCGCCGCCGGGCGCGGCTTCGCCTGGGTCGAAGACGTGGCCGTGCAGCAGCCACATCGAACAATGCAGCGCCGGCCAGGCGCTGTCACTTCACCCTAATCGAGCCGGAATGAGGTGTCAACCTGGCGCGGCGGGGCGATCGGATGAACGCCGTGTAAAAGGATCGAGCAGGTCCTTTACATGGTCTTGAGGAAAACGTAGCGTTGGTTCGGCTATGCTGGAGTCTGGGCTTGCGGCCGACGCCCGACTCGACATGTCTCGACCACACGAACTGGAGTTCGCGTGCGCTGCCTGGTGACGGGCGCCGCCGGCTTCATAGGCTCTCATCTCGCCGAACGCCTGGTGGGCGACGGGCACACCGTGCTCGGGCTCGATGCGTTCGTGCCGTACTATCCGCGCGCCATTAAGGCCAGCAATGTAGCCTGGCTGTGCCGGCAGCCCGGTTTCCGCTTGCACGAGCTCGACTTGCGCGCGCAGCCGCTCGACGGGCTGCTCGACGGCGTCGAAGTCATCTATCACCTGGCCGCGATGCCTGGCCTGTCGGCCAGCTGGACCGAGTTCGAGCAGTACATGACGTGCAACTTGCTGGCGACGCAGCGGCTGGTCGAAGCCGCGCGCAAGCACGCCGAGCTGCGAGCGTTCGTGCACGCGTCGACGTCGTCGGTGTACGGACGCGAAGCGTGTGGCGACGAGAATGTCCTGCCGAGGCCAGTGTCACCGTACGGAGTGACCAAATTAGCGGCCGAACGTTTGGCCCTGGCGTACCACCAGGTATACGGGCTACCGACGGTCGTTTTGCGCTATTTCTCGGTGTACGGGCCGCGCCAGCGGCCGGACATGGGTATGCATATCTTCATTCGACGCATGCTGGCCGGTGAGCCGGTGGTGATCTTCGGCGACGGCGAGCAGACGCGCGGCAACACCTTCGTGGGCGACTGTGTGACGGCCACCCTGCTGGCCGCCGACCGCGGTCAGCCGGGCGCCGTCTACAACGTCGGCGGCGGCGAGGCGCGCTCGGTCAACTGGGTTATCGACACACTGTCCGAGCTGGTCGGGCGGCCCGCCGAGATCGAGCACGCGCCGCCGCGCGCGGGCGACCAGACACACACGCTGGCCGACACGCGCGCCGCGCGGGAGGCGCTCGGTTTCGAGCCGTGCACGCCGCTGCGCGCCGGCCTGGCCGCCCAGGTTGACTGGCAGCGCGCGGCGCTACGAGCCGGGTAGGGGCGGGAAGACTTGCCGGCGAGCCTGTGTGGGCGCACGTGCGAGCAGCGCCAGCTCCGAAAACAGCATCCGCAGCTCGCGTCGGTCACTATCGGTCAGCACCTCGGGCGGCACGTCGCGCATGTCCAGCCGAAACTGATGGATACGTCGCGTGAGGCCCGGCGGGCGGGCCGCGTCGAGCGGTTGATTCGCGGCGAATCGATCGCGTGCGGCGCGGCGCACCTGACCGCGATCCCAGTGCTGGTCGATGGCCAGGCTGAGCAGTGCGTAGCGGCGCGTCTCGGCCAGCGTCAGCAGCTCCTCGGCGGCGGACACCGACAGCTGATTGGCCAGTACGGCCGGTGCCAGCAGCGGGTCCTCGAAGACGCGCAAGCGCTTGGACACCCAGGCCTGCGAACGGCCGATGGCGGCGGCCACCTGGCGTGTGGTCCAGCCACGTTCGCGGATGAGCACCTCGAGCGCGGCCGCCTCCTCCGTCGGTTGCAAGTCGGTGCGCTGCAGGTTCTCGACCAGCGTGAGCACGTACGCCTGGTCGATGTCGGCGGCGCGCACGACGGCCGGCACGCTATCCCAGCCCAGACGGCGCACCGCTTCCAGGCGCCGATTGCCGGCCACCAGCTCGTAGCGCTGGCCGGTACGCCGCACCAGCACCGGCGCGAGCAGGCCGTGCGCCTGGATCGAGGCGACCAGCTCGTCGATGTCGCTCAGCTTGCGCCGCGGATTGCGTCCGCTCAGGTCGATGTCGGCCAGCGGCAGGCGCTGCACGTCGAGCGTGCTGCGCGCTGCGCCTGGTTCGTCGCCTGCATCCGCCTCTGCCCCCGTTTCCAATGCCGCCCGCCTGCGGGCACGGCTACCCCGAAGTGTCATGTTCCATCACCCAACCCCGTCATCCTCGACTGGGAATGCCCGTACACGATCATACCTGCTCGACGCGTTCGCACGAGGCGGTTATGTGCGCAGGGACGTTGATGCCCCGACCTAGGCCACGGCTGAACATGGTCTCCTCGGGGGAGAGCCGACCGACGCGCGGTGAGCTCCACGTCGCGCCGGCGCTGACGCCGACGGCGGTGCGCGGCATGCGCACCGCCGCGGCATTGTTTGGCGCGGCGGCCGATGCGCCGCCGCTGGTGATGCGCACCGCCGAGAGCCTGGCCCAGGCGCCCGGGCAGGCGTGCCTGGTGTCGCTGGTCGGGCCGGCGGGCGGCGAGCTCGGGCCGGTGGCCGTCGCGCACGCCGAGGCGCGCCACACACGCGCGCTGCGGCGCATCGTCGGGCACGCCCGGCGGGTGGCCGCCGACGCCTTCAGTCGGACCGTGCAGCGCACCGGTGGCGCGCTGTGCCTGAGCATAACGCGCCCGCGCCAGCTTCGGTTGTGGCTCCCCGAGGCGTACTGGTCGTATGCGGAACGGCGGGCGGTGCACGGCGTGCTGGCGGTGGCATTGCGGCGGCGGCGGCGGGTGGTCGGCACGCTGCTGCTGTGGCGCGAAGCAGACCAGCCGGGGTTCGACGAGGCCGACCAGGCGTACGTGGTCGAGCTGGCGGGGCGCGTGGCGCTCGGACTGGGCTAGGTCGGCGTTGGTGCGCGCCGGTCCGCCGCGTCGCTGAGTTTGGATAATTCTTTCGGAAGCTACCGAATGATCCGACGCATTGTTTGGCAAGCGCTGGTCATCGGCCACCCAAGCGGTCGACGACGTCAGCGAATTCGTCCATGTGGTCGCATGGAATGGTGACGTACGAGAGCCCGGCCCTCTCACGCAGCCGCGCACGATAGTCGACGATCTGCTGCACGCTGACCAGTAAACTGTGTGGCGTCGAGCAGTTTCCATGGCGCCTCGGAGCCTGGGTGCGCCGCGTCAGCTCTGGTGCTCGGCGCCCAGTAGTGCGAGGGCGTTCTGGATGGCCTGCTCGAGGACCTCGTCGGCGAGCTGTTGGTCGGCCATGGCGCGCGAGACCTGGAGCGTCCACGCCATCAGGGCGAAGACCGCTGAGCGTCTTCACCTGTGCCGAAAGCGAATCGTGCGACGTCCGGCGCGCAGCGATCGCGTCGATCACTACCAGCAGGCCGTCGGTGTACGCGCGTTCGTTGCCTCCGTCGAGCGTCCGATCTCGTCGAGCAGGGCAGCCGATGGACAGCCGCCCTCGGGGTTGTCTCGGTGCTCGACGGAAAGATACGTGCGCACGATGTGCTCGAGTCCGGCGCGGCGCGGCGGCTGCGGGCTGAAGCTTTCGCGCTGCTCGCGGAGCAGCTCGGCGAGCGCGTGTGGGACGAGGTCGTCCTTAGAGCACCTTGCCCTCCACCAGTTACTCCTTCGTCCAGTGCGTGTCTAGGTCCCGGCGACGTTGAGGGCGACTCTGGCGAGCGCTGGATCCGCGACGACGTCGAGCAACACGGCCGCAGCGTCGGAGCGGGTGATCGACGAGGGTTTGTCGAGCAACTCGC
>DASXRR010000415.1:0-10058 GCA_036506475.1 Chloroflexota bacterium
CCGTCGACGGCTTGACGCGCTTGCCGGCGATCCCAATAGTCATCACGCGCGGGGCGGCTCGCCTGGTAAAGGCGCGCACTGTGAGCGGAATGGCGCTGCGTTCCTCACGCACGACGCAGTAGCCGCCGATCAACTGGGAGAATACTGACCGCAGCACACGTGCTCCACCACTGCCCGCTGTGGGGTCGACGGCAGCGTCGCAAGCATGCAACCTGCAGCGCTATCCGAATACCTGCTGGGAGGTCGAGGCCTAACCCACCGTCTTCGATCCGCTGGTTGTACGCGAAGCAGCTTGCGGCGATTTGGCGCGTCCGAAAGTCCCTCAGCGTCGCTACCAAGGAAACTCTGCCGTAGTCCACCGTTTTCGGGCGAGTAGCGACTAGCGAATACCCACGTGCGTCGAGCTCGCCGTCTGTCGTCACGCCAGTTGCGGAGATTTGGATAGCAATCGGCGCGCACGCGCTCGTTGACCTGGTCGCAGTCGGCCGGCCGCGTCTCGCAAGCATTTCAGTTGGGCTGACCCGTCGATAGTCGCGCCGGGGCTAAACTGCCAGCGACGAGCCCGCCCCGGTGGCTCGGGTGCTCTGCACGGGCGGGCCCGGACCAGTCCTGGCGTTAC
This sequence comes from Chloroflexota bacterium, assembly GCA_036506475.1. GTDB lineage: Bacteria > Chloroflexota > UBA6077 > UBA6077 > CF-72 > CF-72. The sequence goes on from DASXRR010000415.1 coordinate 620, forward strand.
CGAAGACGCACAGCGAGAGGGACGGCGTACGTATGGCTCGCGAGTACATCGTCAAGCGAAACGTCGGCACGGTCGGGCGTCCGGCCCTAGCCTGTGCCGTCTGTAACTTCAGCCCTACTGGCCACATGCTGTTGGCAGGAGAAGGGCCGGAGCGAGTGCCTGAGGATAGCAAGGGTTTATGCAATGTTCACGCGCAAGGATTCGGTGATGACGAGCGGGTGAGTGCGGACAAGCTAGACGCCGTGCGCCAGGCGTGGCTCGCGGCTCACCAGGAACCGCGAGTCGGATAGGATGATGCCGCCGCGCGTGTTACGGGGGTAGGCGCGGTATCGCGAAACTTCCGTGTCCGCCGCTCCTCGTTTATTCGGCTCAGTCAACTCTGCGTCAGGGCAGCGTTTCGACGTGTTGCGCGCTCTGGCCTTGGCCGTATTGCCCCTCGCGCTTTTCTCGACCTGGCATGTCTGGCGCCAGGTTGACGATGGCCAGGCGCGTCTTGCTTCCGAGCGCGTAGCGCAGGCGCGCTTGGCGGCCGAGGCAACCGATGATTTCGTCGAGAGCAACCTCGCGACGCTGCGTGCGTTGGCAGTAACGACGTCCGTACGCGGTCTGGATCCTGCACAGCTGCGCGAGACGCTCGATGACGCTGGCGAAGTTAGCCCTGATCTGCTCGGCATAACCCTCTTCGATCCCGCTGGCTATAACCTGACCGGCGAGACGTCCCCGCCAGGGTCGCTCAACGTAGCGGATCGTGGCTACTTCCAGGAGGTGATGCGCAGTGGACGCCCGACCGTCAGCGGGGTGCTCATCGGCCGGGTTCGCGCCCTTCCAGTGGTCAGCCTGGCCGTTCCGGTCGACCTCGCGGATGGCCGCCGCGGTGTGCTCACGGGCGCCCTTGAATTGGACCGACTTCGGCAAGTCCTCGCGCAGGCGCGACCCGCACCAGGAACCGGCATCGCGGTCGTCGACGCAGACGGGTTGGTAATTGTCCACCCGGACCCGCGCATTCAGCCAGGCATTACCTCACTTCGTGGCTACGAGCACGTCGACGCAGCGCTGTCGGGCGCGGTGGGCAGCCGTGTCCTGCGCGGCGCAACCGGCGATGAACTGTTAGTCGCCTTTGCGCCCACGCGAAGCGGCTGGGGCGTGTTCGCGCAGCAGCCCACGGCCGAGGCGTTCGGACCAGTGCGCGGATCGGCCGCGGTCACCGCGGGGCTGCTAGCGGTGGCGGTGGCCCTGACCAGCCTCGTCGGTTGGCTGCTCAGCGATCGGCTGGCAAGTCTGTATGAGGCGGCGCTGGAGGCGCGGGAACGCGCCGAGGCAGCGGCGCGAGCAGAGGCCGCTGCGCGTGCCGAAACCGAGGCCGCCACACGTGCCCGGGATGAGTTTGTGGCGATGGTTTCGCACGACCTGCGAAACCCGTTGACGGCGATCAAGACACAAGCTCAAGTCATGCGGCGCCGCCTGGTTCGTGAGGGCCAAATTGGCCGGGAAAGGCTGGACGCTGCCCTGGACACGATCGACTCGAGCACAGCCAGCGCCATCAGTTTGATAGATACGTTGTTCGATACGCTGCGGCTGCAGGCAGGTAGGCCACTCGACCTGCACCTCGAGCCGACCGACCTTGTAGCGCTGGCGCGGCGTGCAATGTTGATGCACACTCCCCCGCCGCCGGACGTGTCCGTCATACGCCTGGAGTCGGACGTGCCGTCGCTTGTGGGCTACTGGGACCCGCGGCGACTCGAACGCGTGCTGGCGAACCTGCTGGGCAATGCCGTCAAGTTCAGTCCTGGTCGCGACGAAATCATGATCCGCGTGAAGCACGAAGCTGGTTGGGCCGTGCTGGCGATCGAGGACCACGGTCTGGGCATTCCGGCAGACGATCTGCCGCGCATCTTCGAGCCGTATCAGCGGGCGCGGAATGTTGCCGGGCGCATCGATGGAACCGGACTCGGCCTGGCGGGAACGAAGGCAATCCTCGAGCAGCACGGTGGCGCGATCGCCGTTCAGAGCAGGGAGGGGCATGGCAGTACATTCACACTGCGCTTACCCGTCGCGCCTGCTGGTTGACTGACGGTCTGCGCTACCCCGGCACGCTGCTCATGGGCGCCCTGATCAGCGCGCCCGCCGTAACCCACCAAACGTCTTGCAAGGTAGCTACGACGGGATAGCTCCGGCGGCGAATCACCCGCCGTTGACTCTCCATTTACCCGCCGCAACTGCCAGGGTTCCCGCGAGCCCCAACGCTGTTGGTACTGGAGGTGACCTATGCAGCCGACCACGACTCAACCACGTGCGGCGACCGGTCTCGACCCGTTTTGACGGACGGTTTGCTCAGGCTGCCACGGTGGCGGAGTGGTGGTACTGCCCACCGCGATCCGAGTGATGAATGAATCCGGGCCGTGGTTGTCGGCTGGTCAGCGCCATGTGTAGTGCGTCGGTGGCGGGTGGCCTGCGGCTTCGGCCCCGAGGAAGTGTATGACAGGGGCGGCGAACGGCTGATCGTAGTTGAGGTAGAGAAGGCTGATGTTCCTCTCGGCGAGCGAGAGCGTGAGCAGGCCATCACCTGCGTCCGCTCTTCGCCTCGCTCGCATTTGTCTAGAACCCGCAGGTACCCGGATCAAGCGCGTCGATTCGTCTCCCCGCACCCTGCGGGATGATCGAGGTCACATAGACTACTGCCTCCATATCGCCCTCGTTGCGGACAACGTGGACGTCGCCCCCCTGATCGACGAAACCGGACCCGGCCGCGTAAACCTGCGGTGTGCAGTCCAGATCGTCTGCGCGATACAGCGTCAGCACGCCGCTCTGGACGACGACGATGCTGGGACCGGGATGGGAGTGCCAGCCGAACGTTCCGCCTGGCGCGATCTTGTTCTGCAGCACGTGCACGTCCGTTGCGCCCGTCGCCCGCAATTCGACGTGATGGCTGTCTGTCGCCGACGTGGCATCGAGGCCATCGAATGTGCCAACCGCCAAAGACGTGCCTTCCACTCCGATGACGGGTGTCGCGAACGCGGTCTGGGCGACCACCAGGACCGCCAGCGCTCCAAACACGAGCGACCCGCACACCATCTGCTTCATTCCCACGAGTTTTCTCAAACCCATCGCGAACCTCCTTTGATCTCCGTGAGCGACGGCGGATTCGCACGTGGCGAAATCCGGTCCCGCTCGATGTAGTGCGCGCGTGCATGACAATCTGAACGCAACGCTTGTGCTTGTCGCCAGCAAGTAACGGACGTCGCGGATCGAACAACCAAACGTCATTTCACAAACTCCTTTGTCGCGAAAACTGAGAGCCAGGCCGGCTGTGGTCTAGAAAGCGCAGTTGCCGGGGGTTGCAACGTCGGTTCGCCGTTCGGAGTCGGCCGGAACGATCTGAACGGCAACCGTAACGACGTCAACGTCGCCCTCATTGCGAAGGAGGTGCACGTGACCGTCACCCGGCTCGATGAAGCCGCTTCCCGTCTGGTACACCCGAGGCGTGCAGGTGGGATCGTCGCCCTCGTAGGCCGTGACGGTGCCGGACTGGACCGTGATCAGGCTCGGGCCAGGGTGCATATGCCATCCCGTGTCATCGCCCGGCGCGATCGTGTTTGTCACTACGTAGACGTCTGACGATCCGCTGGTCTTCACGCCGATCTCATCGAAACGGCCTCGCGACACTGTGGTGCTGGTGATCATCGCGACCGAGACTAGCGCTCAGCGCCTCGGCGGCCATCGCGGAACTCAGCCATCCTGCGTATGTAGATGAAGGACGGACGCGGCGCGTGAAGACTACTGGGGCGGGCTAGACGAGGCGGTGGCGCAGCGCGTAAGCGGCGGCCTCGACGCGTGTATGAAGCCCAATCTTGGTGTAAATGTTGGCGACGTGCCGCTCGACCGTGTACACGCTCAAGACCAATTCGTTCGCGATCGACGGGTTGCTCTTGCCCCCGGCAAGAAGGCGCAGGATCTCCGCTTCTCGTGAGGTCAAGCGATCCGGATGAACAAGTGGCTGCGCTGAGCGGACATCAGCGTCGACGGTGTCCGTCAGGCCATACGCGATAGCCTGCTCCCACGACATCGCGCCTCCATCCGCCCAGGCCGCCGACAGCGACTCCGTATCCAGTGCGGCCTGCACGGTCGCAGTGATGGCGTCGTAGAAGTCGCGGCGGTAGACGGGCGCCAACGCTACGTCGCTGGCGTGGCGCACCGCCTCGGCTGCGCCGAGCAATCGTGCGGCCCGCGCGGCCTGCCCCTGAGTGGCGGCCAGCGACGCGAACGAGTCCAGCAAGACCGCCACGTGGAACGCGCTCCCCTGTTCCTGGGCGGCGACCATGCCCTCCGCGTACAGCGAGCGCGCGGTCGGGTAGTCGGCCTGGTCGCGCGCGACATTACCGAGCGTCCACAAGACGTGCGTGATGGACATGAATGGGTTCCACAGAGACCAGCTGCTCTCGAGCTCCCGTAGCAGCGCGAGGGCGTCCTGGAGCAGCGCCCATGCCGCGGGATACTGCTGCTGATGCCAGGCGGCATGCCCCAGCTGGCCGAGCGCGCCCGCGATACCCATGCGGTCATCCACTTCCCGGTAGAGGGCCAGGCTCTGCTCGCCAAGTGCGACCATGGCCGGGATATCGCCCTCAAAGTGAACGGCATGGGCCAGCATGCCGAGTGCATCTGCGGCTCCCTGCGTGTTTCCGCTCGCGCGGCAGAGCGTCAGGCTTTGCTCGAGCAGGGGGCGGGCGCCCGGACTGTCGATTTGAAGCATGGCCAGCATCCCGGCACCACTCAGCGCCTTCGCACGCCGCGCGCCCGGGACCGTAGAGCCGTCGATCGTCAGCCCCCGCTCTAGCCAGATCCGCCCCTCACTCAGGTGTCCTCGGTTCGACCAGAACGGCACCAGCGCCGTCGCCAACCGCAGGCCGGCCTCCACGTCGCCCACGCTGAGCAGCCACGACAGCGCCGAGCGCAGGTTCTGGTGCTCCGTTTCCAGTCGCGCCACCCAGCGGTGGCGGTCCGCACTCATGAGCTTGGGCTCGGCATCCTCGGCAAAGGCCAGGAAATGGGCGGCATGACGAGCCGCGGTTCCACGAGCCTCCCCGCTGTCGTTTAGCCGCTCGCGCGCATACTGGCGTACCGGCTCGGCGAGTCGATGTCGAGCCACACCATCCGCCTGGTCGTCCTGCACAAGCGACTTGTCGACGAGTTGGGTCAGCAGGTCGAGCACGTCGGTCTGCTCGATGGGGCCTTCGGCACCGACCGCCTCAGCCGACGCCAGGTTGAACCCGCCGGCGAAGAGCGCCAGGCGCCGAAAGAGGGCGCGCTCCTCCCCGCTCAGAAGGTCGTAACTCCAGTCGAGGGCCGCGCGCAGCGTCTGCTGACGGGCGGGCGCGGTTCGATTGCCGCCGGTCAGGAGCCGAAAGCTGTCCTCCAGGTTGGTCGCAATCTCCTCAGGAGCGAGCACGCGCACGCGAGCGGCCGCCAGCTCCAGGGCCAACGGCAGCCCGCCGAGCCGGGTGCAAATCTCACCGACGGCGCGGGCGTTCCGCGGCCCGAGGGCGAAGTCCGGCTGGGCCGCACGTGCCCGCTCGGCGAACAGTCGGACAGCGGCGAAACGACCCAGATCGGCCGGGTCAGTTGGCGGCGAGTCGAGATCCGGCGCCGCCAGGCCGGCCAGCCGCCAGACGAGCTCGCCCGCCATGCGCAGCGGCTCGCGGCTGGTGGCCAGGACCCGCAAGCCGGGGCAGCCGGACAAGAGGTCGTCGACCAGCCGGGCACAGGCGTCGATCAGGTGCTCACAGTTGTCGAGCACCAGCAGGAGTGATCGTTCGCGCAGGGACCGGCGGACGGTCTCGATCACGGGACGGCCCGGAGCCTCGCGCAGGCCCAGCGCCGTGGCGACCGCCATCGGCACGAGAGCGGGGTCGACGATGCTCGCGAGCTCAACGTACCAGACGCCGTCAGCGAACTGTTTACGCAGTGTGGCGGCCACCTCGAGCGCCAGGCGCGTTTTGCCGCTCCCCCCGGTTCCGGTGGTCGTGAGCAAGCCCCGGTCGGCTGCCAGGAGCGCTCGGCAAATGGCCTCGAGCTCCTGCTCCCGCCCGATGAGCCGAGGCAGGTGGGCAGGCAGGTTGTGGAGCATCCGCGCGGGGGCTCCTGGCGACTCGGTCCGCTCCGGGTCACGGGGCCGGCCTGGCTCGCTCGAGCGGCGTGCCAGCAACAGCGCCGCCGTCTCCAGGCAAGCCGCGGTCAGGTCGCGCGTCTTGCCGAGATATGTTTTGTGCAAGACGCCGCCCCGCTTGCGGTAGGCGTACCAGTACACCCGACCCTTGCGCTGCTCGCGACGAGCAGTGAAGCCGCCGGCTGGGTGCTCGTACCGGAAGGCGGTGGAGCTCGGCCGGTCGAGCCACTGCCACCAGTCTCCCCTTTCGGCGCACATCTCAGCCGCGCGGCCGGCCGAAGCGGGCCCGAGCGCATCGCAAACGACGGGGAGCTGACGTTCCATAATTGGCCGTGGGTCGGGCCGGTATGGCACTGCCTCGGAACGGCCCAGGATACATGGTTGGGTAACCCGTTGCCGGCTACCCACACATTGGGGCGCTTCGGGCGCGTGGTCCGCTTCTTCTTGCCACGCGGCGCTCCATTGGCGAACGCAGGCGTCGAAAGCGTTCCGCCCGCGGGGAACGCGCTAGCCTTCCACCGAATGCCGCGCCCGCTGCCCGCACGGTGGACTCTCGCCTGGCTCACCCCAGACGGCCAGAAGCTGCTGCTCACGCGCGTCCTGCGCACCTTCGCCTATGGCTTCCTGGGCGTGGTCCTCGCGCTCTACCTCGAAGGCCTGGGCCTCGAAGCCGTCCAGATCGGCCTGGTCCTGACCGCCGCCCTCGCAGGTTCGGCGGTGATGAACGTGTTCTGGTCGATCCAGGCCGACCGCTTCGGTCGGCGCCGCACGGTCTTGCTGATGTCGCTGCTGATGGCGCTTGGCGGCCTGCTGTTTGCGCTGACTAGCAACTTCGCGCTGCTTGTGCTGGGTGGCTTCACCGGCACGATCAGCGTCGCCAATTCCGAGGTGGGTCCGTTCGTGACGGTCGAGCAGGCGATCCTGCCGCAGACGACCGAGGACCGCCGCCGCACGTGGCTGTTTTCGCTGTACGACATGCTCGGCAGCTTCGGCGGAGCGCTGGGTGCGCTGTTCGCCGGCGTCGTTGGCGTGTTCGGTCAGCTGGGCCTGCGCGGACCGGACATGTACCGGCCGCTGTTCGTGCTGTACGCGTTGATTGGTCTGCTGAATCTGGCCATCTTCATCGGCCTGTCGGACCGGGTGGAGAGCGCGAAAATCCACGGCGAGCGCCGCTTCATCGGCATCCACCGCTCGGCCAGCGTGGTGGCGAAATTGTCGCTGTTGATGAGCCTGGATGCGTTCGCCGGTGGATTGGTGGTCCAGTCGTTGATGGCGTACTGGCTGCACCTGCGGTGGGACCTGTCGGCGGAATCACTCGGCGTGGTGTTTTTCTGCGTGAACGTGTTGAACGGTCTGTCATTTCTCGGGGTTGGTCCGCTGGCGGCACGCATCGGATTGCTCAACACGATGGTGTACACGCACGCGCCGTCGAGCGTGTTGTTGATGCTGGTGCCGCTGATGCCGACGCCGTGGCTGGCGGTGCTGTGTATCTTCTTGCGCGCGACCATGTCGCAGATGGACGTACCGTCGCGCAAGTCGTACAGCATGGCGGTGGTAGATCCGGACGAGCGGACCGCGACTGCCGGCATCACCAATACGGCGCGGACGATCGCCAGCGCATTTTCGCCGGTGCTGAGCGGCTTCGCGTTCGGCGCGGCCGCGCTCGGATTACCGTTCTTTATCGCGGGCGGAATCAAGCTCGTGTACGACGGACTGATCTACGCCGCGTTCCGCAGCGTGCGGCCGCCGGAGGAGATGGCGCTGCTCGAAGCGCGCCAGGCGCAGCGGAATGCGGCTTCGCAGCGCGCGCCGCAGACGTAATGAAAAGGTGCGGCGATCGTGTTCGATCCGACCGGTTAGGTCAGCAATCGAACACGCACCAGCATTTGTCGTTGCGCAGGCGCTGGTCGTCGAGGACGAGCTCCCGGATCTGACTGGGAAGCTGAGCGCGCTGCCACTGGCACTCGCGGCGACCGGCCGCGTCGCGCTCGCCGACTGCCGCCGCCGCGCGCGCAGCCCTGATCGCGTACGCCGCTGCACCCAGTTCGTGGGCGGCCACATGCGCCACCGCGCCAGCCTGGCCGGCGGCGTGTGCTGCTTCCCGCGCGGCGCCGACCACCTCTCTGGCCGCGGCATTGGCGTGGCCGGCGGCTGTGCGGGACGGCGTCATCGTGATCTCGCCTCGTGCCCAGGCGCGCGCCAGATCGATCGCTCGCCGCGGACGCTCGTCGCCCGGTCGCGCTTGCTCGAAATAGTGCAGCACGTGCTCCGTGCAATCCGCGGCCCACACCGCGAGCAGGTGGTGATCGGCATCCGCGAGTGTGCCGCCGCGACGGACGGTGACGAGCCGCGGGTCGGGCACGTCGCTGAAGATCATTGCTTCCGCACTCGTACTCGCTGGTTGCGTCGCGGGTTACGGTCCGGTTTGACGTAGCGCAGCATTCGGGCCCGGTCAGAATCGGTTAGGTCGGTGATCGGTGTCAAGAGGCATCCTCCTGGAGGCGGCAGCAGCGTCACGTTGGCCGCTGGATGAGTTGGCTTCATACGTCGTCAAGACCGGGCCGGTAAATGTCGCGGCGGACGTACTCCAGGGTGTGACGGACGAAGTCGCTGGCGGGCATGGAGCTATCGCCGACGGTGCAGTGGATGGACAGGCCGTCGAGGAAGGCCCAGAAGCGGCGCGCGCGGTCGAGGGTTTCGCCGGGCCGGAAATCGCCTTCGTCGATGCCTTGCTGGATCAGCCGCTGCAGCCGTTCGATCCACCACGCGGTGCGTTCGGATTGGAAGCTGGCCAGGCGTTCATCGCGACTGGCTTCACTCCAGTAATCGAGCCAGATCGACCAGAGCTCGCGCACCGGGGCGTGCTCCGGACTTTGCGCGCGGATCATCAACTCCATGCAGGCGCGCGCGGTCGCGCCGCGCTCCATTTCGGTCGTGACCCACAGGCGGACGCGGTCGGCCGTGTCGTACAGCGTCGCCATCAGGATCTCTTCACGACTGCCGAAGTAGTGATTGGGGATGCCCGTGGAGACACCGGCTTCGACACGGCCCGCCGACGGCGTGCCCTCGACGTAGCGGCGCAGGTCTTCGCGAATGAGATCGACGCCGCATCCAGATAGCGGAAGGTGTCCGAGCCTCGATGTGGGAGCAGAAACACGTTCAGCATGTCCCACAGTGGACTGTCTTCTGGTAGCGGCTCCTGCTCGAAGACGTCCAGACCGGCGCCGGCGATCCGGCCTTGCTCCAATGCGCGGACGAGAACCGGCTCGTCGATCAGTT
>DASXRR010000416.1:0-3860 GCA_036506475.1 Chloroflexota bacterium
GCTCGCGGCAGGCTGAGCACGCGCGTCCTCGGCCCTCAGGCTCAGCTCGCGCGGCGCTGGCGTGGCTCGGCGCTCAGGCCCGGCACGCGCGGAGCGCTGGCGTGGCTCGGCCCACGGGGGCAGCGGCGCATCTCGGCTCTCGGGCTGCATGGCGCAGGCAGTCCCAGCGCACGCATTCCACGTGAACGCTCCGTACGCATGCGTTGTTGGCCGCGCGAATGTGTCCCATTGGCGAATAGCCCCTGTTGCGGGGGGCTGCAAGTGCACCCCGCGGAGCGAATCAGAGCGTGGGCTCCCCCGACCCGGCAAAGCGAAATGGCGCGATGCTGAATTACATCATTAGAAGACTGCTGGCGATGATCCCGACGCTGGTGATCGTCTCGATGCTGACCTTCTTAATCATCCAGCTGCCGCCGGGCGACTTTCTCACGACATTGGCGGCGTACTCGGCCGATTCGGGCGGCAGCTTGGATCCGGCGGCGATGGAGAGCTTGCGCCGCCAGTACGGGCTCGATCAGCCGATTTATGTCCAGTACATCAACTGGGTCAAAGGCTTTCCAACGGGCGACTTTGGGTATTCGGTGGAGTGGAAGAAACCCGTGTCTGAGCTGATCGCCAGTCGGCTGGGGTTTACGTTGCTGCTCTCCGGACTCGCATTGCTCGTCATGTGGATCATCGCCATCCCGATTGGCATCTATTCGGCCACGCACAAGTACTCGTGGGGTGACGTCGGACTCACCACGATGGGCTTCCTGGGCCTGTCCATCCCGGACTTCATGCTCGGCCTGATCTACCTGTTCATCGGCGTCTTCGTGTTCAACGCGCCCGTCGGCGGGCTGGTCTCGCCCGCTCTGGAAAACGAGCCCTGGACAGGCACCAAAATCCTCGACCTGGCCAATCACTTGCTGTGGCCGACGCTGATCCTGGCCGCGGCCGGCACGGCGCAGCTGATCCGCATCATGCGCGGCAATCTGCTCGACATTCTGGGTCAGCAGTTCGTCACCACCGCGCGCGCCAAAGGTCTGCCCGAGCGTACCGTGGTCAACAAGTACGCCGTACGCGTGGCCATCAACCCATTGATCAGCGTGATGGGCCTGCACCTGCCGAACTTGATCTCGGGCGCGACCATTCTGGGTATCGTGCTCAGCTTGCCGACCACCGGCACGCTGTTCCTGCACGCGCTGCTCAACCAGGACATCTACCTGGCGGGCACCTTCCTGCTTATGCTCAGCGCCATCTTGATGGTCGGCAACTTGCTGGCTGACCTGGCCCTGGCGTGGGTCGACCCACGAATTCGGTATGACTGACGTCCAGACGCAACCGACCACGGACATCGAGGTTCCACCGTGGACCTATCCCGTCGAAGGGGTGATCCCAGAGCCCGAGGTCACCGCCGAAGACGAAAAACGCTACTCGACCAGCCAGCTCGAGCTGATCCGAAGACGGTTCTTGCGCAATCGGGCGGCGCTGGTCGGCGGCGCGGTCATCGTGGCGTTTTACGTGGTCGCGGTGTTCGCCAACTTCATTGCGCCATACGACGCCGACCAGCGCTTCGATAGCGCGATCTACGCGCCGCCACAACCGCTGTACTTCGTCGACGACGGCAAGGTCTATCCGCACGTGCTGGGTTTGACGCTCACGACCGACCTGGACACGCTGCGGCGCAACTACACGCCCGATCCGAGCGTCAAAGTGCCTCTCCAGTTTTTCGTCAGGGGCGATCCGTATCGGCTAGCCGGCCTGATTCCCAGCGATGTCCACCTGTTCGGGATCCCTGGTCAGGACTTCGGCATCTTCCTGCTGGGCACCGATCGCCAGGGCCGCGACCAGTTGTCGCGGCTGCTGATCGGCAGCCAGATCTCGCTGACCATCGGTCTGGTGGGTGTGACCTTGAGCCTACTCATCGGCTCGGTGATGGGCGTGGCCAGCGGTTACTACGGCGGACGGATCGACGACCTGATGCAGCGCGCGATCGAGATCGTGCGCTCCTTTCCAGCCATTCCGCTGTGGATGGCGCTGGCGGCCGCGTTTCCGCCGCACTGGCCGCCGCTGCAGGTGTATTTCGCGATCAGCGTGGTCTTGTCGCTGATTGGCTGGACATTTCTAGCGCGGCAGTTACGCGGCAAGGTGCTGGCGCTGCGCTCGGAGGAGTTCGTGCTGGCGGCGCAGCTGGCGGGCGCTTCGGACGCCAGGATCATTACGCGACACCTGATTCCGGCGGTGTCCGGCCACATCATCGTCGTGTCGACGCTGGCAGTGCCGGGCATGATCCTGGCCGAAACGGCCTTGACGTTCCTGGGCATTGGCATCCGCCCGCCGCTCGTATCGTGGGGGACCTTGCTGCAGGAAGCCCAGAACATTCAAACGCTGGCGCACTTTCCGTGGCTGCTGATGCCGGTCGTGTGGATTGCCAGCGCGGTGCTCGCCTTCAACTTCCTGGGCGATGGGCTGCGCGACGCGACCGACCCGTACTCCGTGGTCTGACGCATGGCTGTCTCGACGTCGCCGACACCTGTTGCCGCCGATCGCCAGCCCGGCACTTTGCTGCACATCGAGGATCTCAAGACGCACTTCTTCACCCATGACGGGGTGGTGCGGGCGGTCGATGGCGTGACGCTGGACATTCGGCCGGGCGAGACGCTCGGCCTGGTCGGCGAGTCGGGCTGTGGCAAGAGCGTCACCGCGCACTCACTCTTACGGCTGCTGCCGGCGGGGACGAGCCGCATCGTCAGCGGTTCGATGCGCTTCACGCGTCGCTCCGGGGACGTGGTGGATCTGGCGCAGCTTGATCCGCGCGGCGCGCGCATTCGCTCCATCCGCGGTAACGAAATCGCCATGATCTTCCAGGAGCCGATGACCTCTCTGTCACCCGTGCATACGGTGGGCAGCCAGATTGCCGAGGCCGTGCAATTGCATCAGCGGGTGCGGCCGAAAGAGGCCCGCGAATTTGCCGAGCACATGCTCGGCCAGGTCGGCATTGGTAATCCGAAGCAGCGCGCCCAGGAGTTTCCGCACCAGTTCTCGGGCGGCATGCGCCAGCGGGCCATGATTGCCATGGCGCTGTCGTGTAATCCGAGTCTGTTGATTGCCGACGAGCCGACCACGGCCCTCGATGTGACGATTCAGGCGCAGATCCTGGAGCTGATGAAGGCGCTCCAGGCCGAGTTTCACATGGCCATCTTGATGATCACGCACAACCTCGGCGTGATCGCCGAAATGGCTGATCGGGTGGCCGTTATGTACATGGGCAAGGTGGTCGAGCTATGCGACGTCGGCACCATTTTCGACGAGCCGCTGCACCCGTACACGATCGGGCTCATGCGTTCGATCCCACGCGTTGGCGGCAAAGTGAACCGTCGCCTGGCGACGATCCCGGGCAGTGTGCCTGACCCCTTTAGCTTGCCGACTGGCTGCACCTTCTTACCGCGCTGTCCCGCGCCCAAGCGCGCCCGCTGCCACGGTCCCCAGGACGTCGAGCTGACCGAGGTCAAGCCCGGCCACTGGGTGCGCTGCACGCTGTACCAATGACACAGACCCTGCTCGAGGTGCGCGGCCTCAAGAAGCACTTTCCGATCGAGCGCGGGCTGTTGCGTCGCGTCGTCGGCCAGGTCAAGGCAGTGGACGGCGTCAGCTTCAGCATCGATGAGGGTGAGACACTCGGCCTGGTCGGCGAGTCCGGCTGTGGCAAGTCGACCATCGGCAAGACAGTGCTCAGGTTGATCGAGCCGACGGCGGGCACTATCGAGTGGCGCGGGCAGCGCATCGATGCGCTGCAGGGCCGGGCCATGCGGCCGTACCGGCGCGAGCTGCAGGCGGTGTTCCAGGATCCCTATGCGTCGCTCAATCCGCGTATGCGCGCG
>DASXRR010000417.1:0-3500 GCA_036506475.1 Chloroflexota bacterium
TCACAACACCTGCGCGTGTTGCGCGAGGCTGGCTTGCTGGCCGAGCGTCGCTCGGGCACGCGCCGGCTGTACCGCGCCCGACCAGAAGGCTTGCGCGAGCTGCGCGCGTGGATCCGCGAGTTCTGGGGCGAGGCGCTCGAAGAGCTTCGTGAAGCCGCCGAATATGACGCTCAGGAGGGCCGCCAGGGCGAACCGTGACCCTGAGTGAGATCGACGCCGTCGTCAGTGAAATTCGCGTTGCCGCGGCGCCGCACGCGGTGTTCGCATTCTTTGTCGATGCCGACAAGATGGTGCGGTGGATGGGCGAACACGCCGTGGCCGATCCGCGCCCGAGTGGGGTATACGCGATCGACATCAACCCGCGAGCGCGCGCCCGCGGCGAGTACCTCGAAGTCGTGCCCCATTCACGCGTCGTTTTTTCGTTTGGCTGGGAAGACGACGACGTGGTCCCACCCGGCTCCAGCACCGTCGAGGTGACGCTGACGCCAGACGGCGATGGCACGCACGTGCGGCTCGTGCATCGCGGGCTGCTGACGCCTGCCATGCGGGACCAACATCGTGACGGGTGGCTGCACTATCTGGCACGCCTGGGCGTGGTCGTCAGCGGCGGTGCGCCTGGGCTCGATCCCAATGCCAATCCACCTCGGGAGGAGAACCGACCATGACCATTGAAACTGGACCCACAACGCGCGCGGAGCTCATGCGCAGGATCGTCCGCGACGCGCGTCAAGTGCTCGACGGGACCATGGCTGACGTCACCCAGGCACAGGTCGAATTCATTCCGCCGGGCATCGCCAATCCACTCGGGGCCACGTACGCCCACGTCGTGTGCTCCGAAGACATGATCGTGCAAGGCATGTTTCGCCAGGCTGCGCAGCTGTCGGCCACGACGTGGGCCGGTCGCACTGGACTGAGCGAGCCTATGCCCATGCCCGGCCCTGGCTGGGCCGACTATGGTCCGTGGACGCGGCGCGTCAAGATCGATCTCGCTCAGCTGCGCGCTTATGGCGAGGCAGTGGCCGAGCAGACCGATGGCTGGCTGGCCGGCCTATCCGAAGCGGATCTCGATCAACCCATGGACCTGTCCGGGGTTGGCCTGGGCCAGCACACCTGGGGTTCGGCGATCGCGCTGTTGCTCGCCAATCATCTAGGCACGGAGACCGGCGAGATCGCCGTCCTGAAGGGCATCCAGGGCGCCCGAGGCTATCCCATGTGAGTCCATTGTGTTCGTACAGCGTCTTCGTAGTGCACGAATGTCATTAAGCTTGTAGCCGGGTCAAGGCGAGCTGTTGGAGTCGAGCGGGCTCCGTGACTGAGTGCATGGCGACAATCCGACCGCGCACGACGGTGAAGGCCAGCCGGGTCACGATCGGATCGGGGACGTGCACGTCCAAGCTCAGTGTAGCCACGCGTCCTGGACGGCGTCGTCCGCTTCTGTCAGCGAGCCGAGCATCTGATTAGGCGACCGCCCGCAGATGGGTGCGGTGCTGGTCGAAGCGCTCCGCCAGCCAGTCCTGGTCGTGCATCGGTCACATTCCCGCGTTGCCAGGTGTCATAGCAGTGACCAGCAAAACAGTGCTGGTGTGACACAAGGAAGGCACCTATGAAGATTGCAGTAGCTGGCGCAACCGGGCGAGTCGGGAGTCACGTCGTCGATGTCCTTGCGGAACGGGGACACGACGCTGTGGCGATCTCGCGCTCGGCTGGCGTAGACATCATTACGGGAGCCGGTCTGGCGGAGGCGCTGTCCGGTGTCGAATGCATCATCGACGTCGCGACTGGACCCTCGCCAGACGAGGCGGCGGCGACCGAGTTCTTTACCACAGCCGCGCGGAACCTGCACGCCGCTGGCCAGCGAGCCGGCGTGCGGCGCATGGTCGTGGTGTCGATCATCGGCTGCGACCGGTTCACAGGCGGCTACGGCGCGGCCAAAGTCGCGCACGCGCAAGCCATGCTGGGCGGACCCATTCCCGTCCGCATTCTGCGTGCGGCGCAGTTCCACGAGTTCGTCCCGCAGCTGATGGACTGGGGTCGGCAGGGCGACGTGGTCTACGTGCCGCGGATGAGAACGCAGCTGGTCGCGGCCAGGACTGTTGCCGAGACGCTGGTCGACCTGGCCACCGATCCACACTTTCCGTCACCTGAAACGCCCATCGCCGAAGTCGCCGGGCCGCGTGAGGAGAACCTCGTGGAAATAGCCAACCTGCTTGCTACCAAGCGCGGTGACTCGGTGCGGATCGAGGCGGCGAGCGACGCTGCCGACCCGGAGCACGAGCTGAACACGAGTGGCGCATTGCTGCCGAGCCCGCACGCCAGGCTGGGCGGGCCGACATTCGAGGCGTGGCTCCAGACGCGCTAACGCAACGCGCGGAACAACGTACGAATGTCGGCGACCAGCAGGTCGGGGCGCTTCGAGCGCGGCGGCGCGGGATCGCCCGTCAGGCCGTGCAGCGCGTGGCAGATCTACTCGAGCGCGGCGCGGCCAGGAGGTCCTGCACACGGTCTCGGTCGCCCAAAACGTGGGCGGACGCGCTGGGGGCGGCGCTCGAACCAGGCACGATCGGCGCCGCTACGGAGCTGATTCGGGCTATCCGGCTGACGGTGGCTGATCGGGCCGTGGATTGAGACTGGCCTTGCTGGCGCCTCAGTCAGCTTCGAGGATGCACTCGACGACGATCGTGGTCAGCTGCTCGTCTGGTTCGTCGTTCATCAGGCGTTGGGACAGATTGATGAAGTCAACCAGGCTGAGGCGCGCCTGAATCTTGTCGATGGCGCAGCGACAGATCGGTTCGCGCTGCGGGTCGGTCCCGCGGCAGCCGCTCATGAAGCCGTCGACCACGACCTGTGGGTAGGCATCGACCTGGCGGGGCGGGTCGATGCCGGCGCCGGTCCACGTGACCCAGCCCGCGGGCGTGTTTGCCCAGTGCTCGAAGCCGTTGGTGAACGTGGGTGTGTTGGTCGACTTACGCCAGAATGCGAGACCCGACGTCGTGCGCTGGTGGACGTCGCCCGTCCCGTTCGGGTCCGAGAACTCGCACGTGACCGGCTCGCCCATGGCTTCGCCGATGTGCGCCTTGAGATCGGCGAAGCCAAACATGAAGCGCGGTGCTTGACCTGCCGTGCAACTCGTTGTGCCTTGCGCCAGCGTCGTCGGTGCCGGCAGGAGCACGGACGCCGCGATCAGCGCCACGCCCACGAACCATCGAGACATGCCCAGGTGCCCTTCGGAAAGATCGTAGACGATGACCGATCAGCAGATAGGAAGGCACGGACGGCGTTGAGGAACTCGGTTGGCCGGGTGCGGTGCACCGTGTGACCTGCGCCGTCGACGGTGACGAGCTGGCCGTCTCGAACCCCCCGGCCAACGCGATTTAGACGAGCGGGCGGGCGGTGGGCGGGATCGGCGCGGGCAGGAGCGTTTCGCCCATCAGCCAGGTGTCGACACCAGCGGCGCATGAGCGGCCTTCGGCGATCGCCCAGACGATCAGGCTCTGACCGCG
>DASXRR010000418.1:0-11174 GCA_036506475.1 Chloroflexota bacterium
CCCCAAGCTGCATTGTGTGCCGCTTACACGATCTCGTCCAGACGTTTGTGGGTCCGCAGGCGCAGGTAGCTGAGCCGTTCGAGCTCACCCGCACGCCCCAGATAGCCGGCCAGCAAGTCGCGAAAGGCTGACGCCTCGAGCGCTAGTAGCTCGGTCGGCTCGACGGCGATCACACTGGCGGTCCGCGGCACGTCCAGCAACAAGGCGATTTCGCCAAAGGCCTCGCCTGGGCCGAGCCGCGCCAGGACCAAGCCATCGCGCAGCACGTCGACTGCGCCCGAGCGCACCACATAAAAACGCTGACCAGGTTCGCCTTGCCGAATGATTGCTTCACGGGGTGCCGCCGAGAGCGGCACCATGTTCGCCAGCAGTACGTCCAGCTCGGCTGGCGAGAGCGACTGGAGCATGGGCATGGCTTCCACTTCTTCGCGATAGGCAAGCGCCGCCTCGAGGCGTTGGCGTGCCGCGAGATCGCTCGCGAGCAGCGCGTCAAACGCCTGGTGATCGAGTGCGAACACCCGCCCGTGCTCCACGGCGACGACCGTGGCGGCGCGTGGCGTGCCGTGCAGCAGAGCGCGCTCGCCGAAGTAGTCGCCGCGACCCAGCCGCACCACCGGCTGGCCATCGACGTAGACCTCAAAAGCCCCTTCGGCGATCAGGTAGAAGCGCGTGCCGCGTTCGCCCTGGCGCACGACCTCGGTGCCGCGCGCGACGTCCTCGGCGCGCATCAGCCGCGCCACCTCGAGCAAGCGCGGCTGCGGCAGCTCGGACCACAACGGCACCGCGCGCAGCGCGGCCAGCGCCGCGCGATGTCGATGCGCCGCGGCTCGGCCGCTGAGCCACAGCAGCGATATGCTCGCGGGCTCGAGCAGCTGGCGCACCAGCCCGATCGCCGAGAGCCCGACAGGCACGGCGATCGCGGCGAGCACGACGAGCACGCCCAGGCGCGCCAGCAGCTCCTGACTTTGCAAGCCGGCCACGATCAACGGCAGCGCGACCGCCTGCCAGGCCCGCACGGCGATGATCACGGCCAGGACGGCATAGCCGGCCGCGGCCAGCCCGAACAGCGTGAACAAACGCTCCTCACCGCTCAATCGCTCGCGCCGCCGTAGCTTGCCGAGCAGCGGACCGCGCACAAAGCCAAGCGCTCGGGGGCGCAAGAGTGGCTTGTCCAGCAAGTCGACGAGCATGTAGTAGCCGTCGAGCTCGAGCAGCGGGTTGAAGTTGAAGATGTTGTCAACCAGGAACACGAACGCCGCTGTGAACAAGAACGCCCCAATTGCACCGTCGGGGATCGCGATCGCGGCGATGGCGAGCGCGCCGCCGAGCACCAGGCCAGTCCACGGGCCGGCGAACGCGGTGAGCAGGCGCATGGCGGGCGGCGCCATCCAGACATCCGTGGTGTCGACGTAGGCCGCGGGCAGTCCGTAGTACAGCCGCACCCCGGCGCGGTGCACGCGTCGACCGGCATGCTTGACGGCCAGGCCGTGACCAAGCTCGTGCACGGCGAGCGTCGCCAGGGCGAGGATGACCAGCAGCAGCACGGTCCAGGCGAGCGAGCCGCCGATCTCGTACAGGGCCGAACGGCCCTGGGCCAGCTCCGCGAGCACCACGGCGGGCCCAACGAGCGCCGCGCCGAGCCCGACCCACAGCCACGCGCGATGGAAGAAGACATGGCCCCAGGCGCGGTACCAGGCAGCAAGGCGCGCATCGAAGTTCGTCGACGTGAGCTCGGTGGGGAGCGTTGTGCGGCGTATCGGGTGGAGGCGCTGCGCGATTTCGGCGTAGACGTTCGTCGCTCGCTGACGGAGAAAGGCTTCCGCCTGTAGCAGTTTCACCAGGCCCGCGACTCGGGCCAGGGCCAGCACGCCGTGGCGTTGGTAGTACGCGACCACCAGCTCCTTGACGCTGTGGCGTCCATCCATCAGCTCGAGCAGGTCGAATTCGCGCGGGTCGAGGCGGGCGTACGTTTCGGCCCGCGGGTTGTGGATGACCACGTACGGCGTACCGCTGCGCGTCTGGTAGCTGGCCGATTCCATATGCTCGACGAGGTGCGGACGCTCCTCGACGGGCGACAGCACCCTGTTGAGCTTGGCCCACACTGTTTGCGCCGCCATGCCCACCACCACACTATCCCACTGCAGTTTTGGATCAGGCGCGCGTGTTGAATGGGTTAGGCTGCGCAACGTGCGGCGCGCGCTTCTCTGTGCTTTGAGCCTGGCTATGGCGGTTGCGCCGTGGGCACGGGCTGAGGCCGAGCCGTACCCGGGCGCGCTCCTGGCGCCAGCCAACCGTCAGGCGGCCTGGCTCAGCCTCGAGGCGCCGCGGCCGCGGGCGATTACGCGCGTGGTAGCGCCGTCCTATGTGGCCGACGTCGCGGCCAACGCCCACGGCGCGGTGGTCATCGCACTGTACTCGCCGCTGGACGACCGCATCGGCGGCGACATTCTGCGCCTGGACACGGCGACCGGTGACATGACGAAGCTGGCTGGCCGACAGGATCGCGGCGAGTCGCTCGGCTGGCCGACCTGGGCTGCTGACCGGGTCCTGTTCCAGCGCGAGGACTTGCGCGCACCGGCGATGGGCTACGCCTACCAGTCCGCCGCCCGTTTTCCGTCGCGCGTCGACGCCGTCCAGGTTGACGGCTCCGGGCGGACGACCATTGTCGACGACGCCCGACAGCCCGACGCCTCCCTCGACGGCGCCCAGATCACCTACGTGCGATCGTCGAACAGCGGCACAGCCCTCCTCGTACGCAGCACGGATGCACTGGATGAACGTGAATTGATCCCAGCGGGCGCGCTCGTCGACGTCGGCAGCCCACGTTTTTCGCCCAGCGGCGACCAGATTGCTTTTGCCGTCGCTACCCCGTTTGTTGGCCACCAGAGCCTGTCGCTGCTCGACCGCCTGCTCGGCGTCAGAACGGCCGAGGCGCATGGCCTACCGTGGGATGTCTGGCTGATCGGCACCGACGGCAGCAACCCGCATCTGCTGGCGAATCTGGGCGCCGATGACCCGTCGCTGGTCTGGTCGCCCGACGGCCGCCAGCTCTTCGTTTACGGCGGCACCGGCTCGTTCATCGTCGACGTCGCTAGCGGCGACACCGCGCGCTACCCCTACCTGACCGGCTACGGCCTCGCCGCCTGGCTGCCGTAGAACGGCCGCCCCTCACCCGCGCTCCGCGCGGCCTCTCCCCGGAGGGGGCGAGGCGGTTACCAGTGCCACGCAGCCATGGCAGCTCCCTCGCCCCTCAGGGGGAGAGGGCGGGGGTGAGGGGTGGTGCATCAGGAGGCCATGGCGAGCCAACGGCGGACCTGGCCGCCGATGCGCGCGAACTCCAGGGCGATCGGGCCGCGTGGGTCGCCCAGGACGAGCGGTATGCCGGTATCGGCGGCGGCGGACAGGCGTGTGTCGAAGGGGATGCGCCCGAGGATGCCGATGCCCGCGTCGGACAGGCGATTGGATTGGCTGTACAGGTCAATGCCCTGCTCGCAATGCGGGCAGGTCAGCGACGCCATGTTCTGCACCATGCCAATGACCGGCACGCCGTGGTTGCGCAAGTGCGACAGGGTGCGCTCGGCGTCCATCTGTGCCAGGTCCTGCGGCGTGGTCACGAACAACGCGCCGGACAGCGGCAGCTCGCGCACCATGACCTGGATCTCCTCGCCCGTACCAGGCGGCGCGTCGATGACGATGACGTCCGCCTTCCAGGCCACGTCGAAGATCAGATTGCGCAGCAGACCCGAGACGAACCAGCGCTCGCTGGCCACCAGCGGCGCCTTCTCGGGCACGACGAAACCGACCGACATGACCTCGAGCCCGAGCCGCTCGTACGGCACGCGGCGTTCCCGCGGCGGGCGGATCTCAGCCTGCCGCCAGTCAGGGCGGGGGCGTTCGCGGGGATGGATGCCCAGCAAATGCGGAATGTCCGGGCCGTTCAGGTCGCCGTCGAGCACGCCGACGCGACTGCCCATTGCAGACAGCGTCAACGCCAGGCTGACCGTGACGGTCGACTTGCCGACCCCACCCTTCCCACCCAGGACTGCAATCACATGCCGATTCGAGCCGAAGCCATGACCGCCGCGAAACACTCGTCCAGCCGAACGAATCTCGACTTCTGCGCCCGGAAACGCCGCGCTGAGATGCGCATGCAGGCGCGCCATCTTCTCGCGCGGTACGCGCTCGGTCCCGAGCTGGACCGCGAGCCACTCGTCGCCGGAGATCTGCACACCGCCAATCGTGCCTTCCCCAAACGACGGCGAACCATCGGCCTCGGTCAGGCCAGCGATAGCGGCGCGCACGCTAGCTTCGTCCACTGGTGCTCATGCTAGCTCCACAGGCGCTCGGCAATCGGGAGCCCGAGCACTGTTCGGGCCTGGCCGACGAGCATGAGCGAACCGGTCACACACACCAGCCCGTCGTGCTGCTTGGCGGACGCGAGCGCATCGTCCAGTCGCGCTCGGATCTCCGCCGCATGGCCCAGCCGACGGCACCATCCGGCGAGCTGGGCGGCATCGAGCGCGCGCGGACTGTCGTGGGCCCGCGTGGCGTACACGCGAGTAGCGAGTGGCAGCAGCGGCGCCAGCACCGCCCGGGCATCCTTGTCGCGATTTATGCCCAACACCAGGGTGATGGGCCGGCCGGCGGCATAGTCGCGCAGGGTGGCTGCCAGCGCCGCGGCTGAGGCACCGTTGTGCGCGCCGTCGAGGACCACGCGTCCGACGATCTCGAAGCGCCCAGGCCAGTGTAAGCGCCGAAGTCCTTCGTCAATGGTGCCTTCCGGGACGTCGGCCAGACAGCGTGCCGCGGCAATCGCCAGGGCCGCATTCTGGCGCTGATGGTCGCCCGGCTGAGGCACCGCGCCGGCCAACGGCGCGACAACATGGCATTGGGCACCGGTTGCAGCACATGCCTGTCGCAACGCACGCAGCGCCGCCGGCCGCTGCTCGGCCAGCAGTCCTGGGCGTCCGGGCCGCAGAATGCCCGCCTTCTCGGTCGCGATCGCACCCAAAGTCTTGCCCAGGATCGCCGTGTGGTCATAGCTGATCGGCGTGATCAGGCTCAGCTCGGGCTCCAGTGCGTTGGTCGCATCCAACCGTCCGCCCAGACCAACCTCGACGACCGCCACCGCACACCGCTCGGCATGGAAGTACTCGAGCGCCAGCGCGGTCGTCACTTCGAAGGTCGTTGGTTCACCGGCGTCAGACGGCAGGCGCGGCACCAGCGTGCGCATGCGCTCGACCTGGGCAGCAAACGCCGGCGGCGCGATGGCCACGCCGTCGACGCGCACACGCTCGCGGTAGCTCTGCAGGTGCGGCTTGGTGTACAGGCCAACGCGGAACCCCTGAGCGCCGAGAATGCTGGCCAACATCGCGCTCGTCGAGCCCTTGCCCTTCGTGCCCGCGACCAGCACCACGCGCATCGCGCGGTCGGGCGCACCGGCGAGGTCGAGCAACGCCCGGGTGCGACCGAGCTTCCATTGCTCGGCGACGCTGGCGCGCGGATTCCAGCCTACGCCGCGCTCCTGGTCGGCCAGGCTGTACAGCCAGGCCAGCGCGTGCGCCTCAGCGCTGGGCACTCACCGCTTCGTCGCGCTCGAGCTGATCGAGCACGCGCGGCAGGCTGCCGCGGGTTCGAGGGTATACCTCACCACCGTCGGGCGGCCCATCCAGCCGCCATGCCAGGTGTACGCCAGCGTGCGCGGTGGGTCAAGATGGGTCACCGCGCGCTTCACGGCGCGTCCGCGTGGGCATCCAGATACGCCCCCAGCGCGCCGAGCCGCTCGCGCCAGATCTGCTCGTACTGCCCGACCCAGTCGCTCACTTCGCGCAGCGGCGCCGCGCGCAATTGATAGCGGCGCTCGCGACCGACTTTGTGCTCGGTCACCAGGCCGGTGTCGCGCAGGATCTTGAGGTGCTGTGAGATAGCCGGGCGGGTCATGTCGAAGGGCCGCGCCAACGAATTCACCGCCTGGCCAGGCTGCGCGCCTATCGCTTCGATGAGCCGCCGTCGGGTTGGATCGGCGATCGCGACGAAGACGTCCACTGCACTTCGACCTTAGGTAAGTTGGTACTTACGTGTCAAGGGCGGCCGGACGGCTCGTTACCCTAAACTGTCGGACGCCAAATGCCGCTCGACCAGCTGCGCGGGATCATCAGGAGCTACGGGTCAGCCATCACCGCGTTTTCGGCGGGTGTGGACTCGACCCTGGTGGCGGTCGTGGCGCAGCAGGAGCTGGGCGAACGGGCTGTGGCGGCGACGGCGGTCTCGGCCAGTCTCGCGCCCGCCGAGCTTGACGACGCACAGTCACTGGCAGCCGAGCTCGGACTCAGACACCACCTGGTCTACACGCGCGAGGTCGAGGACGAGCGCTACGCAAGCAACCCCGTCGACCGCTGTTACTTCTGCAAGTCGCACCTGTACACGGAGCTCGAACAGCTCGCCCAGGACACTGGCGCCAACTACATCCTGAACGGGCTGAACGTGGACGACCTGGGCGACTGGCGACCGGGCGCCCGAGCGGCCGCCGAGCGCCAGGGCCTGGTGCGCAGCCCGCTCCACGAGGCAGCCATGGGCAAGAGCGAAATCAGGGCCGCGGCACGCGCGCTCGACCTGCCCAACTGGGACAAGCCCGCGCTCGCGTGCCTCTCGTCACGCGTGCCGTATGGCGACCGCGTGACGCCTGAGAAGCTCGAGCGTATCGGGCGAGCCGAACAGGCGTTGCACGAGCTCGGCTTCCGCCAGCTGCGCGTACGTCATTTCGCCGACCGCGCGCGAGTGGAGATCGCGCCCGACGAGCTCCCTCGCGTGCACGCGGAGCTTCTGGCGTCGGAGATCGAGCTACGGCTCAAGTCGCTCGGCTTTCCGAGTGTGGAGATCGACCCGCGTGGCTATCGGTCGGGCCGACTCAACGAGGGCGTCGTGCCACTGCCGGTCGTCAGTGGCTGAGTCGCTCGATCCGTTCGCCGGACTCTCCGCCGTGCTCGGCGCGATGCCGGTGCACGTCGACCCGCATCGGCAGGCGCGCAAAGGCGTGCCCGAGGTGGTCTTCGCCGCGGGCAAGCCGCCTCGTCTGACACTGCAGGCGGTCCGCGCTTTGCTGGCTGAGCAGCCGCGGGGCCGGGTGCTGGTAAGCCGCGCCAGCCCTGAGGTCATCGATCTGTTGCGCTACGAGCTCGAACCCGAGGACGCGACTGTCCTGGCTGCGCCGAGTGGCGGCACCGTCCTGGTCACCCGCCAGGACGCCGCGCCACCACCCGACTCGGGCGGCGTGGTCGGTTTGCTAACCGCGGGCGCGTCGGACGCGCCAAGCGCCGACGAAGCCGCCTGGGTGGCACGCGAGATGGGCTGTCGCGTCGTGCGCGCCGACGACGTCGGGGTGGCCGGTCTGCATCGACTCGAGGCGCCGCTGCGGCTCCTGCGCGGGGAAGGTGCCGACGTGGTTGTGGTCGCCGCGGGCATGGATGGCGCGTTACCGTCAGTCGTAGCCGGCCTGGTCGACATGCCAGTCATCGGGCTGCCAACCTCGGTCGGGTACGGCCTGGGCGGCGCTGGCGTAGCCGCCCTGCTCTCGATGCTGCAAACCTGCGCGCCCGGCCTGGTGGTCGTCAATATCGACAATGGCATAGGCGCCGGCGCCACCGCGGCCTTGTTCGCCAACCGCGTGGCCCTCGCCCGCGCAGCGCATCGCTAAGTCACGCATTCTCCAAGAAGACCCGTTTACTGGACGCAGAACTCGTTGCCCTCGGGGTCTTGCATGACCACGTGGTACTCGCCGCGTTCGGCGTAGCCTTGCTGCCTGGTTGCGCCGGCGGCTTCAAGCCGTAGGACCTCGAGGTCGACGCGTTCGCGGCGCTGATCCAGAGGCGCACCTGGTCCGCCACCGACGTTCAGGTCCAGGTGGACTCGGTTCTTAACCACCTTGGCCTCGGGCACGCGCTGGAAGAAGAGGCGCGGCCCGCACCCGTCGGGATCGACTACGGCGTAGGCCGAATTGAACTCGCTCTCGGGCACGCCCTGCGCCCTCAGGAAATCAGGCCACGATGCAAACCCGGCTGGCGGGTCCTGCAGCTTGTAGCCGAGCGCAACGGCCCAGAATTCGCCCACGTGCGCCGGGTCGGCGCAGTCGATCACCACCTGGACACCAGTAGCCATGCTTCGTTCAGTCTCCTTGCGGTCGACGGCCGTAGAAATTGACAGCCTCGACGTCCATTACCACTTCGTCGTGCTGATTGATCATCTCGCCACGCGAGCGCACGATGCCCCGGTCAGATCGGCTGCGCGACGCTGTAGTCTCGATGATGGTGATGCGCGCCCGCAGCACGTCGCCCGGCCGGACCGGTTTCAGCCAACGCAGATGATCGAGCCCGGGCGAGCCCAGACTGACCGTGCCCGAGATCAAATTGTCCACCAGCAGCCGCATATAGGCACCCGCGGTGTGCCAGCCACTGGCGATCAATCCGCCGTACGGCGAGCCGCGCGCCAGTTCCGGATCGGTATGCATCGTCTGCGGGTCGTACTCGCGCGCGAACGCTATGATGCTCTCGCTGGTGAAGGCGTGCTCGCCCAGCTCGATGGTCTGACCCGCGACGAAATCTTCGAAGTAGTGAATTGACAAACGAGGGATTCTAGCGGTGGCCGTGCACAAATCATTGGCCCGCCTCGTTTCCGCCGATGGCGCGGTGATTGGCGAAGGCCGCGCGTACATCCACTTGCGCGAGCCAGCAGTCAAGGCGCAAGCCGCCCAGGGCACCCTGTCACTCGATTGGTGGGACGACAGCGTGGCTTCGCTCGGCGCGCATCTGGAGCTCGACGGAGGCCCGCGGCTCGAACTGCAAGTGCAGTCCGACAAGCTGAGCGAATGTGTGGTCGGTCGGATCCTGCGCTATTCGGCCGCCTGGCCGGGCCATTCGTAGTTCGCCCACACCCAGTCGAACAGCTCCGACGCGTCGGTGACCAGGTCGGCGCTGTGCATCAGGCTGACGTAGACGCGGTGACCATCGCGCATAGCCGACGCGACGATCGTCTTCTGGGCAAGGTCGGTGTAGCCGATCTTGACGCCGTCGGCGCCCGGGTACAGGTCGAGGAGCCGATTCAAGTTACGCATGGGATAGCTGTCGCCACTGAAGCGGACCGTGCTGACGAGCGTGCGAAATGTCGGATTGCGCATCGCGTAGCGCGCCAGCATGGCCATGTCGTAGGCGCTCGAGTAGTGGCCAGGCGCGTCCATGCCACTCGGATTGGCAAAGTGTGTATCGGCCAGACCGAGCGCGGCGGCCTCGTCGTTCATCCAGGCGACGAAGTGCTCGCGTGAGTCGGCCAGGCTGAGCGCGACCTGCTCGGCGGCATCGTTGCCACTGGGCAGCATCATCCCGTACAGCAGCGTGTCGAGGCCGACGGAGCGGCCGGGCTCGATGCCCATAGTCGACGAGCCGTCGCGCGCGGCCATCGCGCTGGCGCTCACCGTTACTTTGATGCGCCGCGCCAGGTCCGGCGAACGCTCGAGCGCCACGATGGTCGTGGCGATCTTGGTCGTGCTCGCCTGCGGCACGGACACGTTCGGCTGTTCACCGTACATGAGCTGGCCGGAGGCGTCGTCGACGATCGCCACGTACCAGGCTGAGACATTGGGCGGGGGCGCATCGCCCTTGCGCTCGGGCCCTTTCGGCAAGCCGGTGCTGCTTTTCTGGGCAGACGGCGTGGCGACCCACGGAGGCACGCCAGTCGGCTCGACCGCGTTGGCGTCGATCCAGGCTTGCAGCGGCGGGCGAGTATCGGCGTCACCTGGGAAGTACACGTCCAGGCGGCCCTCGGTATAGCTGCCCAGCGGTTTGAGATAGCTGGCGTCCGCGGGCAGGTCGCCCAGCTTGCTGGCGGCCTGGTCGGACGTCGACCACAGCGCGGTGTCGCGCACGGTGCGCACCCAGCGCGGCAGGCCCAGGCGCGGGTTGAACAGGTTCGCGTCGGCGTTGGCCTTGACGGTTGTCTGGTCGGCACCCTGGGTGCGCGAGTTCGCCGCTGTGGTCGGCGCAATGGCCAGGGGTAGCTGCGCTGGCTCGAGCCAGGCTGGCCTGCCCGGTTCCGCTGGCGCTAGTGCTGCCTCCGGCCTCGTTTCGACCTGAGCCATGACCTGGCCGCGGGGCGCCGTCCACACCACGCTGCCCGTTGCGAGCAACGTAACCGTCACCAGCGCAAGCGCATGTCCCGCCCGACGGCCACCCCACAACGAGCCAAGCGCACGCACCGAAGGCCTAGCGTACCCGCCCCAGTACGCCCGGCGGGCCGAGCCCGTATTCCAAAGACGTCAATCCCCGCCCTTCAGAGGCGCCAGCTTCGCCCTGCTGGCTGCGAACAGTTGTGGCGGCGAAGCCGCAGGCGGCCGCGATCCAGCCAACCGGCTGCAGGCTGGCCACGACGCTGCCCAGGATCTTGACATGCGCCATGTAAAGCTAGCGTGACGAAAGCGTCAGTAAGGTTACAGGTTCTTGAAGGTACCCGACCTAGACGCCGGGGTGGCACGCGAGGTGCCTTCTCATGTTCAGCAATTCGGAGGCAACACCCTCAGGGCACACCAACCATCATGACCATGCAAGTCGTCTGGCACGGAAGCCAACAAGAATCGTTCGATCTAGTCAACGCCATTGCTCGCAACTGCACATGCGAATTTGGACTGATGGGCGTTCGACTGGCCACGTGTGCCCCGCATCGCATGCTCACGGAGGATCAGCGCGCACTGAATGGCTTGTTGTTCGCACGCCGCATGGCGGAACGACTGCGCCGCGAAGAGTTCACGCGCGCCAAATCAATGCCTAGCACGTCCCGCCCGCGCTCGCTGTCCTCGATCGCGTCCGACTAGTCGCCAAGCACCACGAGCATCACTGTAATTGAGCCCGGCACACGCGGCCGGGTTCGTACTATGTAGGCTCCATGCCCGTCGTCTGGCAACAGCTGTTCGCCGAACGCACCGAGCGCATGCGCGCCTCGGACATTCGCGAGATCTTGAAAGTGACGGCTCAGCCGGACGTGATCTCGCTCGCGGGCGGCCTGCCTGCGCCGGAGCTGTTCCCCGTCGACGAGTATCGCCGCGCATTCGAATGGGTGCTCGAAACGGACGGTGCCCAGGCGTTGCAATACGGGCCCAGCGAAGGGTATCGGCCACTCAGACAACTCCTGGC
>DASXRR010000419.1:0-4441 GCA_036506475.1 Chloroflexota bacterium
GTGACGGCGGCGCACGGCCGACGGCGGCAGCCAACCGGCCCCCGACCCCTCGTCCGGTACTTTTCGCAGCTGAGACTCGCTCTTTTGTAATGAGCCGAGTTGCAAAGGACACTGTTGCCGTGACACGAGAACGAGGACTCCCTGACCAGGCCTGGATCGCAGACGTACGCTCGCTCTGGGCGCGGGGTGACCTGGTCGAGCCTCCTGCATGGGTCCGCGAACGTGCCAAACGGCTGTTTCGCGCGCTACCTGTGCCGGCGTCTCGCCCGAGCGCTCTCCTGTCACGCTTGCGGGCGTCCCTGCTATTCGACTCTCGCCGCCAGGGTCTGGGCGCGCCATCCGGCGTCCGTTCGGGCGCCGTGTCGGGAGGCACGCGCCCAGGTCCCTGGCAACTTCTGTATCGCGGCGGCGACGTCGACGTCGATCTGCTCGTCCGACCCAACCAGGACGGCCTGACCAGTAACGTCCGCGGCCAGGCCCTCTCGCTGGCCGGCGCCTCGCTGGGATCAGGCGTCGTCGAAGCGCTGCCCACTGACGAGCCGCGACCGCTGCACGGCGATACCCAGGAGCCGGTGCGCTCGGCAGTCGACTCGAGTGGCGAGTTCGCGTTACCGAACCTGGAGCGGGGCACCTACGACGTTTTGCTGAAGCTCGGCACCCACGAGATCGAGCTGAGCGGAGTCGAGCTCTAAGGGTCTTGATCATGCTGGCCGAAACGCTGCCCCTGCGCAGCGTGCCGTCGCTCGACGAGCTGCTGACGCGCGGCCGCGCCCAACTGAACGCCAGCCCGCGCGAGGCGCTGGCCGACGCCGTCCACGCGGTGGCGTTGGCCGACGCCAGCGGCGATCCCGAACAACAAGCAACGGCGCGCCGCTTGCGCGGCGATGTAAACAGAGTGCTCGGCCAGCACGAGGCCGCGCTGGTCGACTACGCGCAAGCGGGTCGGTTCTACCGTCGGCTGCGCATGGTCGGCGATGCCGCGCGGACCGACGCCAGCGCGGTGGACTGCCTGAGCAGCATGGGCCGCTTCGCCGAGGCCTTGCGCCTCGCCGCACGGGCCCGACGCGTCTTCCGGCGCATGGGCGAGCAGTTGCGTTCGGCAGTGCTCGACGAGATTGTCGGACTCGTCTATTTCCAGCAGGATGACTATGCGCGCGCCTTGAAGATGTTCCATCGAGCGCGGCCGGTCGTCGCGGCGGCGGGTCGGGCCAAGGACCTGGCCACGCTGAACCACAACATGGCCAGCGCGCTGACCAACATGGATCGACTCCGCGAGGCGGAGGAGCTGTATGCCGCCGCGCGCGGCTACTACGCCCAGCAGGGTGCCGGCGTGGCGCTCGCCCGGGTGGATGTCAACCTGGCCTACCTCGCCTACCGCCAGGGACGCTACGGCGCTGCTATCGACACGTTGCGGCGCGCCGCCGACGTCTTCGACAACCTGCGCAGTGACTCGCTGGCCGTCGTCACGCGCCTCGATCTGGCCGACACCTACCTGGCGCTGAATCTGCTCGACGAAGCGGCCGCACTCAGCCAGGAGCAGCTCAAGGTGGCCGGCGAACGCGGCATGATCAACGAGCAGGCGCGCGCGCAGTTCTACTTGTCGACGGTCCGCGGCCGGACCGGTCAGGTCGACGCTGCGCTGGCCGGCCTGGTCGACGCGGAGGACACCTTCGCCCGCCAGGGCAATCTGGTGTGGCGCACGCGCTGCGAGCTAGGTCGGGCCGCGCTGCTGGCGGCGCGCGGCGGGCGAGCGAACCTGGCCGAGGCGCAGACGGTCGCGCGGCGCGCAGAGCGCGCGTTTGGTCGCCTGGGCTTGCCCAGTCGTCAGGCGGCGGCGAGTATCGCCGTGGCGCGCGCGCAGCTCGGCCGTGGTCGCGCCCGAGCGGCCGAGGAGTCGGCGCGCCTGGCGTTGAGTTTGGCCGAAGAGCTCGGCGTCCCGTGGCTCCTCTTCGAGTCGCACTATATGCTCGGTCGGACGCTGCGCAGCCAGGGACAATCGGAGCGGGCGTACGCCGCCTACTGGTCAGCCGCCGAAGCTCTCGAGCGTGTGCGCGCCGAGCTGGCCCCAGAAGAATTGCGGGTCGCGCTCGTCAGCGACAAGACCGACGTCTATCAGGAGCTGGTGCTGTTGTGTCTGGACCGCGGGGTCGCCGAGGAAGCACTGCAGCACGCCGAGCGCGCCAAGTCGCGCGCGTTTACCGAACGGCTGACGGGCTCAGTTGAAGTGGAGCTCAATCCGCATGTTGTCGGCTCCGCCGACGCGGCCGTGCTGGAGCGCATGCGCCGGCTGCGCCATGAGCTGGTGTGGCTGTACTCACGCTTGAGTGAGGGCGACGCGCCGCGTGACGGCCACGCGTCGGCGCAGACGCACCGCCTGCGGCGCGAGGTCGCGACGCGCGAGGCTGAGCTGGTGCGCCTGCAGCGTCGCTTACAGCCAGCCAGCCGTCCCCAAGCGGCCGCTCTCGGGCTCGCCGGACCTGACAACGAAGCGAGCTCGGCCATCAGCGCGCTGCGGCGGCGCCTGCCCGCTGGCAGCGTTGTGCTCGAGTACTTCCAGGCCGGCGATGAGCTGGTGCTGTTCATCTTCGACCGCGTGCGCCTGTCGGCGCATCGCCTCGGCCCGATCGAGCGCATCAACGACCTGGTCGATCGGTTCCGCTTCCAGGTCGCCAAGTTCGGCTTGGGTGAAGCCTACGTCCGAGCGCACGCTAAGCGCATGCAAGACCAGGTCGATCGGCTGCTCGTCGAGCTGTATTCGGCGCTGATCGATCCGGTTGCCGACGAGCTTGTAGACGCACAGCGCCTGATCGTCGTGCCACACGGGTCGCTGCACTATTTGCCCTTCCATGCGCTGATCGATCCGAGCGGCACGCCGCTCGTCGAGCGCGTGGAAATTTCGTACGCGCCGAGTGCAGGCGTCCTGGCGTCGTGCTATGAGCGACCCGCGCTACCTGAAGGGCGCGGCCGGCGCATGCTGTTCGGCGTGCCCAATGACGCGATCCCGCAAGTTGAAGGTGAGATCGACGCGCTGACGCGGATGTTCGGTCCGGCGAACGTGTTTTCAGGCGACGCGGCAACGGAGTACGTGTTCAGACATCACGCACCGGAGGCCGATATCATCCACCTCGCCTCGCACGCGGTCTTCCGTGAGGACAACCCACTGTTTTCGGCGATTCAACTGTCCGACACCTGGCTCTCGCTGTACGACCTGTACAGCCTGCGCCTGCACGCCTCGTTGGTAACGCTCTCGGCGTGTGAGACCGGCCTGAGTCAGGTCCTCGCTGGTGACGAGCTCGTCGGGCTCACGCGAGGCTTCTTTCAGGCCGGCACGGCTTCCGTGGTGGTCAGCTTGTGGGCAGTCAACGACGCGTCGACGGCGTGTCTGATGGAGCGTTTCTACGGATTTGTCGAGGAGGGGTTCAGTCCGGCGGCGGCCATGCGCGCAGCGCAAACGGTGCTACGCCGCATTTACCCGCATCCGTATCACTGGGCTCCGTTCCTGGTGGTAGGCCGCCCTTAACGGGCAGCGGAGGGGAGGAGGTGCGCTAGGATCTATCGGGGGGCGTGTAACAGTTGTGTATCAGCAACGCACATTGCAGCAACGAACTGTCCAGGCTGGTCCCACGGGGAGGGATCACATGAGGGGGAATTGGATGACAACCCGACACGGACTGCTCTGCTGGCTCCGCCAGCGAGGGCGAACTTTGCTCACAAGTACTCTGGTGGCCTTAACTGCGGCGGCTCTCGTGCTGCCCGTTGCGCCGGCCGTAAGCCAAAAGCCCGCGACTGGCTTCAATCAGCCGAATCCGCTGATCGATCCGCCCGAAATCGACTAGGGCTGAATCCTGCTCCGCGCCGCTCAGTGGTAGGTGCTAGCGCTGGGCGGCGCGGGGTGTGGCTGCGCCACTGAGGAGCCAGGTCGCGCCATTGACCAGGCCCTCGATGACGAGCATCCAGATGCCGAACGGCAGCAGCACCAGCGCCAGGATGCCGTCGACGATGCCCCAGCTGAGCTTTTCGGGGTGTGAGCGAACGGCGGCCCGCACCTCGGGCCGAACCACGTCGATCATGTCGCTCGCCGCTCCTGCAAGGCTGATGCCAGGCCTTTCCATTGCGCCCCCGCCGATTCCCTTGGCAGACGGAAGCTGCCCGCTGGCTGGAATGCATCCATGTGCAAGGTCCTCGCGCTTCGCGCGCATTCCGGCGTGCGCTGAGAGGTTCCCAGGCGCGCGGGTGGTGCCGGTTGCCTCTGGCGGGCGGGCCGCATCCGTTCCGAAGGGCCTCGCGCTTCGCGCGCATTCCGGCGTGCGCTGAGAGGTTCCCAGAGGCGCGGGTGGTGCCGGTTGCCTCTGGCGGGCGGGCCGCATCCGTTCGGAAGGTCCTCGCGCTTCGCGCGCATTCCGGCGGATTTGAGGGTTCACAGGCGCTTCCTCCCCTTTTG
>DASXRR010000420.1:0-6400 GCA_036506475.1 Chloroflexota bacterium
GGGGCCAGGACTGGAGGTCGATCTGCCGTGCCACGCGCTGTATCCAGACTCTCGCTCTCGATGTGCGATCGCCATGCCTTGAGCCGCACCAAGGCGGTCTGGTTGGGCATTTGCTGCGGCCTGTCAGGTGCCCTGTTGACATATTTCTGCGATCCGCGCCAGGGTCGGCGGCGGCGGTCGATGCTGCGCGACGTCGGCATGGCGCGCATGCGCCGATTGGGCCGCGGCATGCGCCAGCTGTGGCGTAGCACAGCGGCTGACGCGTACGGCGCCTCGCATCGCATCGTGCATCTCGTGCCGCGCGAGACGGAAACGCCCGATGACGAGACGCTCTGCCAGCGCGTCGAAAGTCAGCTGTTCCGCGATCGGCACATCCCCAAGGGGCGGATCAACATCACCGCCGAGCACGGCACGATCATTCTGCGCGGCGAGCTCGAGTCGATCGACGACATCATGCACCTCGAAGAACGGGTCAAGCGCATGCACGGCGTGCGAGGCGTGCAGAACCTGCTGCACCCACAGGGCACGCCGGCGCCGAACAAGGAGCGCTCGCGCATGGCCGCAACCCGCTCTTCCTGAGCTTGCGCGCCCCGCGCCAGCGTGGGTCGAAGGGGTCGAAGGACTAGAGCTCGATCAGGATCCCCTCGCGCACGCCGAACCGCTCGTCCTGCTCCAACACTTCGAGACCCTGGCTGATCTGACGCGCGCTCACCGTGCGGATGATCTCCAGGGTTTTGATCGTGGTCGGCCTGAGGTACCGCGCAAGCATGTCGAAGTCGGTGTCGCCCATCCCCGGCGCGAGGTGATCGCGCGGCCCGCGCGTATCGTGCACGTGCATCCCGACGAGGCGGTCGCCGTAGCGCCGTAGCAGCTCCTCGTGCTCGAGGAACCCGCCGTACTGCAGCTTCGCGCCGTGCCCAGCGTCGTGCCAGTAGCCAACCGGCAGGCCATCCGTGGCGGCGAAGACCTGCGCGAACTCGTCGAGGCTCGGGATTTCGTGGTACCCGTCCCGACACTCGATGCCAATCTGCACGCCCGTGCCCTGCGCGTACTCGCCCAGCTCGCGGATGCTGCTCAGGCCGGCCTCGAGATGGGGCGCCTTGTTGGCCTCGCGTTCCGCCCAGGCCTGGTCACGCAGCGCGCGGTGCTCGGCGCTATTTCGACCGTGGCGCTCGATCGTGTCGAAAATCGTTCCCTGGCGCGGCGAGACGCCGGTGTTGCCCATGTGCACCACGATCGCCCGCGCGCCGAACTCGACCGCGGCATCGATCGAGCGCTTGATCGCGTCAATCGCAGTACGTCGCTCGTTTTGATCGGTTGAGGACAGCCCATCGGTCCAGCGCGCGCGCTCGCCTCGATCGTTGGTGCGCAACGGACACGGTGCATGCAGGCTGGCGACGTGCATATCGCGCGCCCGGGCCGCCGACACCAGCGCGGCGAGCTCGTCGGCGGTGAAGTGCATGTAGGCTTCGAGCCGCCGAAAGCCGAGTGCGCGGTGCTGGTCGAGTACGGTCTGCGCGTTGTAGCCAGGGCCATTCCAGGACGTCGAGAGCCCGATGGGTTCGCTCATCGCTGAAGACTGTATCGCCCAGCCTGGTGACGGCGTGCTGGCAGCACCGCGCCAACTGCTAGTGCCGACAATGCCGTGAGAAACCACAGCACCGGCACGTAGGTGTGCAGCGCGTCGTACGCTGCGCCAGCACCGACCGGCGCCAGCGCCTGAGCGATCGACAGCAGAAACTGCAGCACGCCGGCGATGCTCGCGTACTGGCCGCGGCCGAACAGATGCGCCAGCAGCGCCGGCCGTGTAAGCGTGTTCGAGCCGCGCGCCGCGCCGAACAGCACCACGAATGCAATGACGCCGACCGTCGACGGCACCAGCAGCAGCACGAGCATCGACAGCGGCACTAGCGACAGCGTGGCCGCGGCCAGCAGGCGCGGGCTGGCGCGTTCGCCGAATGGCGCCAGGATGAGTCGAGCGACCACTTGCATGGCGCCGATCGCTCCGGTCGCCGTCGCAGCGAAGGTTGCGTCATAGCCCTGGTCAACGAGGTACGGCACCAGGTGCACGCCGACGGCGATCATGGCCAGTGTCGACAGCCAGAACGCCACGGCGACCCAGGCGAAGGCGCGATCGCGCAGCGCCTCGCCCACCCTTATGCCGCTGGTATGGCGTACTTCGGCGTGTTGCCCCGTCATTGGCTCGCCATCGGGGTGGTAGCCGAGGTCCTCCGGCCGTCGACGCAGCACCAGCGCGTGGGCCGGAATCGTGCCCACGGCGAGAATGATCGCCAGCGTCACGAGCGATGTGCGCCAGCCTTGCTGCCTGATCAGCCACTCGGCCAGGGGCAAGAAAATCGTGCTGGCGAAACCGGCCATGAGGGTGATCAGCGTCAGCGCCCGAATACGTTTGCGCTCGAACCAGCGCGTCGCGGTGGCAAATGCTGGGTCGTACAGCGTCCCCGACATGGCCAGCCCGATGCCCGCCCACAGCAGATAGAGCTGCGTCAGGTTCTCGACCCCGGACCACGCCAGCACGAGCAGCGTCCCGACGATCGAGCCGACCGTCATCAACAGTCGTGGCCCGTGCTGGTCGAGCCACCGCCCGACCGGGATCGCGGCCAAGCCGGCCAGCAACAACCCGAACGAAAACGCACCGGTCATGTCGCCGCGCGACCAGCGCAGCTCGGCCTCCATGGGGGCCAAATACACCGCGAAGGCGTAGTACAAGACGCCCCACGAGATGGTCTCGGTCACACCCAGTGTGACCACGAGGACCCAGCCGTAGTAGAGCTTCACCCCACCTTGTCTGTCGCTACGCTTACCGCCCGATGCGGATCGGCCGATCAGTATCCGCGCACGCGCTGTGGCCGGATCCGAATCGCCAGCGGATACGCGTACGAAAATTGCTCGGCGGTGACCCCGATGCGCGCGAACCCGGCTCGGTATTTGGCGGCGTATTCGGGCATTGCGTGTGGCGGCGACGCAGCGTCGTCGACCAGCGCGTCGCCGACAAATACGACGATGTTGCTGCCGTGCTCGCCACTGTCGAAGTGCAGTGCCACTCGTGAGCCGCGGCGCACGTTGCGCTCGCGGGCCGTGCCGGTCTTGCTATAGACGAGGATGGTCTGGCCGTCCCAGTAGAACCAGACCGGGCTCGGCTCGGGCGTACCGTCCATGTTGACGGTCGCCAGCCAGATGATCTCCTCTTCGCGCAGCCGTCGCTCGACCCGGGCGCCGAACTCGGTGCTCGTGTCGAGTTGAAAACTCACTCGTTTCAGGCTAGAGCGCGGCACGGCTCGTGCACAAATCGGTCGCCGATCGGGCGCTTTGTGATCCGCGAAAGATACGCCGAGCCTACAATATCGATTCGGTTGCGTTACGATCCTGTGTTGTGAACATGGAGGGTTCCCAGGCCGAGCGCTTCCTCCCGCGCCAGGAACGAGCGCTCGTGCTGGTTGTCGAGGATGACGTGGTCATCCGCGGCGTGATCGGCGAGGTCCTGGAAGACCGGGGCTTCCGAGTCGTCGCCGCGGCCAACGGCGCCGAGGCGCTCGAACATCTGGACCGAATCGAGCCCGACGTCGTC
The DNA here is from genome assembly GCA_036506475.1 of Chloroflexota bacterium. Lineage (GTDB taxonomy): Bacteria > Chloroflexota > UBA6077 > UBA6077 > CF-72 > CF-72. The sequence continues at coordinate 3,590 of DASXRR010000420.1, forward strand.
GTGCTCGACCTGCTGATGCCGGTCATGCACGGCTGGGCGTTTATGGAAAGCTACTTCCGCAAGACCAATGGCGTCGAGATTCCGATCGTCGTGGTCTCGGTCAATCCCGTTCTGCCGCGCTCCTTCGATCGGCTTGGCGTACGCACCTGCGTCGGCAAACCGTTCCAGGTCGACGACCTGATAGAGGCCGTCGAGTCCGCGCTGGAGGGCGGCATTCCCGTCGCCTGACCGCTAGCCCTTTTTTCGTCTGACTGCGACTCGGGCGGCGGGTCGCGGCATCGCCGTACGTCGCTGGTCACGTCAATGTCCGGGCGCGGCTGAGTGTGGCGGCGCCTGGCGGCTGCGCGCGGCAGCGGCCGGTGCCTGAGGGCAGCACGGCCCGGCCCTATCATTCACAGCAGTCATGCCGCGTGGCCAGGCACACCCTGAATCCGTCATTCGTACGGACGCCGGCCGCGAGGTGCAGATCAAAGTCCACCAGTGCGTCTGGAGCGGCGAGCTGCCCGAGAATTCGCTGCCCGCGATCCTGGAGTGCTACCGCGAGCACGTTGCGCGCGCCGAAGTCGACGTCGCCATCTTGCGTGATGCCGACTTCCTCATCGTGCACGACCTGGATCTGGCCAAGGCCACCGACGGCACCGGCCGTGTCGACGAAACCACCCGCGGTGCATCGCAGGAGGTGCGCCTGGTGACCCACGCTGGTCAGCGTACGTCCGAGCGTCCGCCGCTCCTGAGCGAGCTCGTCTCGGCGATTGCCGCCGAGAAGTACCCCACGATTTTGGAGCTCGACTTGAAGGATTGGCAGCCGTGGCCGTGGCCACGCGTCGAGGAGCTGGCGCGGCTCCTCGAGCCCGTCAAGGATCGGATCACCTTCGGCGGCGTGGCCGACTGGAACCTGCGTCGTCTTGCCCACGTCGATCCGAGCCTGTCGCTGGGCTTCACCATTACCCAGTACCTCGACTGGGTGCCCGAAGGCTCCAAGCCCGACGCCATCCCGGGCGTGCGCGGCGCCTACGGCTACCTCGACGCCCACCCACTCGCGCGCTCGGTCTATGGTCCGACGGCTGACTACTTACGCGATCGTCTCTCGGGCCTGCTGCGGCTGGTCCCCGGCACGCGCGACCTGCATGTGCGGTTGTTGGCCGTCGAGCGCATGCTCTCAGACGGCTTCGACGACCTGGCCGACCTGGTGCACGACTCGGGTGCAGCGCTCGATGTCTGGACGCTGAACGCTGGCACGCCCAACTGGCGGGCGCGCCTGGACCGCGCCGTCGCCTTCGGCGCCGACGTGATCACCAGCGGCACGCCACGCGAGCTCGCTCGAGCCTACTTCCAGCGCGACAGCGACTAAGGGCCTGGACTTGACGGACCGGCGCGGATCGGCCGGGCTCGCCGTGGTCGCCTTGTAGCCGGCTATGCACTCTGGTTCGAGCATGGTTCAGGCGCCCCGGCGGTGGAATCTGGATTGGCTGTGCGGCGCGAGTCGAATCGCGCTCAGGCGCGCAGCGCGTCGAATGGCTCGGGCGGCAGTGGTGGCGGCTCGCCCGCGATCAGAGCGCTGAGCAGCGCCAGTGAGCCGGGCAGGGGCGAGATGCCACTCGGTCCGTGGCCGGTCAGGAAGTACAGTCCGCGTAGTCCGCCCTGGCCGATGAACGGTAGCCCGTCCTCGGACAGCGGCCGAAAGCCCGTCCACAGCTCCACGATCGGGCAGCCGCGCGCCGCGGGGACGACCTGCATCGCCCGCTCGAGCAGCCACGCCACGCCGCCCACGGTCAGGCTCGGGTCCCAGCCGGATTCCTCGCGGGTAGCACCGATGACGAGCCGGCCATCGCAGCGCGGCACGAAGTACGGATCCTCGGGCGTCATCAGCACGTGGCGCAGGCCGATGCTCGACTGATCGATCGCCATGATCTGACCGCGCTGCGGGCGGACTCTCGGCCGTGGCTCGACACCGCTGATGCCCGCCGACCAGGCGCCCGCCGCCAGGACCACACACTCTGCCGCGAGCGTGCCATCCGTGGTGCGCACGCCGGTGACCCGATCACCATTCCGTTGCAGCGAGGTGACCTCGACGCCGCTGCACACCTCGACGCCTGCTCGCCGCGCCGCGATCTCGAGCGCCCGGCACAGCCGCCGCGGCTCGACGTTGCCACCCGCCACCAGGAGCGCTCCCCGAACCTCGGGCGCAAGCGCCGGCTCGGCCTCGCGCAGTGCCGGCCGATCGAGCAGCCGCGGCAGCGCATCACCGCCGCCGCCCCCAGGGCCCAGCTGCGACGCTTCCCCGACCGCGGCCACCTGGCCCGCCCGCGCGGCGGATTCGGTAGCGGCCTGGCCGACCTGCGTCGATGGCCCGGCAGCGGTCTGGCCGACCTGCGCCAATGCTGCAGCCGCGGCCGCTTGGCCCGCCGGCGTGGAGGACGCCGCGGCGGCCTGACCGAGCTGCGTCGATGGCCCGTGTGCGGCCTGGCTGTGCCGGGTTGACATCACGCTGGCGGCTTCACCGAGCTGGGTCGATGCCGCGGCCTGGGCCAGGTGGCCAGGCCGTGTCGATGGCACCGAGGCGGATGGCGCCTCCCTGAGGTGGCCCGCTGGCGCGCCTGGGCCTGGACTGGCCCCGCCTCGAGCGGCGCGGGCGGCTACGTGCTGCAACCACTCTAGCTCGCGGTCGTCAAACGCCAGATACAGGCAGCCCGTCTCGCGGTACTCGGGATCGAGGCCTGATTCGGCCATGAGCGCCGCGGCGAACTCTGGCCAGAGCGCTTCGCTCACCCGCCGCAGGTGGTAGCTCGGATCACTCTCCTCGCGCACCGT
>DASXRR010000421.1:0-3250 GCA_036506475.1 Chloroflexota bacterium
CGCCCTCGCACTCCTGGGCGCTGAGCATCAGAGCTGACTCGCGCGCCCCTGGCCTGTGTGGCGCCTTGAGAACGGCTCGACGCTAACGACAGGCCGGTCGCTCATGGAGCGATCCCGCCAAATCCGCTAGCAGGTGTCTGGTCGATCCGCCAACCGTCAGGGGCACGGCCGCACACGAGACCAATGGCAGCGCAAGAGGACAGATGACACCGGGGACAAAACATCACTTCGCGGTGACGCGCCCGATCGCGGTTGGTGGCAACGGACCGCTGGCGGCTCGACCGCTCAATAGACGACTGCGCGCGTGACCAGCTTTCGAGGTAGCTCGCCCTCTCATCCTGAGGCCGCAGCCGAAGGATCCGCTTGAACGGGCGTTTCCGGCAAGCGGATCCTTCGCAAGCTCAGGATGACCGCGCGCTCAACTGGCCAAGGTCGCTCTGCGCCAGCGACGCCCGCGCTACGGCCAACCAACTCGATGCGGCTGGAGGCCGAATGCGCTGCCAGCATAGCCGCGTTCAGATCCAAGCTGCCCGGCGCCGCCTGACGATCGGAGCGCGGTCCGCGGTCCACATCAGCTGGTGCCCGCCAGCCAACGTTGCCGAGCACCTTCCCGAGGGGTCAGCTCCGCTGGACAGCGCGAGGTTGCTCGGCCTGAACGCCGGTCCGAGCGAGGATGGCGCGTTCCGGACACAGTTCTGCACGCCCTCGTCGCCGCGGGCACCGCGCTCCTGGGCGTGCTCTTCACAAGACGGCGGCGTCCGCCCGGTGCATTACCGCGCACGCTCCACCGCCTGAGCAGACGTCGAGATCGTCGGCGCCAAATCGTCTTCCACTCATGTCATGCCAGCCCGTCACTCGTCACGACGCGTGCGATCCCCGCGCGGCGGTCGACAGGATCGTCTCGGCCAGGCGCCGGGCGTGTTTGGCTGGGCCGCCCGGCCCGAGCGACTGGCCCGACGCGAGCAGGCCCTCGGCGACCAGCACAAGTTGGTTGGCGAGTGCGGCCGAGTCATCGACCCCGAGCCGCTCGGTCAATTCGCCGATGAGGTCGCGGAACCAGACCTTGCCCGCGACCGCGTTGCGGTGCGCGGTCAGCTCCGAGTCGGGGAACTCGGCCAACGTCATCATCATCGCGCAGCCGCGGAACTGCCCCGAGTCGATCTGCTGGTACATGTTGTCGAAGAGGGCCAGGATCTGCTCGCGTGGGTGTGGCCCTGCTGCGGCAACGGCCGCCGTGAGCCGCTGCCGGGTGTCTGCATCAGCGCGCTCGACGTAGGCGGCGACCAGGTCATCCTTGGACGGAAACAGGCGGTACAGGGTGGTCGGGGCCACACCTGCCTTGGCGGCGACCAGGTCGACACCGGTGGCTCGAATGCCGTTCCAGTAGAACAGGTCGCCGGCGACCTCGAGGACGTGCGCGCGGGTCTGAGCAGCGCTTCGTGACACGGGCTTGGCCTCGGGTGTTGACATGTTAGGGATCGTTCCCTATAGTGATGTTAGGGATCGTTCCCTACAGTTTAGCCGGGGTGGCGCCGCCCCGGCCACTATCTCAGCCAAGGACACGCGCACATGTCGCTTCAGCACACGTCGCTCAGCCCGCGCCGGGCCAACCTCACCCTCGCCACGCTGTTTCTGGGCATGTTCGTTCTGGGCAGCGCCGAACTGCTCGTGGTCGGCGTGCTGAACTTGATCGCTGCCGACCTCCAGGTCTCCATCCCCGCGGCCGGTACGTTGGTGACCGCCTACGCGCTCGGACTCGCGATCGGCGGTCCGATCCTGACCGCGCTGACGATCAACGTGAACAAGCGGACCATCCTCGTCGGCACGCTCACGCTGTTCATCCGGGGCAACCTTGTCGCGGTACTCACCGCCAGCTACGGCCTGTTCCTCGTTGCGCGTTCCCTCACCGGCGCCCTGCAAGGCCTGTTCATCGCCTCGGCATTCGGAGCAGGCATCTCGGTCGTCCCGCCGCAGCGCATGGGCCGGGCAATGGCCGTGATTATTTCGGGTGTGGCAGTCTCGGCCGCACTTGGGGTGCCGCTCGGCACGCTGGTCGGCCAGTCGCTGGGATGGCGCGGCTCGTTCACCGCGGTCGTCGGGCTCGCGCTCTTGACGCTGATCACCACCCTCTTCCTGGTGCCGTCTGTGCCCAGCACTGGTGGCGGCGCGAGCAACCAGGTCAAGTACGCGTTCGCCCCGCGGGTGCTCGCCGTGCTCGCTCTGAACTTCCTGGTGTTCGCGGCGTTGTACGCGGCATTGACTTACATCGTGCCCTTCCTGGAGAGCGTCACGGGCATGTCTGGCGCATCGCTCAGCGTCTTCCTCCTCGCCTACGGCGCGGCCACAGCGGTGGGCTCCTTCTTTGGCGGTAGGTTCGCCGACCAGAACGCCTCGCGCACGCTGATCGTTGCGACCATCGGGGCCGCCGTCTCCATGCTGGCGCTGTACGTCATCGGCACGGTCGCGTTCCTCGTGGCGCTGGTGCGCTGGCCTGGGGCGTATTCAGCTTCGGCATGGTGCCCTCGCTGCAGTACCGCGTGATCCGCTTGGCCGGCCCAGGCGGCGCGCTGGCGCAGTCGTTGCCTGTCTCCGCGGCAAACGTCGGCATCGCGTTCGGCTCGGTCGCGGGTGGCGTGGCGATCGGCAGCTTCACCGCGTCATCCGCGGTGATCACCGGACTGTTCATTGCGCTGATCGCCATTGTGGTCGCGTGGGCAACCAGCTTCCTGACGCCGCCTGTGGTCGACGCGGAGCCCGCTCCGGTTCCGGCGTAACGCGGCAAAAGGACTTGCCATGAACCCCTCATTCGAGCTTGCAGCGTTCACCGTTCGAGACGGTAACGAGGCCGCGCTGCTCGCCGAGCGGCCAGCGATGCTTGAAGCGCTCCGCCGGGCCTTCCCCGGCTTGCTCGCCGCGTGGCTCACCAAACGCGACGACGGCTCCTGGCTCGACGTGATCCTGTGGAGAACACGTGCCGAGGCAGAGACCGCGGCTCAGCACGTCAAGGACATCGCTGAAGCCGCCTCTTGGTTCCGGCACATCGCCGAATCACGCGGCCTGCAGCATGTCGATGTCGTCGATCAGCGGCTGTTCGTATCCACACTCGGCGAGGTGCGCGACCCACCTTCCTCCGCACAACACCCTTGGAGAACATCATGAACTCGAAGCACACCATGAACGACCTGTCAGGACGGACCACGATGGTTGTAGGTGCCAGTCGCGGCCTGGGCTACGGAATCGCCACCGCATT
>DASXRR010000422.1:0-4281 GCA_036506475.1 Chloroflexota bacterium
GTCGAGATCTCGCAGCGCTTTGACGGTCTCACGCACCTGGGCCAGCCGCTCGCTCGGTGGGACCACGGGCAGTCCCAGTTCGCGGAGCTGGTCCTCAATTCCTGGCCTGCCGGTGCCGACGCCCATCTCGAAACGACCCTCGGTGAGTACCGAGAGCGAGTGCGCTTCCCACGCGGTGATCCAGGGCGGGCGTACCGGGGAGGCATACACCCAGGTGCCCACGCGCATGTTGGCAAGGGCCGCGGCGAGGGCCAGCGTGGGGCCAGGCGCGGTGAGGCAAGCTGGTTGGTCGAGCCTAAGCATCGACAGCGCGCAGCACGGTTAGCGCCTTGAGCGTGACCAGCATGTTCGGGCGCGACGGGCCCCAGTCGGCAGCCTCCCGGTACGGGCCCGACCTACCGGGCCGCCACCAGCGCCCGTTGGCGTCCCACTTGCCGTCCGTACTTCGCGCGCTCCGAACCAGCGACACCGCGTCCGCGGCGCGTGAGTCGGGCAGCAGGCCCGCGCCCGCGAGCACCCACAGTGCTTGGAGCACGTTGTAGTGGTAATTGGCCGGGCTGCGAAACTCGAGCCAGGTGGGGTTGATCACCTCGCCGTTGCGTCGCGAGCGGAACAGGCGGCGTTCGAAAAAGAACTCCGCGGCGTGCTGAGCAGCATGCTCGGCAGCAGCATCGCCGTTGGCGCGATGATAAGCCGCCAGGCCCCAGAGCGGGCCAAGCGTCTCGTGGACTGAGGAACACGATGGCGAAGGGTGACGGTCGCAGTTCCAGCCACCGTCACGCCATTGCCATTCGAGCAGCCGCTCGATCAGCCACTTTGTATCGTCCACGTCGCGCCACTCCAGGGCGACGGCTGCCGCGAGGGCATGGCCGTACCAGAGCGCATGTGCGCGTGGCATGCCGGCGATGCGCGGCGGGTAGCCACGTGCTTCAATGTGGCGCAGCCACTCGAGCACCATCCGCAGATACTCACACGCCTCTGGCCGGCCAGACGGCACGCCGAGCTCGACGAGCGACGTGAGCCGCCAGAATGGGCCGCGCCACTTGGCGTAAACATGCTCGCCGGCGTAGCTCAGCAACTGCCGCGCGATCGGGCCCTCGCTGAAACGCTCGCGCGCTGCACGTACTTCTGGATCGTCAGCCGGCAGCCCGAGCACGCCAGTTAGCGTGAGTGCCTGGACGGCGGGCTCATCGCTCGCGAGCAGCCACGTGACGGCAGGGTCGGCGCGGTCGATCACCGCGCGCCAGGATACGCACCAGGCGGACGCGGCGGCGAGGACCGGGCGCACGACGCGAAGCCGGCCGGCGATGATCCGGGCGAGCGTCAGCCGGCCGACAACTGCGGCCATCGGCTCGGCGGTGTGGGCCACGCTGTCGGGCATCATCTCGCAGCGCTGCCGAACGTCGGCGGACAGAATACCTGCGTGTTTGAGGACCGACTTCAGTTGGTACGAGACACTTGGACGGACGGCGGAGCCGCCCGCCAGGCGCCCACCGATCGCACCGCCGTCAGCGGCGAGGTAGGTCCGGTGGAAGGCTGCCTGGTACAGCTCGGCCTTGGGCCGATCCGAAAACCACGTCCCTGCGCCCGGACCATTCGCTTCGAGGTTTATGTTGGGCTCTCGTCGGGTGGCTCGGTTCGGGTCAGGGGGCTGAGGCGGGGCGGTAGGCGTGGACGACGGCGCCGGTGGCAAAGATTTTGGTGTCCCGGAGCTCGACGGCACCGGTGCTGGCGGGGCGAAACAGGGGCTCGCCACCTCCCTTGCTGACGGGGGAGGTGCAGCTCTGGTACTCGTCGAGCAGGTCGGGGCCGGCCATGACCACGGTCGGCTCCCACGCCGTGGTGTCGACCGGTTGGGAGGCGACGACGTACTTGGTGATCGCGCTGACGTGGTCGGCGAAGGAGTTACCGCCCCTGGTGGGCCAGGCTTGTGCCATGCCTTCGTAAGTGATGCGGCCCAACAGCAGTGCGTCGGCGGCGAGGGTCATCTTGAGTCCGTACTCCTGTAACTCCTCGTTGGAGTACTGGAACGACCACGTGTGCGGCTCGTCGATATAGCCGTCGAGGGTGGCGTGGGTGAAGCTGATGATCTTGCGCACGGCAGGTTTCTCCTGGTCGGTGGCGGGTGGTCGGGAAAGATGTGCTTCAGGCGGGCCGGCGGCGTTGTGCCAGGCTCGTCGGTCGAAATCGGGGAGTGTGTTGCACGGCCACGAACTGTCCGACGGAAGCCCGCGTTAGTGGTGGTCGCCCTGGCGGCCGAGAGTCACCACGGGGGTCGCGCCCGGGCGGGTCCACTGTGGCACGGGCCGGCTGGTCGGGCCCCAGGTGGCCACGCCGTCGGCGTCCGTGCGCCAGTACCAGCAGATCGGCGCGCCATGACCACCGGCCGGCGAGCCGGCGTCCGGGGCCGCCGGCCAGCCCTCGGGGTTGTCCTCCCACCCCTCGCGGCGGCCGTACGGCGTCATGTCGAGCAGGCCGAGCGACGTATCGGCCGGCTCGTTGCCACGGCTCGTCGTGGAGTACGTGAGGAAGACGCGGTCGCCGGCGCGCAGGTAGCAGACAATGTGCCCCTCTTCTGTCGCGATTGGCGCTTCGACACCCCGCACCGAGTACCACGGCTGGGGGTAGCCCATGAACTCGACATAGCGAGCCACCTCGTCCCACCGCCCCGAGGTCAGCACGGCGAACGAGACGCCGCGCGCGTTGAGGTAGACGGCGTCCCGCATGTGCCAGAGGTTGAAGGTGCAGCCCTCACATTGCCCCTGGTGCGGCGCGCCGTCGTACCACATGGAGTGGTACACGACGAGCTCGTCGCGACCCTGGAACAAGTCGAGGAACGGGACCGGGCCGTCAACGCCGCTGACCTCGACGGTGCCATCAATCTCGACCATCGGCAGCCGCCGCCGTGCCGCGGCGATCGCGTCGCCCTCACGGGTGTGCGCCTTCTCGCGGACCAGCAGCTGCTCACGCGCCGCCTGCCAGGTGGCCCGGTCGACAATGGGCGGCTTCCCGGGAAGATTGCTGCTCGCGTTGTTGGGCGTGCTCGTCATGATGTCCTCCGCTGTCTCGTATCGTGCGCTCGCGGGCCGCCTGCGAGCCTGCCAGTTAACTATGAACGCCTCTCGGTACCGAGAGTCATCGCTCGAATTGTGTACGCCGTATGGCTGTGGGGTACGCGTCGGACTACGCGGTAAGTCACTAGCAGAACGCCAGCGGCGGGACGCGGAATCGCTCAATGCGGGTGGGGGTCGGCGCCAGGATCGGGATCTCGCCAGGGGGCGACTGCGCTGCTCCCGACGAGTTCCAGGTAGCACGCGGCGAAGACTGGCCGTGGATCCGCGTATCTGCGGGGCAGTCGGAACAAAGTCAGAACGGCTGCGCGACACGTCGGGCACAGGCGGCGCGCAAAGTCAGGATGATGCCCGCGCAGCGCGGCGCGTGGACCGTCGTACCAGATCGCATAGGGCGAGCCGCGCCGAGCGGGCCGAGGTACGTGCGCTAGTAGGTGCTGAACCTCCTGCCAAAGCGCCCAGTAGAACCCAGCCGTGCCTTTAAGGGCTGCAACTCGGTCCTCGAGCTCCTCACAGCGTTGACAGAGCGACGGCAAGGCCACGTGAGGAGTATATGGAACATATGTTCTAGGCGATGTGGCTCGCCGGTCTATCTGGGTTTCTTCTATGCTGAGGCGCCTTGCTCGACCAGGTGTACGCGCCGATGCTGGCGCAGCTCGATACTCGCTTGCCTTCAGGTCGGCACTGGCGCTACGAGCCCAAGCTTGATGGCTTCCGAGGATTGCTCTGGCACAGGTCGACGGGCGAGGCGCAACTGCTCAGTCGGAATACCCGCGACCTTGGGCAGTGGTTCCCCGAGCTGATACAAGCAGCTCGCACACTCCCGCCGGACACCCTCGTCGACGGCGAGATCGTGATCTGCGACGACTCGGGTTGGGTCGACTTTGGCGCACTGCAGGCCCGCCTCGGCACAGCACGCAACATCGTGGCGACGGTGGCGCGCGAGCGACCCGCGGTCCTGATGGTCTTCGACGTGCTGCGCCTGGCGTCTGTTCCCTTAGTGGGAGAGCCGTTGGCAGTCCGTCGAAGCGAACTCGCGCGCCTGCTCGAGCGCCACGATCCGTGTTTGCAGTTGGTCGATCAGACAGGCGAAATGGAACTTGCGCAGGCGTGGCTGACCCTGCCCAACGTCGAAGGGGTAGTCGCCAAGCGGGCGGATCGCCCGTACGTCGCTGGGCGCGGCCGAGACTGGGTCAAAGTGAAGCGGCAG
>DASXRR010000423.1:0-43018 GCA_036506475.1 Chloroflexota bacterium
CCAGCTAGATGCCGGGTGCGTTCGTGTTGGACAATGTAGGCCAAATGGGGCCCATGATGACCACACAGATCGCTGGGAAGATGAAGATCGCCAGCGGGAAGATCATCTTAAGCTGCAGCTGTGCGGCCTTCTCTTCGGCGCGCTGGCGGCGCAGCACGCGCATCTGATCCGCCTGGATCGTCAACACCTTGGTGACACTCACGCCCAGCTGTTCAGCTTGCAAAATGGCGCCGACGAAGTTGTTGAGGTCGGCCACCTGCGTGCGCAGGACCATATCCTTCAAAGCATCGCGTCGTGAGCGACCCACGCGCATTTCGGCCAGGACCCGAGCGAACTCCGTGGACAGCGCGTCATCGCGCTTCTCGACAAGCCGCTGAATCGCCGCGTCAAACCCGAGCCCAGCTTCAACAGAAATCACCAGCAAATCGAGCGCATCAGGCAGCCCGCGCTGAATCTGCTTCTGCCGCGACTGCGTCTTCGACCGCAGCAGCAGGTCCGGACCGAACCAACCAAACACGGCGCCGATCGCGCCGAAGATGAAGGCGTAGCCGGTCTCGCCGCTGATCGTCATCAGGAAGAACAGCACGCCGCCAAACACGAGCGCCGCGAAGGCCTTAATGCCCAGGTAGTCGGCCGGCGTCCAGCGATACGGGTTGCCCGCCAGGGCCAGCTTGCGCTGGATGGCCTCGAGGCCCTTGACCTGCGTGTTGTGCGGATCCTTGGAGCGCGCCTGCTGGAAGCGGCTTAGCGCATCCGCCAGCTGGCGAATGAACGGGCGCAGCACGCGTTCGGTGAACGGCTGCTGCAATTCGATCTCTTCCAGCGAGCGTGGTCGCTGGTTGAAGGCGGCGAGGCGCTCGGCAATGATGTCCTTGCCGCTGCGCGGCAGGTACAGGCCGACAAAGACCAGACCGAGGCCCAGAATGGCGAGCGTAGTAAGCAGCATCAGGCGCGCCTCCGGCGCTGGGGAGTGAGGAGTGAGGAGTGAGGAATGAGGGCTTGGCGATCGGTGCGGGGCATCCCCACTCCCCAATCCCCACTCCCCAATCCCGCGAGCGAAGCGAGCATCTAGACCTCGATAGCTACGAGTTTGCGAATGACGAGCGTGCCCATGATGATGCCGACGACCGCCATCGCGGGCAGCACCAGCCACGGGCCAGGCGTGAACAACGCGCCCATATAGGAGGGCGCTATCAGCATCAACAGACCGCCGATCGCCACGGGCAGACCGGACAACACGTAACCGGCCATGCGCCCCTGAGCGGACATCGTGCGGATCTCACCGTGCAGCTTGACTCGCTCGCGAATCGTGTTGGCGATGGAGTCGAGGATGCGCGACAGGTTGCCGCCAATTTCGAACTGGACCAGGATCGCGGTGACCAACAATTCGAGGTCGTCCGACGCAACGCGGCGCACCAGGTGCAGCAGCGCTTCTTGCGGACCGACGCCCAAGCCAATCTCGCGCACGACGCGCTGGAACTCCTCGGAAATGGGCGGTTCCGCCTCGCGCGAGATCATCTCCATCGACTGCACCAGGCTCAAGCCCGAGCGCAGCGAGTTGCTCATCAACGCGATGGTGTCCGGCAGCTGGTCGTTGAACGCTTTCAACCGTGCGGACTGTCGACGACCGAGCCAGAGCTTGGGGAACATCCAGCCAAACGCACTGAACAGAATGCCCACGAAGACCGCGCCGGAGATCAGCCACGCGAGCATGCCGACGACGGCGGCCGCGGCCGTTTGCAAGATCAGGAATTCGCCAACGGTCAGTCGGAGGTTGGCGCGCGCCAGGTCAGTCTGCAGCGCCGCGGCGAACGTGCGCCCCGAGATCGACGCCTCAACGCGCTTGGCGAGCATTTGCGTCACGTGTTGTGACGCTGCCTGCTTCTGCTCGTCGTCCGTCAGCTGGAAGGCGCGCCCGCCGTAGCGACGGAGGCGCTTGTCCAGGGTGGTGCGGTCCGGCCGCGCCAGGCGTTCGACGCCGAAGATCAGCGCGACCATGCCGCCCGCGGTTAGTACGGCGAGCAGCGCCTCAAGTGACATTGCTGCCTCCACGATTCAACTTCGGCGCCAGCCAAACGCCGCTCGCCAGGGCGATCCATGACCGCCGCGCAGGCGTGGTGGAGGTCACACTGGCGGCATCGACGTCAGGCTGCGCCTCCGGCGCGAGGTGATGGCTGATGGGTGCTGGGTCATGGGTCGCGGCGCTGGCGTCAGCAGCCCGACCCGCAACACCCGACCCCCAACGCCCTGATGCGAGCCGAGCGAGCATTAGAAGAATCCGGCCGTGAGGCCGAAGATCGACGGCGCCAGCAGTATGCCGGAGTCCTCGATCTTGGGCATGAACTTCGGGCGCACACCGGTCGGCTTGATTGTCCCGATCACTTTGCCGTCCACATAAGACTCCTGCTCGAACAGGAACACGTCCTGGAGGATGATCTTGTCGCCCTCCATACCCTGCACCTCAGTAATGTGCGTCACCTTGCGCGAGCCGTCGCGCATACGCGATTGCTGGACAATCACGTCCACAGCAGACGAAATCTGCTCGCGGATGGCGCGCACCGGCAGGTCCATACCGGCCATCAGCACCATCGTTTCGAGACGCGCGAGCATGTCGCGCGGCGTATTGGCGTGACCCGTTGTCAGCGAGCCGTCGTGACCCGTGTTCATCGCCTGGAGCATGTCCAGCGCTTCACCACCACGACACTCGCCGACGATGACGCGGTCCGGGCGCATGCGCAACGTCGACTTCATACAGTCGCGCGCGGTGACCGCGCCGGTGCCTTCGATGTTGGCCGGCCGAGTCTCGAGTCGGATCCAGTGTTCCTTGGCCAGCTGCAGCTCCGCCGAGTCTTCGATCGAGACGATGCGCTCGTCCTCGGGAATGAAGTTCGACATGACGTTGAGCAGGGTCGTCTTGCCCGAGCCCGTACCACCCGAAATGACGATGTTCAATCGAGCGTGGACGCACGCGCGCAGGAACTCCGCGATCTCCGGCGTGATCGAGCCAAACCGAATCAGGTCGTCGACGCGCAGCTTCTCTTTGGTGAACTTTCGAATGGTGATCGTCGGACCGACCAGCGAGATGGGCGGAATGACCACGTTCACACGCGAGCCGTCCGGCAGTCGGGCATCGACGATCGGCGAGGCCTCGTCGACGTGGCGACCCAGCGGCGAGACGATGCGGTCGATGACGCGGCGCACGTGGTCGTCGTCGTCGAACTGGACATCGCTCAGCTGCAAGCGGCCCTTGCGCTCGAAGTAGATCTTCTTGGGTCCATTGACCATGATTTCCGAGACGCTCGGATCGTTGAGCAGCGGTTCGATTGGACCGAAGCCGATGACATCGGCGGCGAGCTCCTCGAACAGACGCTCTTTTTCCGCGCGGGTGAGCACCAGGTTCTCTGCTTCGATGATCTGGTCGAACAGCGATTTCAAGCGCTGACGAACCTCGTCGCCGTGGGTCGTGTCGAGTGAGGGATCGAGCTCAGCAATCAGCTTGCGCTTGACGCGGTCCTTGAGGCTGCGCTGTGCTTCGGTGGCCTGATTCACCGGCTGCGCCGTACGGAGCGGCGTGGGCTCCGTATGGTGGGTGTGGGCAGGCACCACCTCAGGCGTACGGGTTGGAGCAGGAGAGCCGAACGAGGCGCCGCCGTGCTCGAGGCGCTTGAGCAGAGACATGGGCGGCGGTCCTTAGCGGCTCGGCAGGGCGGGCGGCGGCGCGAGGTTGTACTTGTCGCGCATGTAGTTGAAATTGACGATCAGGTTGCTGTCGGCCTGTTCTTCATCGGCTGGCGAACGCAGCACCATTTCGATGTTGCTGTCCTTGTAGAAGGTGGCCGCGTCTTTGAGCCACTTCAGCACCAAAGACTCTTCAGGCTTGACGATGAAGATGATGTTTGCGCCGCCCAGCGACGGACCGGCGCCCTTGCCGCTCGGATCGCCCGTGGCGGGGATCAACGAGCCGTCCGGTGCGTAGCTACCGATCTCCTGGATGCGCAGATCCTGGAGCATGATGCGCGTCTGCAGGTAGGGGATCGGATTATTGCGGATTCCATCGCGCTGCTCGACGGTCAGGCCCACTGGAGCGTTGATCGTCGTGTACAGCAGGTCGACACGGTCACCCGCGCGGAGCGCGTTGACCTGAGCCAGTGAGAACTGGGTGCCCGCGAAAGCGACGGGCATGACGTACATGACCTTGCCCTTCTCGATGCGGAACGACGGGGCGTTCTTGACCGCGACGGGGCCGATCTTCTGGGTGTTGACGACGGCGCCCTTGGTGATCGCATCGGGGCTGAACTTGCCCACGACATCCTCGATCTTGGTCGCGGCACCAGCCTGGACGAGCTCGTCCGGCACGGTGCGCACATTGACCATCGAAGCCGCGATCTCGGTCCGCGCCGGGATGTCCGACGTGGCGATGACCACGCGCGCCGTTGGCAGCGATGCCTTGACCTTCTCCGCCTCGGAGACCTGCAAATAAACCATGACGCCGACGAACAGCGCCAGGGTGAGGCCGCCGCCGATCAGGATGTAGCCGAGTCGCTTTCGTTGCACGCCCTAAATACCTTTCGCCACCCGTTGTGGGGGATGCTTGTTGGTACGAGCATCGGCCTGTGAGGGGCGCGGCATTATAGGTAGTTGGTTTGCGAGTTCCGATTACAACGGCATCTCAAGGCGGGCAGCAAATAGGGCCCCCCTGAATAGGGGGACCCCTCGATTCTGTCGTTGCCTTCGTCTGTTGCTGGTGTGCGCTGGCGCTTAGACGGATCCGCCGAGTTTGCTCAGCAAACCGCTGACCGCCGGGCCAAAGATGATCAGCCCAGCGATGGCCAGCACGGCCACCAAGGCGATAATCAGGCCGTACTCCACCAAACCTTGGGCTCGCTCGCGCAGCTCCCACATAACGGCAATATCTCCTTGCCCGATCCTCAGATCAATTTAGAGGTGAGCAGCAATTCGTGTGCCGGGGCTCGTGAGTGAGGAACTTAGACGGGCGTATCGATACGTATCCAGCCGTTGCGCAGGGCGTAGACCACGGCCTCAGTCCTGTCGTTGACCTCTAGCTTGCGCAAGATGGCACTGACATGATTCTTGACGGTCTGATCCGAAATGCCGAGCTTGCGAGCGATCAGTTTGTTGCTGTTGCCTCGGGCGACCTGGTCCAGGATTTCGATCTCGCGTGGGGACAGCTTGACGAAGAGCGGGCCGAGGGGTTCTCCATCAGCAGGCGATGCAGCCTCCAGGGCCGAGGTGGGCTCAGGCGCCGGGGCAGAGCGGAAGCTGGCCAGGATCCGTGCGGCGACGGCGGGAAAGCGCACCACCTCCTCGTCAATGGGAAACTCGCCGCCAAGCGCGCGCCGTAAAGTCGCCACGAAGACATCGGGGTCAGTGCTGGCGCGCAGGTAGACGTGCGCGCCGACTCGTGCGGCTTCGAACAGCTCGACCTGTGAAGCGGCGCGAGTCGCCAGCGCGACCACGATCTGCGGGTAGCGCACCCGAAAGAAGCGTGCCAGCTCGACCGCGCCGGGCTCGGGCAGCGTCGTCTCGATGATCACCAGATCAATGGGCTGGTCGCGCACCAGGCGCGTCGCTTCAACGGCTGAGCTGACTCGCCCGACGATGGCGAAGCCCGACTCGCGACCGATCCGCGAGCGCACCTCCGGCGTGATGACCGGTTGACGTTCCACGATGAGCAAGCGCGCTGGTTCTGAAGAGGGCATACCTTGCCTATGGCTGAACCCCCCGGTTTCAAAGTGTAGTTGTTTACTCGACCCGTACACTTCCTCACCAACGTGACGGTCTCGACTGAGCGCGGGGCAACCCCAATTCAGCGTGTGCGCGGCACCACCGACGTGCTGCCGCCCGACGACGCGCGGCTGCGCGCGCTCGAAGCCCAGCTACGAGGCGGCTTCGAGCGCTTCGGCTACGAAGGCATCGAAACCCCGATCCTCGAACCGCTCGAGCTGTTCTTGCGCAAGTCTGGCGACGAGATCGTCGCGCGCATGTATTCCTTCTCGCACTGGAACAGGCGCCTGTGCCTCCGCCCCGAGCTGACAGCAAGCGTTATGCGCTGCTTCGTCGACCAGCTGCAGGGTCGCGCGCTGCCCGTTCGTCTGCATTACGCTGGTCCAAGCTTCCGCTACGAGCGGCCGTCTCGTGGTCGATCGCGCCAGTTCACGCAAGTCGGCGTCGAGCTGATCGGCGCAACCGGGCCGGCCGCGGACGCCGAAGTGCTGTTTCTGGCCTGCGCCGGCCTCGAAGCCGTCGGCGTACGCAACTACCGACTGGTGATTGGCCACCTCGGGGCAGCGCTGCAACTGCTCAGCCAGCTTGGTATGAGCGAGCACGCGCAAGGGCTCGTGCTCGACTTGATGGAGCCCATCGCACGTGGCCGACACGACGTACACGCGGCCGTGGCACGGGTCGTCGATCTGCTCGGCGGCGGCACCGCCAACGGCCATGCAGCGCCCGAGAGCGTCCTGCCCAGCCCATTGGCGAACATGCCGCCCGACCAGGCGACCGCCGTTGCCGCGGACATTCTCAGCCGCGCCAGCCTGCCGGTTGAAGGCGGCGCGCGTGAGCCACGCCGCATCATCGAGCGCTTGCTGGCCAAGGCGAAACGGCCCGACCCGACCGACCAGGTACGCGCCGCGTTCGACTTCGTACTCGAGCTAGCAGGTACGGCTGGGCCGCCTGAGCGCGTGGGCCGCGACCTGCGCGGCCTGCTCGAACGGCGCGGCCTGAGCACTACGCCCGTCGACGAGGTGGCCGCTGCGCTGGACTTGCTCGCCGCGCATGGCCCGCTGCCGAGTGAGGCGAAAGTCGAAGTCGACCTGTCACTCGCGCGTGGGCTGCGCTACTACACCGGCCTGGTGTTCGAGATCTACGTCGACAGTGACGAAGGGCCACTGCAAGTGTGCGGCGGTGGCCGCTACGACGACCTCGTGCGCGCCCTGGGTGGACGCGAATCGGTGCCCGCGTGCGGCTTCTCGTACGGCCTCGAACGCGTGGACCTGGCTCACGACGACGTGCCTACGTCGATGCCCAAGCGCGCCCTGGTCGTCGGAGTCACTTTCGACGATCACGCCTCGGCGTTAGGCGTTGCCAGCGATCTTCGCCGCATCGATGGCCTGGTCGTCGAGCAGGATGTGCGCATTCGAGGCGTGAAGGCCGCTTTGCGCCATGCTGACCGCATCGGTGCCGACCTGGTGGTTATCGTGGGCGAGCGTGAACGACTGGCTGACGAGGTCGTGCTGCGCAACATGCGCACGCGCCAGGAGGTCAACGTCCAGCGATCTGGGGTCGTGGCGGCGGTGCGCGAGGCCGTGAGCTGACCATGCTGCGTATCGGCCTGCCGTCGAAGGGTTGGGAAGACGACGTGCTGCGCTTCCTCGGCCACTGCGGCCTGCGTGTCGACCGCAGCAACCCGCGTCAGTACCGCGCGCGCATGTACGGGCTGCCGAACGGACCGGCAGAGGTCGTCTTTCAGCGGGCGACCGACATCTTCGACGAAGTCGAGGTGGGCAGCGTCGACCTCGGCTTCACCGGCTACGACATCGTCGCCGAGCACCGCTCCGAGGAAGACGACGTGGTGATCGTGCACGACAGGCTGGGCTTTCGTCGCTGCGCGCTGGTGCTTGGCGTGCCTGAAGGCTGGGTCGATGTGACGTCGGTGGCCGACGTGGCCGAAGTGGCGGTCGAGCTGCGCGCGGCGGGTCGCGAGCTGCGCGTGGCCACGAAGTACCCCAATCTCACCCGACAGTTCTTATTTGACCGCGGCATCACCTATTTCGACCTGGTCGAGGTCAGCGGCGCGATCGAGGCGGCGCCGGCGCTCGAGACGGCCGACATCATCTGCGACCTGACCTCGAGTGGCGTGACGCTGCGCGAGAATCGACTCAAGACTGTCGCCGGCGGGATAGTTGTAGAGTCGCAGGCGTGCATGATCGGCAATCGGCGCGGCTTGCTGGCCGATCCCGAACGACTGGAGGCGACACGCGCCCTGCTGGAGCTGGTCGATGCCTACCTGCGCTCGCGCCAGCAAGTGTCGATCACGGCCAACATTCGCGGCGAGTCAGCCGAAGCCGTCGCTCGGCGGGTTATGGCCATCGGCGGCGCCGTTGGCCTGCGCGGCCCGACGATCGCGCGCGTCTTTCCCAAGGACAGCCCGGACGGGGAAGATGGCGAATGGTTCGCGCTGACCGTCGTCGTCTCCGAAGACGTGCTGCTGCATGCCGTCGAGTCGCTGCGTAAAGCAGGTGCGAGCGAAGTCAGCGCCACCCAGGTGCGCTACGTCTTCGAACAGAAGTCGTGGACGTTCGAGGCGCTCAAGCGCCAGCTCGGCGCTACGGGGTCGTCCGCTCGAACACCGCTGCCTGATCGTCTTCGTACGCCAGACGCCAGCGCGGCTCCTGCCTCAGGTCAGCGATCAGGTCCGCCTGAGCCGACTGGCTGAGGATGGCGTATGAGATGTCGTACTGATCCATAAGCGAGCGCCAGCGGGCGCTCGGGAAGACGATGGCCACGTAGTCGAGCCAGACCTGGGGCGGATGAAGCTCGATGCGTCCGTCCAGGAACGGCTGGTGCCGCGGCCAGACCGCCCAATCCAGATAGCCGCCCCATGTCTCGTGATTGAGCATGTGGCCCCACGGCGGTGGGTCGTGGCTGCGCAAGAACTTCGCCGCCCGAATCGGCGCAGCATCGCTCACCAGCGCGCGTTTGTCGGATGGTAAGAACGGAACGATCTGTTTGGTCCACGGCAGGCTCAGCGCCACTAGCGCTAGCACTGCTCCGGCGATGGCCACGTTGAGTTGGCGCCGTTCCCGGCCAGGTTGGGTCGACGGCAGTCTCAGACCGGCGAGTACGCGGGCAGCGATCGGCGCCGCCGCCAGGCCGAACCACACGATGGCGCGCACCGAGCTCAGCGCCAGCCAGCCGAACACCAGCAGTATGAGCACGTCAGTCACGGTGAGGCGTGCGCGTGAGCGCAGCGCGAGCCAGCTGAAGGCGGCGAGCCACACGAACAGGAAAACGCCTTCGCGCCAGTCGATTGTCGTCGGCGCCCACTCGGTAACCAGGTCGCGAATGATCGGATTGCTGCTGATAGTCGCCAGGTACAGCAGCGCGCCTGGTCCATAGGGCGTGACCAGTGCTGCCAGGAGGCAGCCGGCCAGCGCCAGCGCGTGCGCTCTGGAGCGTTGTCCGACGGCATAGCAGCCGAGGAGCAGCCAGCCGGCGAAGAACGAGCCGTGGATATTGGCCCACACCACGGTCACGACAGGCAAAAACCACAGCATTCGACGGGTGCTCGTCGACCAGACGAAAAGCGCGAACAGCGGATAGGCGAGGGTTTGCGGCCTGGGTGACAGATTCGAGAAGCCCAGCAAATAGGCGATGGCCACAGCTATGCAGCTCAGCCTGAGCGAGCCGCTCGCGGCATACGCGGCGGCGAGCACCAGACCATATGTGGCGGCGAGAGCCAGCGCATTGCCCGCGATGACCAATTCCAGGCCGCCCATGCGATTCAGTGCGGCGTACATGAGGTCAGCAAGCCATTGAGCGTTGATGACGCCGTCCGCCACGTGCGGGGCGCTGGTGAACGGGTCCGAGCTCAGCAGCGCGTGCTGGTCGAGCATCAGCGTGCCGCGCTGGAGCGTCCAGAAGATGTCAGGCAGTCCGATGGGCGAGCTCGCTGGGCCGATGAATGCCCCGCCCAGGATCAGCAGTACCCACAGGTGGGCGACCTTCATGGCGCGCTTCGCTGCGCGATCAAGACCGCGCCGTCATCGAGGAGGACCCGCCAATCGGCCGTTTCTCTGATCAGCTCCGCCGCCGGACGCTGCCGATCGCGAGCGTCCAAGACCACCAGGCGGACCTCGTGTGCGCGCAGGATCGGGTCCCAGCGTTCGTGGCCTTGCGCCACCCGCAGGTAGTCGAGCCAGAAGTCATCAGACTCCGCTGTCAGACCATTGGACGCCAACACGCTGCGCTCCGGGGTCTTCAACGCGGTAGCCCACCGCCAGTCCGTGTAGACGGTGCCGCCGGCGGCTGGCACGGCCAGGAGGACCGCCGCTGGCAGTTGCGGCGGTCGCAACAGCATGGTCAGCACGATGGCCGCGCCTGGCCCGACGGCCCCGATGGCGGTGTGGCCCCAGCGCGGTGCGTTCGTCAGTTGTCGCGCAAGTGGCACGAGCAGCACCAGCGCTGCCAGCCAGGTGTTGCCGACGCGTGGCAGTGCCACCGCGGCGCCGACGACGATCAGCGACATCTCCCACCAGGGCGCGTGGCGTGTCCGATAGGCCAGCGTGAACCAGCCCAGGATGACCAGCAGCAGCCATACGCCCAGCAGGCTGCGCACTGACAGCGGTGCCTCGAACACCGGATCCACTGCTGCCAGGACGGTGCTCGGCGCCAGGCTGATGCGCACGCCGCTCCATATCAGTGGTACCAGTAGCGGCAGTACGCCACAGCCCGCTACGAGCCAGTGACTCCAGGTGGCGTGCGCTTGGCTGGTCGTGCTCGCCGGAACGTGAGCGGCCGAGACCGTTACCATCCACTCCAGACTATGCAGCACACGTCGCTGGCGCCGCGGACCGCGCACATTCGACGCGAGACGCGCGAGAGTCGCGTCGAGGTAGCCCTCAACCTGGACGGTTCGGGCCGCGGCGACATCGCGACGGGCATCGGCTTTCTGGACCACATGCTCGACAGCCTGGCTCGCCATGCACGCTTCGACCTCACCGTTCGGGCCGAGGGCGACCTGCATATCGATCAACACCACACGGCCGAGGATGTCGGAATCACGTTGGGTCAGGCGCTTGATAAGGCGCTCGGCGAACGGCGCGCCATCCGCCGCTTCGGCGACGCCGTGGTGCCGCTCGACGAAGCGCTGGCCCAGGTGGCCGTCGACCTGGGCGGTCGGGGCTGGGCGAGCCTTGACCTGCCCTTTCATGGCACTCAGATCGGCGGCCTGAGCAGCGAGATGATCCCGCACTTCTTGCGCTCTTTCGCCACGGAGGGCCGCTTCAGCCTGCACGTGCGCCTGCTCGCGGGCGAAAACGATCACCACCGCGCCGAAGCCACGTTCAAGGCGCTCGCCCGCGCCCTGGACGACGCCACCCGGCCCGACCCGCGCCTGGCCGGCGAGGTGCCGTCGACCAAAGGGGTTATCTGATCGGGGATCGGGGGACGACCCCCGACCCCCGACCCCCGTCGCCCGACATGTGATCGATCTGCACCTGCATACGACCTACTCGGATGGGCGGCTGTCGCCTGGCGAGATGGTCTCGGCGGCGGCGGAGCGCGGATTGCACGCGATTGCCATTACTGACCACGATGTCCTGACCGGCATCGACCAGGCGCGCGCGTCGGCGCCGGGTGGTCTGGAGATCGTTCCTGGCATTGAGATGACGACCCAGTGGGACGGGCCGCGCGCGGTACACATCCTCGGCTATTTCGTCGATCCAACCGACAAGGCTCTGAACGCCGCGCTGCAGCGGGCGCAAACCCAGATGGAGCGCCACGTCGATGCCGTCCTGGGCGAGGTCCGCGAGGCTGGCCAAACGCTCGAGCGGACCGATCTGGATCGTTATCGGCACCGGTATGCTGGGGGCGCGGCCCTGGTGCTGGGCATGCTGGAGCGTGGGGTGCTGCGCGGCGCTCCAGCGGGTACTGGTATGCGTCTGCTCAGGCTCGCGGCGGCGGAGCCGCGCGCGTATACCGCCGCCGAGGCCATAGGCCTGATCCACGGCGCGGGTGGCGTGGCGTCGCTGGCGCACCCCGCCAAGGTCCGCCGCGGCAAGCCGTTGCTCGAAGTAGACGAGCTCCACGGCATGGTCGAAGCCGGGCTGGATGCGATTGAAGCGTGGCAGTGGATACCTGGCGGCTGGGGCAGCCAGCACTACCTGGCGCTCGCAGCACAGCTCGGACTGCTTGTCTCAGGCGGCTCGGACGATCACGGCAAACGCACCCCGGATGGCCGCATGCGGCTCGGCGCGCAGCCCATCCCGGACGATGTTCTGGAGCTGCTCAGGGAACGGGCGCTGTCGCTTCGACGAGCGCGACGCGGTACGTCTCGATAACCGGATTCGCGAGCAATTGCTGGCACATCCGGTCCACCGCCGCCTCAGCCGCGGCGCGATCCTGCGCGGTCAACGTGACCTGGAGCAGCTTGCCCGCGCGCACGTCTTCGACTCCGCTGAACCCCAGCGTGCGCAGCGCGCCCCGGATCGACAACCCCTGCGGGTCATTGACCGACGGCTTGAGCATGACCGTGATGTCGGCCCGCCATGTGACACTGGCCATCGCTTCGCTCGGCGCTCCGGTTATCCAGTAGGTTCCGCCTTCGGCGGTTTGCGCGAGACTGCCGCACCGGACGCACCGCCGTAGGCGTACTTGGCCATGGGCGACTGTCGGCGGGCACCGCGGGCACGTCGCGCGACTGCGAAGCCGCGAACATGCCTGCTCATGCGCTCAGTCGCCGGGGGGCTTCCTCGTCGGGCGGCGGACGTCGGGGGCAGGTTCTGGCAGCGGCGCCCGTTGGCATGGACCGTCATGCGGTGAGCCGCCGCAGGGCTTCCTGGTAGCGCGCGGCGGTGCCGTTGATGACGTCTGGTGGGAGCGGCGGAGGCGGAGGCTGCTTGTTCCAGCCGCTGGATTCCAAGAAGTCGCGCAGGAATTGCTTGTCGAAGCTTGGCTGCGGACCGCCGGCGCGATACTCGTCAAGCGGCCAGTAGCGCGACGAATCCGGCGTCAGCAGCTCGTCGATGACGATTAGCTGGCCGTCGCACCAGCCGAATTCGAACTTCGTATCCGCCAGAATGACGCCGCGGCTCAGCGCGTGCGCAGCGCCGGCCTCATAGAGCCGCCGGCTCAGCTGCTCCAGCCGCTCCGCCACGTCGGCACCCACCAGCGACCGAAGCTGTGAACGCGAGATGTTTTCGTCGTGGCCAGTTTCGGCCTTGATGGCCGGCGTGAAGATCGGCTGCGAGAATCGATCGGATTCGACCAGGTCCGATGGCATGGGCTCGAGAGCAACGCAGCCGGTGGCGCGGTATTCCGTCCAGGCGGAGCCAGCCAGGTAGCCGCGTACCACGCACTCGATGTCGATACGCTCGGCGCGCTGGACCACGATCGCGCGGTCAGCAACATCCGCGGGCGGCGGCTCGTCGAGCACGTGGTTTGGTACCAGCGCAGCGGTGTGCGAAAACCAGAAGCGTGACAACGCCGTGAGAACGGCGCCTTTGCCCGGAATGGGTTCGTTCATGACGACGTCGAACGCCGAGACGCGGTCTGAGGCGACCATCAGCAGCCGGCCCGCGTCGAGCTCGTACATGTCGCGTACCTTGCCGCGCCGGAACAGCGGTGCGGCGATCACATTAAGCCCAGCCGCGCAAATGGCACTTCGATCTGGCGCAGGTGATAGGCCGGATCGAACAACGACTCCAGCGTTGGCGGATCGATGCGTGAGGTCACTCGCGCGTCCGCGCACAGGTGTTCCAAAAGTGTCCCCTCGCCAGCCCACACGCGCCGGGCGGCGTCCTGGACAATGGCGTACGCCTCGCTGCGTGGCATGCCCGCCTCGACCAGCGCCAGCAGCACCCGACCGGAGTAGATCAACCCGCGCGTCAGCGAAAGGTTACGCTCCATTGTCTCCGGACACACGTCCAGGTCAGTCCAGATCCCGGTCATCAGGTCGAGCATGTAGTCGAGCGCAGTGCATGCATCGGGCAAGATGACCCGCTCCGCCGCGGAGTGGCTGATGTCGCGCTCGTGCCACAGCGCGACGTCCTCGAGCGCGGTGGTGCTGTAGCCGCGCAGCACACGCGCCAGGCCGCACACCCGCTCGCACAGCTCCGGATTGCGTTTGTGCGGCATCGCGCTCGAGCCTTGCTGCGTGCTCGAGAACGGCTCGAATGCTTCGGCGATCTCAGTGCGCTGCAGGTTGCGGATCTCGGTCGCCTGCTGCTCGAGCGTGGCGCCAATGACCGCGAGCGTGGCCAGGAACTGGGCGTGCCGATCGCGCTGCAGGATTTGCGTGCTCGCCTCCGCTGGTCGCAAGCCAAGATCGGCCAGCGCACGCTCTTCGACTTCGGCTGGCACGTTGGCGTGGGTACCAACGGCACCGGAGATTTTGCCGACGCGCAATTCCTCGCGTGCAAATTCGAGCCGCTGAGCGTCGCGCCGCACCTGGGCGACGAAGACGGCCAGCTTGTGGCCGAACGTGGTCGGCTCGGCGTGCACGCCGTGCGAGCGGCCGATCGTCAGCGTGTACTTGTGGCGCACCGCCAGCTCCGACAGCGTGGACTCCAGCTGCCGCAGGTCCTCGGCGAGTACATCCGCCGCTTCCTGGACCTGGAGTGACAGCGCTGTGTCTTTGACGTCGTTCGACGTGAGGCCGAGGTGGATCCAGCGCCCGGCTGGTCCGAGCCGTTCGGCGACAGAGCGGGTGAAAGAAATGATGTCGTGGTGCGTCTCGCGCAGCAGCTCCTCGCGGCGCTCCTCGTTCAAGTGCGCGCCTCGAATGATGGCCAGGTCCTCGTCCGGAATGACGCCCAGCTCCGCCCAGGCCTCGCACACCGCGAGCTCCACCTGGAGCCACAGCTCGTACATGCGCTCGTCGGACCAGATGCGGCCCATCGCCGGGCGCGTGTAGCGCGGGATCATCGGACCGCTGCCGCCATCTCGAGGCCGATGTCGGTGCGCCACTGCTTGCCGTCGAACTGGACGTGCTCCGCGCCGGCGTAGACGGCCTCTCGCGACTCAGCCACCAGCGTCAGCACGCGTCCGCCAGCCGTCTGTAGTTGGCCATCATGCACGGTCGTACCGGCATGGAAGGCCACGACGCCAGCCGGCAGCGTGTCCAAGCCAGCGATCGCATCACCACGCCGCGGCGCATCGGGGTAGCCCGCGGCCGCCAACACCACGCCGTATGTCTGCCCGGCGCGCCAGCGCAGGGCTTCAGGCCGCAACTGTCCTTCGATCGCAGACTGGCACACCTCGACGAGGCTGCTCTCGAGCAGCGGCAGGACGAGCTCGGCCTCCGGGTCGCCGAAGCGGCAGTTGAACTCGAGCACCTTTGGGCCATCTGGCGTCAACATGACGCCCGCGTAGAGAACCCCGCAATACGGCTCGCCGGCGCGGAGCATGCCGTCGATGGTCGGGCGCAGCACACGCCGCTCGACCTCATGCAGCACCTCGCTCGTGGCGTAGCTCGGCCGCGCCATGCCGCCCATACCGCCCGTGTTGGGACCGCGATCGTTATCGAGGAGTCGCTTGTAGTCACGCGCCGCGGGCATGACCGCGAGACGTTCGCCATCGCTGAAGGCCATGACCGACAGCTCAGGTCCTTCCAGGTACTCCTCGACCAGCATGCACGAGCCGAAGGCCGCGCAGCCCGCCAGGGCCGCCTCGACGTCAGCCTGGCTGGTCACGATGAACACGCCCTTGCCGGCCGCCAGGCCGTCCGCTTTGAGCGCGACCGGCAGGCCCATGCTGGCAATCGCGTGGCGCGCCGCCGCGACGCCGTCGACGACTTCGGCGCGGCCGGTTGGGACGTCATGGCGCAGGAGGAACTCCTTCGCCCAGGCCTTGCTCCACTCGAGGCGCGCCGCTGCCCGCGTCGGTCCCAGCACACGGAGTCCGCGCGCGTCGAAGGTATCGACAATGCCCGCGGCCAGCGGTGCTTCGGGTCCGACAATCGTCAGGTCGATCTGCTCGCGCTCGGCGAAGGTCACGAGCGCCGCCACGTCGAGCGCGTCAATCGCCACAGGCCCGCGTGTACCGCCGTTGCCGGGCGCAACCTGCACTGCGCTGCCTTCCTTGGCCAGCCGCCACGCGAGCGCGTGCTCGCGGGCGCCGGACCCGACCACGAGGACCCGCACGTCTGCGAGTATCTTACCCGCGGACAGCAGCGCTTCAGGCGCGCCTCGCTACGTAGACGTTCCGGACCAGCCAGGATTGCCGGCGTTGCTGGTCGGTCGCTGGGTCAGACTGAACCAGTTGCCCGAGTCATCCCGCAACAGCGCCTCGATGCCGTATGGCCGCTCGGCAGGCTCCTGCAGAAACGTCACGCCGCGCGCCTTCAACTGCTCGTAGGTAGCGCGGCAGTCGTCAGTCTCGATCACGCCGCCGGCCATCGAACCCTTGGCGATCAGGCTGGTCAGCAGGGCGGCATCCTCCTCGCTGAACATCGGCGGCGCCGGCCGAGCGAGCAGGATGTTCAGGTCAGGCTGTCCCTTTGGCCCGACAGTAAGCCAGCGCATGCCGTCCAGCTCGGCATCCGATCGCACCTCGAAATCCAGCTTGTTCGTGTAGAAGTCCTTGGCTCGATCCTGATCCAGGACGAATACGTTGACGTGTGAAAGCCGCTTGATCATGGCCATCAACCTCCTGTCGTGCTCAGGCTAAGCGGCCTACGTGCGCGGTGCTTCTTCGCGATTGCGAACTTGCGTGGGTCGGGTCCACATCAACACGAAGCAGCCGGGGATCGGCGGGGGGCCACCCGCGCGCGCTACGTCGTCGCGATACTCGGAAGGCGTCTTGCCAACCAGCAGCTTGAAGCGCGAGCTGAACGAGCCGAGGCTTTCGAAGCCCACCAACAAGCACACCTCGGTGATCGTCAGGTTCGCGGCGCGCAGCAGGTCCTTGGCGCGTTCGATTCGGCGACGCGTCAGATACGCGCGTGGCGTTTCAGCGTAGGCCTGGGCGAACGCGCGCGCGAAGTGGAACTTCGAGTAGCCCGCTGAACGCGCCAACATGTCGAGCGAGAGTGGCTGCGCGAAGTCGCGGTCGATGACGTCGTGTGCTTCGCGTACTGCCCGCAACAGCGCGACGCGCTCCACGCCACTACTCCCACTCGATGGTGCCCGGTGGCTTGGAGGTGATGTCGAACACGACGCGGTTCACGTCGGGCACCTCGTTGACGATTCGACTCGACAGGCGGGCCAGCAAGTCATACGGCACGCGCGCCCAATCGGCAGTCATCGCGTCACGCGAGCTGACGATGCGTAGTGCGACCACGTTGCCATAGGTGCGGTAGTCGCCCATGACGCCCACTGTACGTAACGGCGTCAGGACGGCGAAGCTCTGCCACACGTCGTGGTACAGGCCGGCCGCGCGCACCTCGTCCATCACGATCGCGTCGGCGGCGCGCAGGGTGTCGATGCGTTCCTGGGTCACCTCGCCCAGGATGCGAATGCTCAATCCAGGGCCAGGGAACGGGTGGCGCCACACGATCTCTTCGGGCAACCCCAGCGCGGCGCCCACCTCACGCACCTCATCCTTAAAGAGATAGCGCAGCGGCTCGATCAGGCGGAACGGCAGATTCTCGGGCAGACCCACGTTGTGGTGCGTCTTGATGCGCACGGCGGCGCTTGCGGTATCGTGGCTGGTGCTCTCGATCACGTCGGGATACAGCGTGCCCTGGGCCAGGAAGTCGATGCGGCCGAGCTTGCGCGCTTCGCGAGCGAAGATGCGGATGAACTCGGCGCCCACGATGCGCCGCTTCTCCTCAGGATCGATCACCCCGGCCAGGCTGCCCAGGAAGTCATCAGCCGCATCCACGTGGACCAGCGTCATACCCAGGTGCTGCTCAAACGTGTTCACCACGCGCTCGGGTTCGCCGCGGCGCAGCAGTCCGTTATCGACGAAGATGCACGTCAGCTGCTCACCTACCGCGCGATGGACCAGCAGTGCCACGACTGCTGAGTCCACACCACCCGAGAGCGCACAGATCACCCGTCCGGTCCCAACCTGGCGACGGATCTCGTCGATCGCTTGCTCGACGAACGAGGCCGTGGTCCAGTTGCCGGTGCAGCCGCACATGTCGGTCAGGAAGTTGCCGATCAGCTGCGCGCCGAAGCTGGTATGTACGACCTCCGGATGAAACTGAATGCCGATCAGGCCGTTGCCGTTCCACATCGCGGCCATCGGAGAGTTGTCGCTGGTCGCGGCGGCCGAAAAGCCCGGCGGCATTTTGCGCACGACGTCGCCGTGGCTCATCCAGACGGAGAACTCTGCCGGTAGCCCGTGGAAGATCGGCACCGGCGGCTCGGCAACCTGGACCACGGCCGGCCCGTATTCGCGTTTGCTGCCAGGTTGGACTTCGCCGCCCAGTTGGTGAGCGAGAACCTGCATGCCATAGCAAATGCCGAGGATCGGCTTGCCCGACTCGAGCACGTAGCGTGGCAAGAGCGGCGCGCCGGGCGCGTAGACGCTGGCCGGTCCTCCGGACAGGATGAAGCCCTTCGGCTTGAGCGCCTTGATGCGCTCCTCCGGCGCATCGTGCGGGATCAGCTCGCAGTACACATGGTGCTCGCGCACGCGCCGCGCAATGAGTTGCGCGTACTGTGAGCCGAAGTCGATGATGGCGACGGCATCGCGCTCGGGGAGTGGGGAGTGGGGAGCGGGGAGTGAGGAGACGGTCGAGTCTGCAGCTGCCTGTGCCTCCGCGATCTCCAGATATGTGCCGACTTCGACATCATCAGAGGCCGCGACGCGGCGGCTCAAGGTCCGTCCCTCACTCCCCACTCCTCACTCCTCACTCCTCACTCCCCGCGGAGCTGCCAGGACTTTCCTTCGGTCTTGATCGCAGGCGCGATGACCAGGTCAACCTGGTGCATCTCGCCCACGGTCGCCGCACCGCACACACCCATACAGGTGCGCAGCGCGCCGACCAGATTCTGCGTGCCATTGGTCAGACTGGTCGGGCCGAACAGGATCTGCTGGAGCGCACCACTGATGCCCACGCGAATGCGCGTGCCGCGCGGCAAGCCGGCATGCGGTGTGGCCATGCCCCAGTGATGGCCGCGACCGGGAGCCTCTTCGGACTGCGCGAAGGGCGAACCGATCATCACCGCGTTGGCGCCACTGGCGAATGCCTTGCACACATCGCCGCCGGTGCGCATACCACCATCCGTGATGACGGGCACGTAGCGGCCCGTCCGGCGCGCGAACGTGTCGCGGGCGGCCGCGCAATCCATGGTCGCTGTGACTTGTGGCACGCCGATGCCCAGCACCTCGCGACTGGTGCACGCGGCGCCCGGGCCGACCCCAATCAAAAGGCCCGCAATGCCCGTTTCCAGCAGCTCTAGCGCCGCCGCGTAACTGACGCAGTTGCCGACCATGACCGGGACGCCGACGCTACGGCAGAAGCGGCTGAAGTCGAGTGTCGGCATGCCGTCGTGCGCTCGGAAGCGCCTGGACGTCACCGTCGATTGGACCACGAAGATATCGACCCCTGCCGCGGCAGCAACCGGTCCGAGCCGTTCGGCCAGGCTGGGCGTCGCCGAGACCGCGGCCACCACGCCCGCGGCTTTGATCTCCGCGACGCGGCGTGCGACCAGGTCGTCGCGAATCGGCGCCTGATACATGCGCTGCATCAGCTCGGTGACGGTCTCGCGCGGCGCCGCGGCAATCTCGGCGAGCGGCTCGTCGGGCCGCTCGTAGCGTGTTTGCAGTCCTTCGAGGTTGAGCACCGCCAGCCCACCCAGCTGGCCGAGGGCGACGGCGAAGGGCACGTCGACCACACCATCCATTGCCGAGGCGATGAACGGAATCTGGAATCTGTGGCCGGCCAGCTCGAAGCTCAGATCGACGTCATCTGGATGAATGGTCTCGACGCCGGGCACGATCGCCACGTCGTCGAAGCTGTAGGCCGGGCGCAGGCGGGTTGGCTCGGGCGGATAGAGGTCGGAATCGAACGCATCGAGCTGCGGCAGCGTCGTCTCACGGATGGTGGTGGCCATCGCTACTCCCCTGGATACACAAACGCCCCGGAGTGGAAACACTCACGGGGCGCGGTCAGCGCTGACGATCGGGCGGGCGGGGCGGAGCGCTCTACCCGCCAGGAGTACAGGCGGTGGCGGATCTTCCCGATCGGGGTCCACCTCTCGCCGCAGGGGTCCATGCTTGATACTAGCAGCAGTGTCGGAGCGATTCACTCTCCGCCGGCACGCTGAGTCGCGCCTATCGTATAATTCAGGAAATTCCGAAGGAACCTACGTGGGGACGCTGTACGTGGTCGCGACGCCCATTGGCAACCTCGAAGACATCACCCTGCGTGCGCTGCGCATCCTGCGCGAGGTACCGCTGGTGGCGGCCGAGGATACGCGCGTGACGCGCACGCTGTTCCGTGCCCACGACATCCATACCCCGCTGGTGAGCTTTCACGAGTTCACCTCGCCATCCAAGCGCACGCGCCTGGTCGACCGCCTGGAACTTGGCGATGTGGCCGTGGTGACTGATGCGGGCATGCCCGGCATCTCTGATCCGGGCTTTCCGCTGATCCGCGACGCGCTCAGCGCTGGCCATGCCGTCGTGCCCATCCCCGGCGCGTCCGCCGTGG
This sequence comes from Chloroflexota bacterium, assembly GCA_036506475.1. Classification (GTDB taxonomy): domain Bacteria; phylum Chloroflexota; class UBA6077; order UBA6077; family CF-72; genus CF-72. The sequence continues at coordinate 20,345 of DASXRR010000423.1, forward strand.
TGTCGGCGCTCGTGGCGTCGGGCCTGCCGACGCACGCCTTCTGCTTCCTGGGCTTTCTGCCGCGCACCAGTGCCCTGCGCCGGAAGCTGTTCAAACAGCATGCTGACGATGCGCACACGCTGGTTGTCTTCGAGTCGCCCCATCGCGTGTTGAAGGCGCTGCAAGATGTGGTCGCGACGTTGGGCCCCACGCGGCCCATGGCGGTCGCACGAGAGCTGACCAAGAAGTTCGAAGAAGTATTCCGCGGCACGGCCGCCGAAGCGCTCGCCCACTTCGAGCAACATGCGCCGCGCGGCGAGTTCACCCTCGTCATCGGTGCGACGCCATGAGCGGCCTCGTCGATACGCACTGCCATCTCATGGATCGCGCCTTCGACGCCGATCGTCCCCAGGTACTCGAGCGTACCGCTCAGGCAGGCGTGGCGGCGCTGGTGCTGGTCGGCTACGACCTCCGTTCGAGCCGTGCCGCGCTGGATCTCGCTCGCCAGCTGCCCAACGCGGTCGCCACGGTCGGCATTCACCCCAACTCGGCTGGCGCTGCCTCTCCTTTAGAATTCGAGGCAATCAAAGACCTGCTGGATGATCCACTGGTCGTTGGCATTGGCGAGACGGGCCTCGACTACTTTCGCGATCGAACACCGCACGACGTGCAACAGCGCGCCTTCGAGTGGCATCTGCGTCTGGCGGAGGAGCGCGGCCTGCCCGCGATCGTCCACACGCGCGACGCGCACGCCGACGTTGCCACCGCCCTCGAGGCGTCCGCGGCGCGGCGGCCATCGACGCAGATTGCAGGCGTACTGCACTGCTTTAGCGGCGACGCCGCGCACGCGCAACGCATGCTCGCCGCGGGCTACTACATCTCGTTCGCTGGTCCGCTGACGTACCGCAATAGCGGCTTGCCCGCGGTCGCCGAAGTCGTGCCGCTGGACCGCCTGCTAGTCGAGACTGACTGTCCGTATTTGCCGCCCGCCAGCCATCGTGGCCAACGGAACGAGCCGGCCTATCTCGCCGAGACGTTCCGGTTCCTGGTCCGGTTGATCGAGCAGGACCTGCGCGACCAGCTGTGGTCGAACAGCCTGCGCGTGTTCCCGGCGCTTGCGCGAGCGGAACAGGTGGCGGCATGAGCGCGACCAGCGACATCTCCTCGCAATCAGATGCCATCCGCGCCATCCTGGCGCTGGTGCGACCCGGACTGGATCGCGTCGAGGCCACGCTGACCGACCTGTCGAGCACTGACGACCACGTGATGGGTCCGATGCTCTCGACCGTCCTGCCCGGTGGCGGCAAGCGGCTGCGGCCCGCCCTGGCACTGGTCATCGGCAGGCTCGGCGGTGTCGACACCGAGACGCTGAACCACATGGCCGTGGGGGTTGAGCTGCTGCATACCGCCAGCCTCGTGCACGACGATATCGTCGACGACTCGGACACGCGGCGTGGCTCGGCGACGCTCTACGCGCGGGTCGGCAATGCGCTCGCGGTAATGGTCGGCGACTATCTGTTCGCGCAGGCAGCGCGCGAGTGTGTCGCGACTGGCGACCTGCGCGTGGTGCGGCTATTCGCCGAGACGCTCGGTGCGATGGCGCGTGGCCAGATCGACGAGGCCAACAGCCAGCTCAATGGCCAGCACGCCTGGCAGACACTCTCGCGCGACGATTACTTCCGCACCATCTGGGGCAAAACCGCGTCGCTGTTCGTGTTGGCCTGCCAGGGGACCGGCCTGTTGGTCGGACTGGATGCCGCGCAGGTGGATGGGTTGCGCCGCTACGGCGAAAACCTCGGGCTGGCCTTCCAGGTGGTGGACGACATCCTGGACTTCACCAGTACCGAGCAGGAGCTTGGCAAACCCGTGGGCAGCGATCTGCGCCAGGGCACGATCACCTTGCCCGTCATCCTTTTGCGCGATGGCGGCGAGGTGGACGGCCACTACCGCTCCGCCTTCGAATCCGACGACGTCGAGCTGCAAGTGCGCCTGGTCCAGCAGAGCGGCGCGATCGCTAGCGCGTATGCCGAAGCGGAGACGCTCGTCGCGCGTGCTCGCCAGGCGCTCGAGGTGCTGCCGCGCGGCACCGAACGCGACGCGCTCGATGCGCTGGCCCGCTTTGTGACTGAACGCGGACGCTAACGGCCGCGCAGCATGCGCCGCAGACGGTTCAAAATGCCTTCGCTGTACGGGCTGCCGTACGAGATGCGCTCGCCGCGCCACATCTTCGAGCCGCCGCCGCCACTGTTGCCGCCGCGCGAGCGCATGACCGACGCGAGAATTGCCAGCACCAACAGGATGATGCCGATGCCCGCGACCCACGGCTGCAATCGGACGGCGATGCCGATCGGCACCAGGCCCAGCGTCAGGAACCACGACACCATCAGGAACGCGAGCCCCAGGCCGCCGAGCGTCTCCGCGGGTGGCAGACGCAGTCCGAAGCCGCCCATGGCACCTCCCAGTCGTCGCGTCGAGCGACGCACGCGATGGCTGAACGACTGCTTCTCGAGGCGCCGTTCCGCGAGACGAATAATGTCGTCGATTTCGCGCTGGAAGCGATCTGGCGGGGGGTTGGAAGGCGGCATGCGGAACCCGGCGACGGAGGACCAATTATAGACCAGTGTTCAGTGGCCAGTGATCAGTTGTCAGCGGTCGACAGGCTGCCATTTTTCAGTCTGCAGTTGGGCGTTCGTCGGCTGGGACGGGCCTGGTTGCCATCAGCTTCTCGTTAGCGCCAACCGAACTGTCTGCTTCTCTTCAGAGATGAAAATTCACTTCCGCGCGGCGCCTGCAATGACGGCGGCAGTAGCCTCAGCGGCGACAACCAGTCACGGTGCACCAATCGGCACTGATTGCAAGAAGTCGGCCGAGACCCAGCCCTTCAGCCGGTGATCCTCGGTTTCGATCTCGCGCCACGGCCGCGCGGCCACCGTCTGATCGTTGCCAGTCAAATGCACCGTGGTGCCTTCGCGCAGCACACCTGCGCGGGGCGCCTGAGGCCCTGGCTCGAGTCGAACCGAAACACCCTGGCCACTGGTGTTGGCGACGCGCGCTGCTTGCTGCTGCGGTGTCGGACTCGGCTCAGGCGTGGGCACTTCCTGAGCAGGCGTCGGCACACCGACGGACGGTACAGGTGTAGCGGTTGGTGGGCTGGGCGTCGTCACCCGCGGCGTGACCGCGGGCGTCGGCTGAATCGTCGGCGGCACAGTGCCCGTGCTGGCGGCGGCGACGCGCACGGGCGGCAGGTTGCGGCCCGCGTTCAGCACCGCCAACGCGACGACGGCGCCAATCAGGCCGAGCAGGAACAGGCTGCTGACGACTTGCCACGCGGTCAGCCGCAAACGGCCACCTTTTGAGATGAAGGGCCGTCCGCACCAATCACATTCGGTGTTCGACGAAGCGTTGCGTCCGCCGCAGCCCTGGCAGGTCGTGACGGAATCGGGACGATCGGAAGGCATCAAGGTCGGAGAAGATGGAGACGCAAAGTAGGTGCGGTTGTACACCGCCCTGCCCAATCGGACTCAAGATGCCACCTGCGCCGCAAACCGGGGCCTTCGACCTGCAAGGCGCGTTGCGTACCCCTGACCCCTGTGTTAGGATGCCGCCGCTCGCCGACTCGCTAGGGGATTCTCGACAAACCAGCATGGCGACTGTAATCGCCGTTGCCAATCAGAAGGGCGGGGTGGGCAAAACCACCACCACCGCCAACCTTGGCGCGGCTCTCGCCTTACGCGGCAAGCGCGTCTTACTGGTCGATCTCGACCCGCAGGGCAACTTGACCAGCGCCTTCGGCCTGGAAAAGGACGTCCAGCAGACCGTTGCCGAGTCGCTCCTCGATCGTCGCATCCCGCTGCCTGTGGTATCCGTTTCGAACGGCGCCACTGACGGTGCTCTGCATGCCCGACAACTCTCCGTCGTGCCCGCCGCGGTCGGGCTGGCCAGCGCCGAGGCGCAGCTGATGAACAAGCTTGGCCGCGAGCTGCGGCTGCGCGACCAGCTGCTCGCCGTCGAAGGCAGCTACGACTACGTGATGATCGATACGCCGCCGTCGCTCGGCGTGCTGACGATCAATGCGCTGGTCGCCGCGACCAAAGTCATCATTCCCACCGAGGCCCGCTTCTTCTCATTGCAAGGCCTGCAGATGCTCGAGGAGAGCATCGAAGAGATCCTGTACCTGAATCCTCGGCTCGAGGTTCTCGGTATCCTGCTGAGTAAGATGGACCGCCGCCTGAAAGAAGAGCGGCAGGTCGCTGAGTATTTGCGTCAGCGGTGGGGAGTGCGAGTGTTCGGTACGGAAGTGGGCACGAATAGCAAGATTCTCGAGGCTGGCTCGGCAGGTACGTCGGTCTTTCACTATCAGGGCGCCGAACGCGCCGCCGACGCGTATCTCAACCTGGCAGACGAGGTGCTCAAACGTGCCTAACGGTCGGCAGCGCGGCGGGTTTAACCCCGACAGACTTGCCGACCTCACACGCTCGGTCTCGGTCGTGCCGCAGATCATGGAGGCGCCGCGCGAGTCGCAGGCACGGGGCTTCACCGAAGTGCGCATCGTCGGCGTCGGTGGCGGTGGCAGCAACGCGGTTAACCGCATGGTCGAAGCTGGCGTGCACGGCGTCGAGTTCATCGCCGTCAACACCGATGCCCAGGCGCTGCAGATGTCGTCGGCCATGCGCAAGATCCCGATCGGCGGCCGGAGTGCCAAGGGCCTGGGCGCAGGCGGCGACCCCGATCAGGGCGAGCGCGCGGCCGAGATCAGCCGTGATGCGTTGACCGACGCACTCGAGGGCTCCGACATGGTCTTTCTGACCGCGGGTCTGGGTGGTGGCACTGGCACCGGCGCGGCGCCAGTGATCGCCGACATGGCGCGTCGCGCGCGCGCCCTGACGGTCGCCGTCGTCACCCTACCTTTCTCGTTTGAAGGGTTCCAGCGGAGACGCACGGCCGAGGAAGGCCTGGCGCGGCTGCGCGGCAATGTCGATGCGTTGATCGTGATTCCCAACGATCGGCTGCTCGAATTGGGCGATCGCGGCATGAGCGTGCTCGAGGCGTTCCAGATGGCCGACGACGTGCTGCGCCATGGCGTGCAGGGCATCAGCGACCTGGTGACCATGACCGGCCTGATCAATCTCGACTTCGCCGATGTCAAGGCGGTCATGCAGAACGCGGGTACGGCGCTGATGGCCGTTGGCGAGGGGCGCGGCGAGGGTCGCGCCATTGCCGCCGCGCGGTCGGCGATCTCGAGCCCGCTGCTCGACGTGTCAATCGATGGCGCCAAAGGCGTGCTGTTGAATGTCTCTGGTGGGCCCGACTTGACGCTGGCCGAAGTCACGGAGGCCGCGGAGACGATCCAGTCCGCCGTGGACCCCGACGCTAATATCTACTTTGGCGCGGTGATCCACCCGCGCCAGCAGGACGAAGTCCGCGTCACCGTCATCGCGACTGGCCTGCGCGACCCTGGTGACACCAGGGCCGTTGCCCGCCGCCGACCGGCGTCCGCGCAACCCGCGCCAACGCGCGAGTCCCCTGCGCCACCACCGTCTCCGCCAGCCCGCGAACGGTCCGTAGCGCCCGCGCCGCGCGAAGCCGAATACGAGCGCCCCTGGCGCCCCGGCGCCAGCGAATGGGAGCGCGATCGCTCCGCCCGCCCACCTCGTTCGTCGTCAACTCCGCCTCCTGACTCAGGCGACGACGACTGGGACGTACCCGCCTTTTTGCGCCGCCCCCGCCGCTCATAAGTAGAGGCTTCTTGTCATCCTGAGGTGAGGCACGAGCCGAAGGATCCGCGCCCGTGACCGCCTGGACTAGCGGATTCCTTCGCTTCGCTCGAGGACAGGCTCTTCGCAGGCTCAGGATGACAAAGAAAAAGAGACTTAGAATGGCCAACCGGTGACGCCGAATTTGGGGACCAATGAGCCGGCGCCGGAGCAGCGGCCGCGGACAGCTACCTGGCTGTTCAGAGTGGCGGTCATCGTGCTGTTCGGCATCCTGACGGCGCAGTTGTGGCGGCTCCAGGTTGTCGATAACAGAATCTTTACCGATCGGGGGACACAGAACTGGCTGCGCTACGCGGTCATCCAGCCGCAGCGCGGCGTGATCTACGACCGCAACAAGACGCTCCTGGCGACCAACGCGCCGATCTTCGTGATCTCGATCACGCCGGCCGACGTGCCGAAGGGCCGCATGCAAGAGATCATCATTCGGCTCGCCAACGAGCTCAGAGTGCCCCCCGACGATATCCAGAAGACGGTGGATTCGCGCCAACAGCGCAAGGACTACAACCCGTTCAACCAGATCGCCGTCGCCTCGAACATCGACCGTGACGCGATCATGCGTATCTCGGAGCACCAGATCGAGATGCCAGGTGTGCAGATCGGCGTCGAGTCAACCCGCAAGTACACCGAGGGCGCGCTCATCGCGCACTTGATTGGCTACATGGGCGCGATCTCCGCCGAAGATGCCGACCGCCTCGAAGAAGAGGGCTATCGCCTGGATGACCACCTGGGCGCCGCGGGCGTCGAGCAAGCCTATGAGAAGGACCTGCGCGGCGTCGCTGGCAAGCGCACCTACCAGGTCGAAGTCACGGGTCAGGAGATCGGCGAGCTGCGCCGCCAGGACGCCCGCCCGGGCAACAACCTGGTGCTCACGCTCGACCTGGACCTCCAGCGCGACGTCATGCGCATCCTCCAGGACGGGCTGCGCAACGCGCCCGCCGGGGCGGCGATCGTCATGGACCCGCGCAATGGCGAGATTCTGGCCATGGTCAGCACGCCCACCTTCGACGCCAACATCATCGGCGACCCGTCCCGCGAGGACGATCTCAATCAGCTGCTCAACGACAAGACAGGCACGCCGATGTTCCCGCGCGCCTTCTCGGGCCAGTACCCGCCTGGCTCCGTGTTCAAGCTGGTGACAGGTTCAGCTGCGCTGCAGGAGAACGTCGCCAATCGCGATACCGTGATCGACTCTAAAGGCGTGATGTACGTCGAGTCAGACGAATACCCCGGCGTGCGCCAGCCGTTCAACGACAACAACGCCTACGGGCCGCAGACGTTCCTGCAGGGTGTGGCCAACTCGTCCAATATCTACTTTTTCTGGCTCGGCGGCGGCTTTTCCGAAGGCAACCGGACGGTCTTCGAAGGGCTCGGCGTCGAGCGCCTGGCGCGCTACGCGCGCGCCTTCGGCTACGGTACGCGCTCGGGTCTCGACATCCGCGGCGAACAGGATGGCACCATCCCGGATCCGACTTGGAAGCAGTTCCACAAGGATCAGCCGTGGTTCAAAGGCGATACGTACAACATGAGTATCGGCCAGGGCGACGTGCTGGCAACGCCGCTACAAGTGGCCAACGTGACCAACGCGATTGCTAATGGCGGCATGCTCTTTCCGCCGCACCTGGCGCGTGCCGAGCTGAACGCCGACGGTAATGTGGTCAAGCAGTTCGCGCCCGAGGCTCGGACCGTGCCCGTCGACCCGAACAACCTGGCGACAATGCGCGAGGCGATGGAGTGGGGCTTCGAGGGTCCGTGGTTGAAGTGGTTCAAGATTCCCGGCCTGCGCCTGGCGGGCAAGACCGGCACGGCCGAGTTCGAAGGGCCGCTCGACGCCAAGAAGAATCTGCCCACCCATGGCTGGTTCACCGGCTTCGCGCCGGCTGACAACCCGGAAATCTCGGTGACGGTGTTCGTCGAGCGCGGCGGCGGCACCGACGATGCCTCACCCATCGCCGCGCGCATCTTCCGCCGCTACTTCAGGCTGCCCGATGTGCCGCCGGATCCGCCGAAGCGTCCGCTCGCGCCCGAGCCCGCGCCGAGACCACCGCCCCGCTAATTGTCATCCTGAGCTTGCGAAGGATCCGCTTGCCGACACGTGTGTGCTCGCGGATCCTTCGGGTCGTAGGCTCCCCTCAGGATGACGCACGGGACACCGTCCCGTGGCTGCCGTCGACGGTGATCTGCTCGCCGTCCTGAATACGCTCTGACGCTGAGGGGACGCCGACCACGGCTGGAATGCCGTACTCGCGTGCGACGACCGCGCCGTGCGACATGGCGCCACCCATCTCCATGACCAGGCCGGCGGCGCTCAGGAACAGTGGCGTCCACCCAGGGTCGGTCGACGGGGCGACGAGAATGTCGCCGGCTTCGAGGCGCGCGCCGGTCGGATCGAGGATCACCCGCGCGCGACCGGTCACCTGGCCGGCCGAGGCGGGCGTGCCGCGTAACACCGCGCCGTCCGTGCTTTCGGTGGGCAGCGAGGGTTCGGTACCGTCTGACAACAGCAGGCGCGGCACGTGCCGTCGGCGCAGCTCCTCGGCGTAGCGCGTTCGACGTTCCTCGACTCGCCCGCGGACATCGCCACCAGCAACTGCCTCGCGCAGCTCAGGAAAGGTCAGGAAAAACACATCGTCGGCTACATCGATCGCACCGCTCGCAACCAGATCCGCGCCGGCTGACAACAGCAGCGCTCGGACGCGCGCGAAGAGCAGCACGGCGAGGAACTTGGGCATCTCGCGGAAGCCGCCCAGCGCACGAGCGCGGCGCAGCAGGAAGCCGACCGCCACGGAGCGCGCCCGCCCGCGACGCGCCGCCCGGCGCGTCAGCTCGGCGACGCATCGATCCGCCTCGCGGGCCCCAGCGCGGAACTGTGACTCGGGCGACAGCGGCCCATCGTCAATGGCCTGGTAGCTGGCCAGGCTCTCGAGCATTGGGGTCGGATCGTCCGACCAACGCGGCACGCCGATGTCGATCTCAGCGATGGCTCGATGCCCGTACTGACGGAGGAATTCGGCCAGGCCGTGCTGCAGGACAGGCGGCAGGGCACCACGGTGAAAGTCATCGGCCAGCTCGCTGACGGCCCGATCGCGCAGGGCTGTGTGGGATGGACTGTCGATGCGCACTGCCCGCGAGAACGCCCAAAGCGCACGGTCCATCTCAGTCGTCGGGTTGTAGGGCAGCGCCCGACGCACTGCGTCGCGCTCCTCGCGCGAGGCGAGATCGCCCAGCAGCCGCTCGGCAAGCACGAACGCACCCACGCCGCTTATCAGTACGGGCATCACGATGGGCACAAAGCGCGGTGGCCATTCGGCCAGCAGCTGCTCGGCGGCAGCCACGCGCTCGGCGGCACTCGCGCCAGTCTGAACGCGGCCGACCTGGTAGAGCCGATCGCGCAACTGCCACACCGCAACACGAGCCCGCCGGGGCGAGGTCAGGGCGCCAGCGATGCGCAACGGCAAGCGCGTGCGGCGAAATGCGCGCAGGATGGGTCCGAGGGTTCTGCGTCGGCTGGTGCGTACCAGCGCCAGGCGCGGATCGTCGAGCAACGTCTCGATCAACACTGCGCTGCGCGCCTCGCCCTGGCCGAGTGCGCCACGAATCACCCGCCGCCACAAAGGCGAGCGCAGGCCCGCGGTCAGGTCCAGGAATAGCCGACCGCCGCCTTCCTTCAGGACGGGAGTCGTGCGTCGCACGCCGCTGACGGCCTCGACCAGCGAGTTGCCGAAGATTCGAAAGGCGTCGATGCCCAGCGGCGTCAGCGGCCGAAAGACGCCTTGTGCCACGTTGAAGCTCAGGTAGACCCGCAGGTCGGGCGAGTCAGTCACCGGCAGCGGGTAGAGCGTGGTGATGGCGCGCGATTGGACGAGCCAGGCGGTCCCGCTCGTGTCGAAGGCGAACTCGATGTCCTGTGGCGCGCCGAACAGCCCTTCGACACGTTGGCCAAGGTCATTCAGCGCGCGCACCTGGGGTTGCGTCAGGCTGCCGTTCGGCGGGCCGTCGACGACGCGCGCGGCGGCCGAATCGACGACGTAGTGATCGGGATTGACGGCGCCCGACACGACCGCCTCGCCCAGGCCCGGGTGCGATTCGATCACCGCCTCGTTGCGCTTGCCCGTCAGCGGGTTGGCCGTGAACAGCACACCCGCAACCGACGCGTCAACCAGGCGCTGGATGACCACGGCCAGCTTGACGCCACGCTGATCGATGCCCTGATTGGCGCGGTACACGACGGCGCGTTCCGTCCACAGCGAGGCCCAGCACCGCCGAACCGCGTCGAGCGTTGCTTCGGCGCCCTGGATGCGTAGGAACGTGTCTTGTTGGCCGGCGAAACTGGCGAAGGCCAGATCTTCCGCCGTGGCCGAGGAGCGTACCGCCAGGGGTGTCGTCTCGCCCAACTCGACGACTGCCTGGCGAACTTGCTGCGCGACTTCCTCCGGGACGGGGGTCTGCTCTAGCTGGGCGCGGATCTGGCTGGCGACTTCCGAAACATGGTCCGCGTCGGCCGTGGCCAGCGAGTCGACCAGTCGCTCCAGGCCGGCCGCATCGGCGGCCTGGACATAGGCCTCCGTGGTCACACATACGCCGTCCGGGACGGGCAGCCCCGCCCGCAGCAGCTCGCCGAGGTTGACCGCTTTGCCGCCGCCGATGGCCAGCATGGAGCGGTCCAGGTCGCGCAATGCGACAAGCAGAGCAGCCATCGGGGCGTCAGTCGAAGGTAGGCGTGCCGCGGCCGCGGACCTGGCCATTCAGGAACGCGTGACTGAGCGGCACGACGCGGTACATCACCCACACGTCTGGTCCAGCGCCATCCGGACGCAAGGCCCCGCTCAGCCGCTGGGCGATGTCGCGGCCAAGGCGGTACAGTTGCTCGTCGGTGCTCAGCTCGACCCACAGCTCGACGTCGGTGCGGGGGTCTTCGGTCACGATGCGGCGGACATTGACTTGATCGGGCGGCACGCGCATTGCCGCGCCGACCTCGCGGCCGACGACTTCACGAACGTGGCCGAGTAGATCGTCAGGCCCGAGATAGTCCACGAAGATCATTAAGAGGGCACATGGTAGCATCGCGGTCCGTGGCCGACAGCGCCCCCGGGCGGCTCGCCGATCGGCTGCATTCGGCCGCGATTCACCTGCTGCGCCGCCTGCGCCGCACGGATCCGCAGACTGGCGTGAGCGCAGCGCAGCTCTCCGCCCTGTCGATCCTCATGAGCGGCAAGCACAGCCTGGGCGACCTGGCGGCCGCCGAGCAAGTCCAGCCGCCGACCATGAGCCGCCTGGTGCGCGAGCTGGAACGCGCCGGGCTGGTCACCCGCACACGTGACCGCGATGACGCGCGGGTGGTGTGGATCGAGTGGACGGCACACGGACGGCAGGTGCTCACCCGGGGCCGCGAGCTGCGTGTCCTGGCACTGGAGCAGCAGATCGACCAGCTGTCAACAGCCGACCAGCGTACGCTCGCCCAGGCGCTGGACATCGTTGACCGACTCCTCAGCATGCTCTAATATTTAGCAATGCTAACTATCTCGGGGTCCAGCATGTTCGATGCCATTCGCGGCGGCGACATCGACCGCGTCCAGCAGCTGCTCGACGACCAGCCCGAGCTCGCGCGCACGCCCAACGCGGACGGCGTGACGCCCGTCCTGTGGGCGCTCTATACCAACCACCCCGACATCGCCGAAGCGCTGCTCGGGCGTATCGCCGAAGACGTACTGAGCATCTTCGAGGCCGCCGCCACCGGTCGTGCCGCGCGCGTGGCGGACATCCTGGACGGCGACCCACAGGCGATCGGTGCCTACGCGCCGGACGGCTTTCAGCCACTCGGCCTGGCTTCTTTCTTTGGCCAGGCGGAAGCGCTCGAGGTGTTGATCGCCCGCGGCGCGGACGTCAACAGCCCCGCCCGCAACGGGCTTGCCGTCGCCCCGCTGCACTCGGCGCTGGCCGGTCCTAAGCCAGACCTGGCCCGACAGCTCCTGGCGGCTGGCGCGGATCCCAACGCGCGCCAATCGGGCCACGTGTCGCCGTTGCACGAGACCGCCCACATAGGTCTGCTCGAGCTGACCAAGCTGCTGCTCGAGCATGGCGCCGACCCGACGATGGCCGACGACCAGGGCCGCACGCCCGAAGCCGTCGCCCGCGAACGTGGCCACACCGCCGTGGCCGACCTGCTGGCTAACGCGTCCAGAAGCCGTTAGGGTCGGCTTCGCGCACCAGGCGCAATTCCTCAGCGGTCGGCTCTGGCGTCGGTCGACAGTCAGACGCCACCCGCAGGTCCCAGCCGGTGGCGGCCCGGACATCGGCGACGGTGGTGAACGGGTGATACGAGGCCAGCAACGCTTCGTGACTCTCGGCCACGAAGCGCAGCACGCCGAGTGTGGTGATCACCGCCGACGGCCCGCCGCGGACCAGTCCCTGGCGAGTTCGCCAATGGGGCGAGCCATCGCCAAGACCGGGCGAGGTGATGAAGTCGACCCGCTCGCGCAGTCGCCGTGGCTCGTGCTCCATCAGTGCGACCAACCGCTGGGCGAGGCAGGCGATATCGGCACCGCCACCACTACCGGGGAGCTTGATGCTCGGGCGATTCGGCGCCCCGATGACCGTGGTGTTGATGTTGCCGAAGCGGTCGACTTCGGCGCCGCCGATGAAGCCCAGGTGGACGTCGCCGCGCTGCAGCAAGGCCATCACCTCGAGCAGACCGGTCGCCCAGGCGGCATTGGCGACGTTGGGCGCATCACTCATCGTGTACAGGTCGGGCGGCGACACCCGGTCGCGCACCAACCCGTTTTCGAACAATCCGATCGCGCCTGGCGCGTGGGTCCGCTTGGCCAGACTGAACGCCAGCAGCGGTAGGCGCATGCCGACGAAGACGACTTCGCCGTCGGCGATCTCGCGTGCCGCGGCCACGACCATCAGCTCTTGTGGCGTGTAGTCGGTCACGCGTAGTCAACCTCGGCCGCCATCCGCCTGACGGTCGGCCGCAGGCCATCGATGCGTCCTATGCGCCGCAGATACTCGGCCCGATCGGGAACCTCCAGCACCCAGTCCTGCAGCCACCGCTCATAGCCAGCGCGATCGCGGGTCAGACGGTGGTATTCGGCGAACAGGAGGTGGTCGCGCCCGTAATAGCCCTGCACAGGCGACGGGTAGGCGCCGCCGGGCACGTGCACCACGGCGCTCACCCGATGGGGCGGCAGTAGAATCCGATTCGGATCGCTCAGGATGACCTCGCTGGGCACGATCTCCTCGGCGGTCAGAATGACCGCGCGCGCTGCCAGGCCGGCCTCGCGCACCAGGCCCAGGTTGCCCCAGCAATGCGCATGTCCTTCCTCGTCGGCGCGCTGCACGTGCAGGATCGCCACGTCGGGCGCGATGGCCGCGACGTGCAGCAATCCGTCGGGTCCTCGCTGCAGGCGCGGGTTGTTCATAGCCAGCTCTGACCCGAGCAGCGTGTGCGTTGGCAGGTACGGCACGCCCAGCGCCGCGGCTTGGAGTCCCAGGCCGACCGAGAAGTTCGAGTGCTCCTCGAGCTCGAGCGGGCGCGGGACGCCATGCTCGACCGCGCGCCGATAGTTGTGGCCCAGGCCGGCGCTGACATTGCCCACCCACGCGGCCGTGACGCGGCGCACGCAGCCCGCGCCGATGAGCTGGTCGAACAGCATGTCCGAGATCGGTCCGATCAGCTCGAGGTCGCGTCGCTGATGGCGGATCAGCTCGTGACCGGCGGCGAACGGGATGAGCGACTCGAGCGCCATACCCAGCGCCACTGACACACCGTCGTGGACGTGGCGCCTCAGTGCTTCAGGCAAATCGAGCACCTTCGAGGTCAACGCACCCAGTATGCTTGTGCCGGGGAGAGGATGGATTCACACATGACCCACCAACAAGCGCCGGCCGAACCATTCGGGCGACTCAGTCCGCTGGAAACGCGCGAACGCGTCGGGAGCGGCGAGCTCACGGTTGTCGACGTGCGCGAGGAGTGGGAGTACGCCAAGGACCACATCCCGAACGCCACGCTGATCCCGCTGCGCAAGATCATCGCCCAGCCCGAGGCAGCGATCACCGCCGACAATGTGGTGTTCGTATGCGAGGTTGGCCAGCGCAGCGGCGTTGCGGCTGAGCTCGCCGCGGCCGTCGGCAAGAAGCACGTCTTCAACCTCGAAGGCGGTATGCAAGCCTGGCGCGGCGCCGGTCTGCCGACCGAAACCTAGGAGTTCGGCCGAGAAGCCACATAGCCGAGCCGGACCGCGGCCGAAGTCCGCTTGATGAACTGGGCTAGGGGGGCCGGCAGCGAGTGCGCATGAGGCATTTTCGGGAGCCCCTCTAGCCCTGGAAGGCCCGCCGACTGGCCTCGGCCACCAGCTCGGCGCAGTAGCGCTTGTCATCGGGCAGGCCGCCGAGCGCGGCGTCGATCTGGTCTGCTGTCAGGGCGTCAGTGCGTCCTAAGAGCAGCTCAGTCGCAACACTGCTTGCGGCGATGCACGCGCTGCAGCCCAGGGTTCTGAACGTGACGCGTTCCACGTGAGCGCCGCTCAGCTTGACATACAGCATGACGGTCGTCTCACTGGCCGGGTCGTCCACGCGACCGACCGCGTCAGCGGAGGCCAGCCGACCCACGTTGCGCGGATGCTGGAAGTGATCGATCGTCACCGCCGAGTAGCGGCTCGTGGTCACCTATCGACACTCGCGAGCTTGGGCGCACTCTTGCTCGTACAGCGCACGAACCGCATTAATTGCGTCGCTCGTAGAGCTGCTGGATGAGCCCGAGCTGGCGGCGGATCGCGTCCGCGTCGGGCGCGGCCGGCTCGAATTCGAGATACTGCCCCAGGTCGGCCGCTGCCCCAGACAGATCGGCCAGGCGGTAGCGCAACAGACCGCGCTCGCGCAGCTCGGCCGACGAAGGCACCACCAGGGACAGCTGCTCGGATGCGCGCACGGCACGCGCCAGGTCACCTGAACGCTGATACGCCACCTTCAAGTTGGTGATGAGCCGGCCCAGGATCAGCCGTGGCGACGTTGCCTCGAGATGCGCCGGCTCGAGCTTGGCCGAGGCGCCATAGGCCTGGCGCAGTAGCTCCTGGCAATCGGCCAGGTTGAGCACCCGCCCGCAATCGAACGCATCGACCAGAAGCCGGTTCGGCGCCTCATAGGCGACCACGAAGTGCGCGGGCATGCCGACGCCCGTGAGCGGCAGGCCGGCCCGCTGACCGACGGCGACGTAGATCAACGACAAGGTGATTGGAATGCCCAGGCGCCGATCGAGAACGTCGTTCAAGTAGCTGTTGCGCGGGTCGTAGTAATGCGCCGTGTTGCCGCGAAAGCCTTCTTCGCCGAACAGCAATGCATTCAGCACCGCTAGCTGGCGATCCGGCGCAGATTCGCCGCGCAATCGTTGTTGCAACGAGGCACCGAGCTCGTCGAGGCGGGCCAAATAGAGCGCCGGATCGAGATCCGGGTATTCCTCGGCCGCGATCAGCAGTGCAGCGCGTGGCAGGTCGAAGTTGTTCTCGTCGCCGCCGACGAGGGCTCCCAGCTCGCGGCGGGCTTCGTGTGCCTCAGGCACCTCGGCCCACCACGGTCGGGGAGTTCAATCCCTCTAGAAGCTCGGCCAACAGCGGGGTTCTGCTGCGCGTCGCAGTCGGCCGAACTTCGTCGACAGTTTGCACCTAGGAATGCGGCCCGCGGCACACAACCAGGTTCGCGGGTTTTCGGCCGCGTTCCTAGGTGCTGGCGCTCGGCGAGCTGCTGCTGGAGCCGACTGAGCCGGTGCTCGTCGAGGCCGCGGGCGAGCTGGTCGAGCTGCCGCTGGGGCCGGTACCAATCGAGGTGCTCGGCGACGATCCGAAACTGCTGCTCGAACTGTTGAATCCACCGTAACTGGTTTCACCTTGATCGCCGCCCATGCCCAGCAGATCGCGGCCAAACGATTGCCAGGCCCAATAGGCGGCGGCGCCGAATGCTGCGCCAAACAAGAACTGGAACATTGCGCCTGTCCTCCACGGAACTGGAAAGTGTGTAGTGTCCCTTCAGCCTACGCCAGGCGTTCCAGAAACGCCAGGTAACTCATTCGCCACGGCACAGCCTGGCACATGGCCTGCGAAAGCCGCCAGCCAGGCTTGAAACGGAGGACGACAATGATGTCTAAACCAAACTCGACGGACGACGTGCTGGCGCGTCGGGCCCAGGATCTCGAGGACCTCCGCCAGTCCGAGCACGACACCGCGTTCTCGGGCGATCAGCGCGAGGTGACTGGCCAATCGAGCATGGTCGGCCAGCACCCGGCCGATGTAGCCGACCTGACCTATCAGCGCGAGCTGCAGGAAACGACCCAGCGCATGCTCGAACGTGAGGTTGCGCAGGTCGAGGAAGCGCAGCGCGCGCGAGCGAGTGGCACGTACGGCACCTGCCACGAATGCGGCCGCGAAATTCCTGCCGAGCGTCTGGCGGCCCGCCCGGCGGCGACGCTGTGCGTCGACTGCCAGCGCCAACGCGAAGGGAACTAGCGCGCCTGGGTCAGATCGACGCGAAACGACAGCGCGCCACCACAGAAGGCGACGCCTAACTCGGGCAATGCGTCTTCGCCCACACTGCGCACGGCCACGCAGCGCAGGGTGACCAGGTCTTGACGACCCGGTGGCACGAAGCTCAGGTCGAAGTCACTGCCGATCGGCAGATCGAGTCCGCGCACGCGCGCTCCGCTGCTGCTCAGGTCCACGACTTTTACGGGCCGCCCACTAGCGCTGGCGGTGGTGCGGGCAATCGCCCGCAGTTCGACGCGCACTCGTGCCGAGCCGCGCACCGCGCGCGAGCCCAGCGCAATCAGAAATCGGCCCTGCTGGCCAGCGGCGGCCAATCGGCCAGGCACCATCGTGTTTGTGCCTGGCAAGCCGACACGCAGTGGCGCGCCTGGCGGAAGTGGTTTGCCTGGCGCTTGCTCGCCCTCGAGCAGCAGCACGCCCGGCGTGACGTGCAAGAGCCGCGCGCGGGTGATGCCCGTGCCCCACGACACCAGCGCGTATTGAGGCTCGTCCGACTTCGACGCGTCGGACGCAGTTTCGTCTGTCTGCTTGGTCGACGGACGCGTCGCCTGCTGGCCGTAGGCTTCCTTCCAGTCACGCACGTCCGATTCGGTCAGCGACCATGTGGCTTCGTCGAGCCGCGGGGCGATGACGGTATCGCGGAATTCCTGGTAACAGCGATAGTCGTCCTCGACCAGGCGCGCGCCGAAGACGTCGCTCAAGATACGCGCAGCAATGTCATCGCCGGACAGCGGGGAGCGTCGACCGTAGTTCTCGACCCACAGTCGTACGGATCGATCTCGCCCCTTTTGTCCGATGTAGGTTTTCACGCCTTGCTGATCATCGGCATCCACTCGCCTGGGTTGAGTCTGAGACGTAATGATCGCGCGACACCGGCCGATACTCGTGCGGAAGAGCTCGCCTGCGCCATGTCCAGCCCCGCCAGCAACCAAGCACCGCCGCGCCCTGGTCGGCCGCTGGCTGTCGGCGAAAGTGGCCTGGTCCCGCAGCCGGATCGACCTACTCAGTTTCCCATACGCGTGCCGGTCATGGCTGAGTGCGCGGGTGCCCTGCTGCGCTGCGAAGTGCTGGGCTCAACCGGCAACGTGTTGCTGCTCCAGTGCCCGGATGCACAGGCGGCCCTGCCGCCGCTCGGGACGCCGGTGCGCCTGCGCTCCGACTGGGATCGCCAGGTGCTGACCGGACGGATTGCCGCCCACGGCGTCGCCGCGCGTTTCCTGGTCACCATCGGCGAGCGCGCGATTCGTCGCTCCCGACGCTTCCCGGTCAATCTGACGGGTACTGCCAACAGCGGCCACCTGTACGGTCCGACCGAGGTCCGCATCATCGACTTGAGCACCGGCGGTGCGCGGGTTGAAGGATTGGACCTGCCGATCGGCACCGAGCTCGAGCTGCGCTTCACGCCACCGGGTCGCCCGGGCCCAATCACCGTCCAGGGCTTCGTGGTGCGCGCCATAGAGAGCGCCGAGTCGCCGTGCCTCGGCATCGCGTTTCGCCTGGTCCAATCGTCCATCGACGTCCTGGCCCGCCAATCCTCAGGCGCCTGACACCCGCCCGCGCTGTGTTGGCAGCGTCACGATCACGCGCAAGCCACCTTCACCGGGCGACTCAACGGTGAGCGTGCCGCCGTGCTGCTCGACGATCCAGCGGCTGACGGCGAGTCCAAAGCTCGCACCGTCCGACTCGAGCAGCCGTTGAATCTCCTCGTCGGTGACCGCTCGACCGTAGTCGCGCACTTCGATCTGCGCCAGTCCGACGAGCGGTCGGCGCAAGTCCACGTCGATCCAGCAGCCGCGCGGATTGCGCTGCATGGCCTGCCCCAGCAGCGTCTCGACGACCTGCTCGACGCGCTCGGCGTCGACCAGGGCAGTTAGGCCCTGCGGAAGCGCCGTGCTGATCTTGTGCACCGCCGTCCTGGTGCGCACCGAACTCACAACCCGCGCCATGAGGGGTACTAGATTTAGCCGCTCCGGGTGCAGCTCCAGCGTTCCGCTGCGAATGCCGGTAGCGTCGGCGAGATGTCGCAACGCGCGCCGAAGCACGTCCACGCGTCTGGCGACGACGCGCGCGCGTGGTGCGCCGGGTTGCGTCGCGCGCGCGACGGAGCCTTCGAGGCGTGCCAACGGCCGCCGTAGCTCGTCGAGTCCCCTGCACAGCAGCTGCGCCTGATCGAGCACGACGCGCTCAGCATGCTGCCGGGCGGTCTCCGCGCGCGCGGCTTCGAGCGACTGCAGCTCAGCGCGTTTGCGCTCGCTGGCGTCGCGCAGCATGGCCAGCACGTACTGACGCGGGCTAGACAACGGCGACTCGAGCGCAACCAACGACAGCTCGACGCGGATCTCTTCGCCCGATCGGGTGCGCGCCGGCACTTCCATCGGCCGCGAGCCGATGACGGTCCGTTCACCGGTCTGCCGGTAACGCGCCAGCCCCTCGTGGTGCAGGCGGGCGATGGCCGGCGGAATCAGCATCGTGATCGGTTGACCGATCACTTCAGGCGCCGTATAGCCGAACAATTGCTCGGCGGCCGGGTTCCAGAGCACGATGCGGCCGGTGTCGATGTTGCCGACGATGACGGCGTCGCGCGTGTGCAGGAACAGCGGCCCGAAGCCGAAATCGGCCGGCCGCAGCGCTTCAGCTCGAGGCGCGATTCGGCGCTGGCGCTGGGGTTGGACGCGCGGGCGTACAGACCGCGCACGTGAGTTGCCGGGCGCCATGGCGACCGGCGGCATGAGCCGCGACATGGATCTCCTGGTCAGATAGCGCGCTGAACCGCAAAGGCAGCGCAGTTCGACAGCGGATACGGAGAGTTCGACGTATGTCCGCTGTCGGACTAACCAGGGGGTGCGAGATTGGGCAGGACGATGTCGCCCGGCCGGCCGCGCGCCTGTTGCGCAAGGCTGCGCCAGACATCGTCGTAGACCCATAACGCGGCGTTCGCTGTTGCAAACGCCGAGCTCGACTGTCCGCCGGAGCGCACCAGGCCACTGCCTGATGCGCCAGCGAGAACACCACCAGCAGAGCTATCGATCGGCGCAACTGGCGCGGTGGGTCGCGAGACAGGAGCCAGGCCCGATGGCCTCAGGTTTTCCCAGTCGAAGCCGCTTGGTTCGAAGCCACCTGGCGCTGCAGTCCCGAACGTGACGTGGACTAGCGATGCATCACCCTGGACCATAGCGGTCGGTTGGCCAATGGCCGACGCCTCGAGAACGAGCCAGGTCGCTGGCTGCGCCTCGGCCTCGGCCTCCAGGTCGGCCGTGCGCACGATATCCTCGGCAACCGTCGTGGCGCCGCTTGGCGTAGCGTCGCTGCCCAGCGCGGTGCCGACGATCGGCGTAGGAGCGCTTTGGCGCAGCACGTCCTCGGCCGCCGTGACGGCTAGCGCGGCACTGTCGGGCGCAGCGTTTTGGTTCTCTGGCAGAAGGTCTTCGACCGCCTCAAGCGTGACGCCTTGTGGCGCGTCGGAAACGATGGTTTCGGGTTCAGTCGCGGCCTCCGGCTCGACCTGCCTCAGCAGCGTCTCGACGACCGTGCGCACCACGCTCGGCACCACCGGCGGTGGCACGTCGGGCATGCTCTCGGGCGTGACGTCGGCTACCTCGGCGAGCACGTCGTCGATCTCGGATACCGCGGCTTCAGGCGCCTCGGCCACTACGTCGACGACGTTCTCGACCACGCTTTCGGCCACGTCGCTGACCGCTTCGACCACTGGCTGAACGGGCGGCGCACTGGGCACCTCGACCGCCGCGGGCACGGGCGATGGCGCAACCGGCACGGTGGGCGGCGTGGCAACCGGAGCCACGACGGCCACGGCGTGCTGCGCCTGCTGGGTGACAGGGCGCGTGGTCGCCGTGGTCTGCGTGGCCGCCTGACTGACACTCGCCTTGACTGGCTCAGTGGTGGCCTTGGCGGTCTGCGCTACCTCGCGCACCGTCGACACGGCGGCGCTTGCTCCACTCGGCGCAGTCGGCAGGCCGAGCGGGTTGCTCTGGGCACGGGCGACGGCCGTGGTCAGCCACAGCGACAGCGCCACCAGGGGCACCGACAGGACGGTCGCTTGGCACAGCTGGCGCACGGCAGGTGCCGGGAGTGATGCAAGCCGCGTGCCGTCCCGTCACTCAAGCTATACACATTGGCGCGCAAATTGTTACAGTCGCCGGACGTGGCTTACGGGGTTATACGTATAACCCCGGTGCTGGGCGACGCGTTATACGTATAACGTGGCGGACTGGCCAGCGCCCGCCGCGTCAGCTCGGCCAGCGCGCCAAACAACACCGCCATGAGCGCCGCGTGGCCCAGCGCGCTGAACAGACCCAGCCGCGTGGTGACCACCAGCGCCCCGCTCAGCGCCTGCAGCACCGACAGTCCAAAAGCCACCAGCGCAACCGGACCGAGGCCGGGTACACCCCGCGTGTGCCGGCTCAGCCAGGCCAGCAGCAGCACCGCCACCAGCGCCGCCAGGCGGTGGGCGAAGACAACGCCGGTCGGACCGTCCAGGCTGGGCACCACCTGGCCAGTGCACAGCGGCCAGTCCGGACACGCCAGGCTCACGCCCGCGTGGCGTATGTACGCGCCGAGGTAGACCACCACCAGCACCCACCCGCCGACCGCGAGCACCGCCGTGCGCAGACCCGGCGTGACGGCGGTGGTCTGGACTGACGCGCGCGCGCCGGTGCGCTCGAAGACCACCACCGTCGCCAGGAACGTCGACGCGAAGGCGACGAGCGATATCCCGAAATGTGAGGCGAGCACCGCCGGCGACTGCGGCATCATCACCGCTGCCGCGCCCAAGCCGGCCTGCAGCACCAGGCTGCCGAGCATCAGTGGCACGAGCACCTGGACTTCGCGGTCGTGACGCCACAGCGCGACCATGGCCGCCGCGAGGGCCAGGATCAGCACGCCTTCGACGCCGGTGACGGCGCGGTGGCTGTATTCGATCGCCGCTTCGACCGTGAACTCTGGGACGAACTGGCCGTTGCACAGCGGCCACGAGCGGCCGCAGCCCTGCGCCGAGCCGGTGTTGGTCACGGCTGCGCCCATGACCAGCACGAGCAGCATGCCCAGGCTCGCCACGCCGGCGCCCCAGCGCAACACTCGCCCAGACGTCGGCTTCACGGAACCATTTTGCGTCAGGCGACATCTTCTCTGGTGTGCGCATCCGCACTCGCTGCTTTCGAGGAGCCCGCCCATGACATCCCTGCGTGCAGTCCTGGCATCGGCGCTTGGCGCCACGGTGTTGCTGTCCAGCGCGTGTAGCCCGGGGGCCACGCCGTCTCCCGCGCCCGCGGCCGGACCCGTGACGGCGTCGGCCAGCCGAGCCGCCCCGTCAGGCGCCCCAACGGACGTCCCGCAGGGACAGGCGACCACCGCGCCAGCCGCACAACTCGCCGGCCGGTCCGTTGCGGAGTCCAGGCCGGCGGCCAGCCCGGCAGTTGGCGCCGTACCCGCGCCTGCGCCGGCGCAACCCCACGGTCAGCGCGACCAGGCCGTGGCGTGCTGCTCGACCGGTGGCAGCGCCACCCCCAACGGCAAGCCGTACGACTCCACCTTCTTCCAGGGCCATGACAGCAATCCGTTCGTCGACACGCTCGACGATCGCCTGTCCACCTTTGGCATGGACGTCGACACCGCCGCGTATGGCATCGCCAAGCGCTTCCTGGCCGACGGCCACCTACCGGAGCCCGCGTCGGTGCGCGTCGAAGAGTATGTCAACGCCTTCGACTATCAGTACCCACAGCCCGAAGGCGACCAGAACTTCGCCATCTACGTCGAAGCTGGTCCGTCGCCATACAACCCGCGCAACGACCTGGTCCAGGTCGGCATCCAGGCACGCCGCATCGCGGCCACCGATCGCAAGCCAGCCGCGCTGACGTTCGTCATCGATACCTCCGGGTCGATGGCCATCGAAAGCCGGCTGGGCACGGTCAAGAACGCGCTGCGCTTGCTGGTCGAACAGCTGCGGCCCAGCGACAGCATCGGCATCGTGACCTTCGGCTCAGAGGCGCGCGTGGTGCTGCCGCCGACCTCTGGCAGCAACAAACAGCGCATCCTGAGCACGATCGAGGCGCTCAAGACCGACGGTGCCACGAGCATCGATGCTGGCCTGGGCCAGGGCTTCAAGATTGCCGAGGAAGCATTCGAGCCGGACCGGATCAACATGATCCTGCTGTGCACGGACGGTGTCGCCAACAACGGCGTCACCAATGCCGAAGGTCTGCTGAACAAGTACCGGTCCTTCCTCCATAAGGGAATTCAACTGTCGGTGTTCGGCTTCGGCATGGGCAACTACAACGACGTCATCCTCGAGCAGCTGGGCGACAAGGGCAACGGCAGCTACGCGTACATCGACTCCGTTGAAGCCGCGCGGCGCGTCTTCGTCCAGAACCTGGTCGGCA
>DASXRR010000424.1:0-22740 GCA_036506475.1 Chloroflexota bacterium
ACCGTCATCGCCGAGTAGCCAAGCTGGCCACCCGCGCCAGCGGAATGGTCCTCCACGCAGAACGCCGAAAGCCTGCACCAGGCGAGATGCCCTCCGTCCACACCGGCGACACTCCCTGCACCTGCCGCAGGCGGACCTCCTGCGGGTAACGCACGAATCGACCCGCTGGCCAACTCGTCGCCGACACTCCCCGCACCCACCGCAGACGGAGCTCCTGCGGGCAACGCACCAATCGACCCGCTGGCCAACTCGTCGCCGACACTCCCCGCACCCGCCGCAGACGGACCTCCCGCGGGCAACGCACCAATCGACCCGCTGGCCAACTCAGTCGGCGATACTCTCCCTGAACCGCCGAAGGCGGAACCTCCTGGGCCAAACGCGCCGAGGCCGATGGCCAGTCAGCTGCCGACGCTCTCCCCTGCAAGCCGCAGGCGGAAGCGTCCTGGGCGCAAACGCGCCGAGGCAAGTGATGGCGCGCTCAGTCGTCGGGGATGCGGAGCACCTGGCCGATGCGCAGGCTATCGGGGTTGGGAATGTCGTTGGCCTTGATCAGCTTGAAGATGTCGACCTTGTAGTCAGCGGCGATGTGCTTCAGCTCGTCACCTGGCTTGACGACGTAGGTCGCTGTGCGCGGCGTAGGACTTGGCGCGGGCGTCGCCGTCGGCCGCGGAGTGGCCGTGGGCGCAGCCAGCGTCGGCGGCACCTCGAATCGGGTCACGATCGGCTTGGTGCTCAAAACCGTCTGATCAGTCAGCGCCAACAGCGACGGTGCCGCCAGTGACACACTCGCGAGTTGCTGAATGCCGATGAACGCGAACGCCAGCGGCACCAGCAAGGCAAGGCTGAGGATGAAACGCTCGGGTCCGCCAGCCGTCTTGCCCTTCACCCGAAAGATCTCGCCAGCGGCCCGATATCGCAGCCTGCGTGCCTCGGCTCAGCGGTACACTCCGGTCAGGTCAATCGACCCGAGGAGGCCAAGGACTCCGATGCTCCAATCGCACCTGCACAGCCTGATCGCCAAGGCGCATCGTTACCAGACCGAACCCGAGCGCTTCGAGCTCGTCGCCGAAGAGCCGCTCCAGGTCAACGTGCACGGCGCAAACGGCGAACACCAGGTGGTCCTGCAGGAGGGCCTGTTGCGCTGCGATTGCGATGGCTTCGCCCATCGCGGCGAAGGTATCTGCGCCCACGTCCTCGGCGTGGAGTTCCACTTCAAGGATCGCCTACCCGAAAACGCGGTGGTCTGGCCCTTCGCCGCGCCGGCCTAGAGGGCGGCACCGAGTGCGCGTGAGGCCTTTTCGGCCGCCCCTCTAGGCAGGTCCATCAAACGGAGTTCGGCCACGGTCCGGCTCGGCTATGTGGCTTTTCGGCCGAACTCCTAGCCCCTCAGAATTAGGGCCCGAGCACCGCGCGCTTCACCGCATCGAAGTCGGCCGGCAACTCTAACGGCCGATTAATGTGCTGGCTCTCGACACCGAATTCAGCCAGATCACGCGCGTGATAGCGGGCCTTGAAATCAGTGAACTTGAGGCCATTCGCCGTGGAGATCACCACCGTGCGGTCGGACCCCCGAATAACGCCCCGAGCAACCAGCTTGTCCAGGACAGCCAGCGCGACGCCCGTGTGCGGATCGGTGAACATGCCCGTCAAATCAGCGCGCGCAGCCGCTTCGGCCAGCTCACTTTCGGAAGCTTGTTCAACTACACCGTCCACTTGCAGCAAGGTGCGCACGGCGCGCGGAAATGACACCGGGTTGCCAATCTTGATGGCCGTGGCCAGCGTTGGCTGAGCCGACACGGGCTCGAGGCGGTCGAGACCGCGGACGAAGGCGCGATACAGGGGATTCGCGGCCTCGGCCTGGGCCACGGCGATGCGCGGCAGGCGGTCGATAAGGCCCAGCTCGCGCATCATCAGAAAGCCCGCGCCCAGCGCCGACACGTTGCCCAGGTTGCCACCCGGAATGACGATCCAGTCCGGGACCTGCCAGTCGAACTGCTGCACGATCTCCAGGGCGATCGTCTTCTGACCTTCGAGGCGCAGCGAATTCATCGAATTGGCGAGGTAGATGCCCGGCTCCAGGGCGAGCCGCTGGACGATGGCCATGCAGCCATCGAAGTCGGTGTCCAGGGCCAGGACGAGCGCGCCATTGGCCAGCACCTGGACCAGCTGCGCCGCCGAGACCTGGCCGCTCGGCAACAGCACCACAGCCCGAATCCCAGCCACCGCGCAATACGCCGCCAGACTGGCCGACGTATCGCCCGACGAAGCGCACGCGACCGCGCGAATCGGCTTGCCGCGCTCGATCATCTGCTTGACCACGCTGACCAGGACCGTCATGCCCAGGTCTTTGAAGCTGCCGGTGTGGCTGTTCCCGCACAGCTTGACCCACAACTCGCTCAGGCCGAGGCTCTTGCCATAACGCTCTGCCCAGAACAGATTGGTGCCACCCTCGTCCAGGCTGACGACGTTGTCGTCCTCGAGCTGTGGCGCAATCCACTCCTTCTTGCCCCACACCCCACTGCCATAGGGCCACGTCGTGCGCTTGTAGCGCTCCTCGAACAGACGCATCCACTCCTGTGGCGAGCGGCTGCGCAGCGCGTCGAGGTCGTGCGCTACTTCGAGCAGTCGGCCGCACGTTGGGCAGCTATAGATGACGTCTTCGAGCGACCACTGCCCATGCTCGCCGCTGATGCAGCGGAACCAGGCCCGATATTGCATGGCGCGCTTCGTCAGCTAGCATAACAACCACCGCATGGCGCCCCTGACGCTGACGATTCTCGGCGCGGGGCCGGCGGCCCCGAACGTTGCTGGCGCGTGTTCGGGGTATCTGGTTCAGGAAGACGGGCGCGCGGTCTTAGTCGATTGCGGATCAGGCATCGCCGGACGAGTCGTCGAACACGTGCGCGCCAACCGCCTCGGTGGCGTCGCGATCTCGCACTTCCACCCCGATCACTACTTCGACCTCGTGCCGCTGTACTACTTGATCAAGTTCGACGAATCGGGCCCGCCCGACCTCGACCGACGCGTGCCGCTGTATGTTCCGCCGGGCGGCCGCGCGTTTTTGGATCAGTTCGGCGAGCTGATCGCCAACAAGTCGGCGATGTTCGAAGACATCTTTCAAATCTGTGAATACGCCCCGCGGCGCAACTTTGGCATCGGCGGGCTGACGTTCTCGTTTCACCCGGTGCAGCACTACATCCTGTCGCACGCGATGCGCATTCACGGCAGCTCTGGGGCGACGCTCGTGTTCTCGTCCGATGTCGGACCATGTCCGGAGCTGGTCGACGCGGCACGCAGCGCAGACCTGTTCATGTGCGAGTCGGCGTTGGTCGATCCGGTCCAGGACGAGCGAGATCCGACCAGGCGCGGTCACATGAGCGCCGGTGAAGCAGGCGCAGCAGCGCGTAAAGCGGGCGCGAAGCGGCTGATGCTGACCCACTACCGCTCGTCCGAGAAGTGGGACGCACACCATCGCGCGGCCGCCGAAGCGGCGTTCGGCGGTCCGGTTGAGCTCGCCCGCGAGGGCGGGCAGTACAGAGTCGGCTAGGCTGCCAGGAATTCGCGCAGCGCGGCGACGGTCGCGTCGGCGGTGATGATGCCGTAGTGGTTGGCGTCGATCTCGACCACGCTTGGCCCGGGCACCGTGCGGGCAAATTCCGTTGCGTCAGCGGCACCGACGATGAACCCGTAGCCCGGCAGCAGCTCGCGCCCGGCCCGCAGCAGCAACGCCGGCATGGTCACTGACCGCCACAGCTCATGGATCCCAGCCCAGCCCGGCTCGGCCGCGTCCTCCAGGGCGGCCTCGCGGTTACTGCGTGCCCGCACCCCACCTTCGACGGCTTCCAGCTCGTAGCGCAGGTAGCCCTCGAAGTAGTCACTCCACGGCACAACGGTACCCAGCGATCGAACCCGCTCCAAGTACGCCTCGACGGATGGATACACCGAGCCGAGCCGATCCACCGCGGCTGCAATCAGCGGTGCCGTTGACGGTTCGGGCTGGCCGCAGGCATCGATGAGCACCAGCCGTTCGAGCCGCGCAGCATCCATAGCCGCGGCCTGCAAAGCGATGGCGGCGCCCATCGAGTGACCCATGATCGAGAAGCGCTCGAAGCCAAGCACGGTTGCCGCTTCGAAGACATCGCGGGCATGCGCATACCAGCCGTACGTCCCAGGCGGCGTCGTGTCGCTCAGGCCACGCCCGCGCAGATCGAGCGCGACCACCTGCAGCGCCGCGCCGCCGAGCCGCTCGCCGATGAAATCGAACGCTTTCATATTCGCCGACAGCCCATGTACCGCGATGACCAGCGGCGCCTCAATTGAACCGAAGCGCTGCGCATGCAGCCGCCCCGAGCTCAGCCTGAGATCCAGCTCCTCGGAGCGCGTCAGCGGCTCACTCCGTACGCCGATAGGCACCCGCTCGTCCTGAGCTTCGCTCACCCCCACCTCCGCTCACCCTGAGCAAGGCGCGAAGGGGCGGTCAACGTCAGCGGCCTAGCGGA
This sequence comes from Chloroflexota bacterium, assembly GCA_036506475.1. Lineage (GTDB taxonomy): Bacteria > Chloroflexota > UBA6077 > UBA6077 > CF-72 > CF-72. Next base: position 4,500 of record DASXRR010000424.1, read on the forward strand.
CAAGTCGGGCACTGACCTGCTCGGCCAGCAGCCTGGCCACCGTATCGGGCTGCTCGATCAGCGGCCCGTGCGCCACGCCCTCGAGCACAACCTCGCGCAGCTCACCACCGTGCGCGCGCCGCCGTTCGAACACAGCCCGCGTTTGGGCAATCATCGGCTGCGACGGAAACGCATCCTCGCCTGGCCAGCCTGGTACTGCACCCACCTTGCCGAGCGTGCCAAAGTCAAACAGCGACTGATCAGAGACGACCTGGTCCTCGTCGCCGCGAATCCAGACCACGGGCACGGGCCGGTCGACGTCGCCGAAGGCGCTCGTGTCGCACCAGCGTGGAGACATCGCGTTGTTGACGCCAGTTGGTGCCGGGCCGACCGCGGGCCAGTGGTCGACGGCCGTACTCGCACCAGGGTAGAACTCGTCGCCGATCGCGGTCAGCAGCACTTCCTCGAGTAGCTCGTCCTCGTCGGGTGCCTGGTACTTGGGCGACCAGAAGTAGCTGCGCATGATCACGCGCGGACTGCTCAGCGGCTCGTCGGCAGATGCGTCGTGCTCGGCCAGGCGGCGCACAAAGTCAGGCGCCGCGGTGCCACCGCCGCTGCCCGCGAAGTCATCTGAATTGACCGTGCCCGATGCGTCTTTGGTGGCGCCGAAGCCGTACGGCGACAGCGGCGCGACCAGGGTCAGGCTGGCCAGATCGCCCGGGTGATCGACCTCGTACTGCTGCAGGATGCCGCCGCCCATCGACCAGCCCGCCGCATGCACGTTGCCCTTGTCTGCCCAGCCGAGTGCCTCCAGTAACGCACGCAGGTCGTCGCTCCAATCGCGCAGCCCGCGTGTGGCGTCGACACCCTTTTGGTCCGTCCTACCGAATGACCGCAGATCGGGCGCTACCACGCGCAAGTTGCCCGGCAGCTTGTCGGCGACCGCCTGCCAGAACCGGCCCGTCGACAGGTTGCCATGGACCAGCAACACCGGCTCGCCATCCAGCGGCCCGGCTACCCAGCAGTGCGTCCGCACCCGCGCAGTATCGATGTACAGCGTCTCCACAAGCCCTCCGAGGCGGCAAGGATACGCCCTGGCAACCGCCTCGCCCCCTCCGGGGAGAGGCCGCCGAAGGCGGGTCAGGGGCCGCCCCTCACCCCAGCCCTCTCCCGCCACCGAGGCTTCGCGCGACCTGCTGCGTTACCCTCTTGAGTCAGATGCCCGAGCGTGAGCCAGTCCTGGTCTGTACCGCCTGGCCGTATGCCAACGGCTCACTGCACGTCGGCCATCTGGGTGGCGTGTACGTGCCCGCCGACGTGTTCGCCAGGTACCTGCGGCTCAGAGGCAAGGACGTCCTGATGGTCTCCGGCACCGACGCCCACGGCACACCCGTCACGGTCCGTGCCGATCAAGAGGGCACCACGCCAGCAGAAGTCGCCAGGAGATACCACGAAGAGTTCCTGACCTACTGGCGCGATCTTGGCATCAGCTACGACCTCTACACCACGACGACGACGGACAACCATCGCGAAGTCGTCCAGGAAGAGTTCATGATGCTCCTTGACCAGGAGTACCTGTTCAAGCAGAGGTCCACGGGCTTCTTTGATCCTGTAGCGCAGCGCTTTCTGCCCGACACGTACATCGAGGGCGAATGCCCGCATTGCCACTACGCCAAGGCGCGCGGCAACCAGTGTGAGAACTGTGGCCGCCTGCTCGAACCCGAGGACCTCATCAGGCCGCACTCCAGGCTCAACCCAGACGCGCTACTCGAGCGCCGCGAAACCGAGCATTTCTACCTCGATCTGCCCAAGCTTCAGGACCAGCTTCTGCACTGGGCCAAACCGAAAACGTACTGGCGTCCGAACGTCTACCGTTTCACGATCAACTTCCTCGAGGGTGGGCTGCAGGCGCGTGCGATCACGCGCGACCTGACCTGGGGCGTGCCCCTACCCCCTGAAATCGGCGCGGGTTGGGAGGACAAGCGCATCTACGTCTGGTTCGAGGCCTGTAGCGGCTACCTGACGGCATCCATCGAGTGGGCCAAGCTCCAGGGCGCCCCCGACAGGTGGGAGCGCTGGTGGAAGGATGAGACGTGCCGCCAGTACTACTTCATCGGCAAGGACAACATCCCGTTCCACACGGTGATCTGGCCAGCCATCCTGCTCGGTCGCGGCGACACCATCCTGCCGTACGACGTGCCCGCCAACGAGTACATGAACTTCGGCGGCCAGAAAGCGTCCAAGAGCGCCGGCGTGGGCACGACCGTGCCCCAGCTGCTGGCGGCGTTCGATCCGGACGCGATTCGCTACTACTTGATCGCCAACGCGCCCGAGTCCGCGGATACGGACTACACCGAAGAGGACTTCGTTCGTCGCAATAACGACGAGCTCGTAGCGGCCTGGGGCAACCTGGTCCATCGCACGTTGACCTTCCTGCAGCGCGGCTTCGAGGGCATCGTGCCCGAGCACACGACCGATCCCGCCGTCGCCGAGCGTATCCAGACCTCGCGTACGAGCGTCGAAGAGCAGCTCGACCAGGTGCATTTACGCGCTGGCCTGCGCGAAGCGCTCGCCCTCGCCCGCTTCGGCAACGAGTGGTTCGATCGCCAGAAACCGTGGGTGCAGATCAAGGAAGACCGCGCCGCGGCGGGCCACTCCATGGGTTCATTGGTCGACCTGCTCAACGCGGCCAAGGTGCTCTTCGCACCATTCCTGCCTCATACCTCGGCTCGGCTGCACGCGCTGCTCGGGTACGATGACGCGCTCGAGACCAGCGGATGGCACTTCGAACCGGTGCCCGGCGGCCGACGGCTGCCGGTGCCCAGTCCACTCTTCAGGAAGCTCGACGTCCCCGCCGCCGAAGCAGCCTGATCCTCGGCCTCACGGTCGTCGCCTATCTGGCACTCAGCATCAGCTATGCGACGCAAACGCCGATCTGGCAGAACCCCGACGAGCCCGCCCACTACAACTACGTAGCCCAGGTCGCCGAGACCGGCATGCTGCCCGAGCTGCGCCCCGGCGACTGGGACTCGGCCCTCCTGTCTCGCCTCCAAAACGGCCAGCTGCAACCTGGCGACGCCATAGCCACCATCCGCTACGAAAGCTGGCAGCCACCGCTCTATTACCTCGCCGCGGCGCCCATCTACCGCTTCGGCCCGGCCGACTTGCCTTCCCAGGTCCTCCGGCTGCGCCTGTTCAACGTCATCCTCGGCGCTGCCACGTTGCTGCTGGCATACCTGGTCGCCCGCGTAGTCCTGCCCGCCACGCTCGCGCCGGCGGTGCCACTGTCCCTGGCTGGCGTGCCCATGTTTACGGCCGTGTCGGCCGGCATCAGCGCCGATCCGCTGGCCAACGCCGTCGCCGCACTGCTCACGCTAATCCTGGTTCGCGGCGGCCTCCCGCCAGTCCGCACCGGCGCGCTGCTAGGGCTCGCCATGCTGACCAAGCTGGCGCTGCTGATCTTCGGCCCGTTTGCTCTCTTCGCTGCCCGGCGCTCGCTGCGCAATGCAGTCATGATGAGCGCCGCCGGTGCCCTCGTCGTCGCGCCCTGGCTCGTCCATCAAGTGACCACCTATGGCTGGACCGACCCGTTGGCCCTCCAGCGACACGCCAGCGTCGTGACCGACCAGCCACGTTTCGATGGCCTCTCGCCGAGCTACCTCGCCGACTTCGCCACGATCACGTTCCACAGCTTCTGGGCCCAGTTCGGCTGGATGGCCATCCCCGCCCCGGATCGCCTGTACTGGCTATGGGGCGCCAGCACACTCATTGCCGCGCTCGGCCTGGCCTGGCGGCGCGACTGGCTGCGCGATTCGAGGTGGCAGCTGCTGTGCGCAATCGTTGCCAGCGCAGCCATCGCGTACATTGTTTATAACCTGGCGTTCAAGCAATTTCAGGGGCGTTACCTGTTCCCCGCACTGGTGCCCATCGGAACCCTGCTGGTGGCTGGCTGGTCGGCGTGGTTCCCAGCACGCTTCAAGGAGGTGGGCGTCCTGACAGTGGCGCTGCTACTAGTTGGCGTGAACGTGTATGCGCTGGTGCGGGTGCTGATGCCCGGATTCGCTTCACCAGCCTAGGCTGATAGGCTCAGCACCACTGATCACAGGGAGGCACGAGGACGTGGACCTTCGCGTTCAGCAGGGGTCGGTGACCGACATCGAGACCCCGCTGCTGGTGGTCAACCTCTTCGAGGGCGTAACCCAGCCAAGCGGCGCCACGGGTGCCGTCGACGCCGCGCTCGGCGGCCAGATTTCGCGCTTGATCGCCGACGGCGAGATCACCGGCGAGGCAGCGAGTGTGCACGTCATCCACAATGGCGGCCATAGCAGCCTCAAGGCCCACCGGGTCGCCGTGGTTGGCCTGGGCAAGCAAGCTGAATTTGAGCCTGAAGCGGTCCGCGTCGCGGCCGCACTCGCGGCGCGCAAGGCGCGCGAGCTGAAGCTCGACTCGTTCGCCACGATCGTCCATGGCGGTGGTATCGGTGGCCTCGAGCCGGACGCTGCCGCGCGCGCCACCCTCGAATCCTCGGTCCTGTCGCTGTATCGCTACGAGCGTTTCAAGGAAGCGACCAAGTCAAAGCACCAGGTCTCGAGCATCACGGTGGTCGAGCACGACGCCGAGCGCGCGCGTCGCCTGCAGGAGCAGGTCGAGCTGGCTCGCCTGACGTGCGACGCCGTCAACCACGTGCGCGATCTGTCGGTGGGACCGGGCAACTACATCACGCCGACCTTCCTGGCCGACGAAGCCCGCGCCGTGGCCCAGAAATACGGCCTGGAGATCATGGTCTGGGGAAAAGACGAGCTGCGCGAGCACGGCATGAACGCCATCCTGGCAGTCAACTCGGGCAGCAATCAGCCGCCAGCCTTCGTGGTCCTGCGCTACAAGGCGCCCGCTGCCACGAAGACCCTCGCCGTTGTGGGTAAGGGCATCACGTTCGATTCGGGCGGCATCTCGATCAAGCCGGCCGACCACATGGAGTACATGCGCCATGACATGACCGGCGCCGCGACCGTGATCGGCTTCACCGAGCTGGCCGCCTCGGCCAAGTTGCCCGTCAACGTCATCGGCGTGTTCGCCGCTACTGAGAACCTGCCTTCCGGTTCGGCCTACAAGCCAGGCGATGTATTCAAGGCGTACAACGGCAAAACGATGGAGATCGTCAACACCGATGCCGAAGGGCGGGTCATTCTTTCCGACTCGCTGGCCTACGCGGCTGAGCAGAAACCCGACGCGATCGTCGACTTCGCCACCCTGACCGGCGCCTGCCAGGTTGCGCTGGGCGACCATGCCACGGGCCTGATGAGCAATAACCAGCCGCTTGCCGACATGCTCCTGGCGGCTGGCGAGAAATCCGGCGACCGCTGCTGGCAGTTGCCGCTGTGGAAGGTCTACGGCGAGCAGATCAAGACGGCGATGGCCGACGTGCGCAACACCGGCGGCCGCCGCGCCGGCGCCATCACCGCTGGCCTGTTCCTGAAGGAGTTCGTAGGCGACATCCCCTGGGTCCACCTCGACATCGCCGGCACCGCCTACGCCGACAGCGATCAGACCTACGTCGCCCCCTACAACCCAAGACCCGGCGCCACTGGCGTAGGCGTACGCCTGCTGTGGCACTTCTGCCAAGCGTGGGGGGTCGGGGGCCAGGGGTCGGGGGTGGGCTAGGCCAATGGCTCACTGGCGCCCGCGGCTATCACCGATCCTGACGAGTGCCCTGAGTGTCGCTGGAGCGGGATAGCCGACAGGCGAACGACCGCGCCCACGGCTGACTCCTGACCCCCGACCCCCGACCCCCGACCGCGGCCCGCAGGATCGCCCTCAACACGGCCGCGCCGCTGGTCGCGCGGCTCGTCGATGCCGCCTTCGCGCTCGTCTATTTGCGCCTGCTCGGGCGGACCGACGTCGGTGCGTACACCTTCCTGGTCGTCGTCACGACCTACCTCGATACGCTCGTTGACTTTGGGCTCAACGCACTCCTGGCACGCGAAGTCCCACGCGATCCAAGCATCGCCCGACAAGCCGTACGCACGGTCAGCCAGATCAGACTCGGCCTGTGGCTGCTTGGCCTGCCGATAGTCCTGATCGTCTACGGCCCCGCGCGCGAGCTTGCGCAACTGACACCAGAAGCAGCCGTCGCCGGCCTGGTGTTCTATGCCGCCCTGCTGCCGACCACACTCGCCAAGACCGCCAGTGGCGTGCTGTGGGGCCAAGAACGTCTCGACATAACGTCAGCGGTCTCGGTACTGGCCACCGTCCTTAAAACGATCCTCGGCGCCATCGCCCTGTTCGGTGGCTTTGGCCTGATCGGCCTTGCCGCCACGTCGTTCATCGTCAACGTCATAACGGCGATCGTGCTCACCGCCACGCTGCGTCTCCCGAAGGCGACGCCGGCGCAGGCCTCCGTGTCATGGCTGCGCGAATCATGGCCGCTGTTCGTAAACCAGCTTCTGCAAGGCCTCTTCTTCAAAGTCGACGCCGCGCTGCTGCCCGGCCTCGCCGGGCTGTCCGCGGCCGGCGCCTACGGCGCGGCCTACCGCGTCGGCGAAGGCGCTGGCATCGTCTCGTCCAGCCTCACCCTGGCCTTGTTCCCGCGCCTGGCGCGCGGCAATGACCTGAGTCAAGCGTACCGGCTCGCGCTGCGTATCCTGCTCCAGCTCGGTTTTCCGCTGGCCGCGGGCATCGCCCTGCTCGCCGAGCCGATCATCGCGGTCGTCGGTGGCCCACAGTATCTGCCCGATTCAGCCATCGCGCTGTCGATCCTGATCTGTTACTTGCCACTCAGCTACGCCAACGGCCTGACCCAGTACGTGCTGATCGCCGCAGGCCGCCAACGCACGCTCACCGCCGCATTTGTCGCCGCGCTCATCTTCAACCTGACCGCGAACGTCGTCCTGATCCCACGCTTCAGCTACATTGGCGCGGCCGTCGTCACGGTCCTATCCGAAGTGGTCCTGCTCATACCGTTCAGCGCCGTCGCCCGCCGTGTCGCACCCGGCGTGTCGATCCTCAATGAAGCCAGATACCCGCTGCTGGCCACGCTGCTCATGGCGCCCGTCGTGTGGTGGCTGCGCGACGGTGTGCACCCAATCGCCGCCGTCCTGGCGGGCGCGGCAGTCTACCCAGCCGCGCTATGGGCCCTCGGCGGCATCGACACCGCCCAATGGAGCCTGCTACGAGCGCTGCTCCCTAGTCGGGCCGCGAGTGCTCTCCGACTTCGCCCTTGAGCGTGCTGACCGCGTGCGGCAGCGCCGGCGCGATCACCGCCAGAATCTCGCGAACGGCCTTGGGACTGCCCGGCAGGTTGACGATCAGGGTGCCGCGGCGCACCCCGGCCAGCGCGCGCGACAGCATGCCCGCCGGTGTCACGCGAACACTTTCAGCACGCATCACTTCGGCGATGCCGGGCACCTCGTACTCGATTGTCGACAGGGTCGCCTGGGGCGTCACATCACGCGGCGCCAGACCGGTCCCACCCGTCGTCAGGATCACGTCCACGTCCGATCGTTCCGACAGGTGGAACAGCGCCTCGGCGATCACGTGCTGGTCGTCCGGCACGATCCGATAGTCGACAAAACTGACCTCGGGACCTTCGAGCGCAGCGCGGATGGCCGGCCCGCCCAGGTCCTCGCGCTCACCGCGCGACGACTTGTCGCTGACCGTCAGAATGGCCACCCGGATCACGAGCGAACGAACTCGCCGCTCTTGCCGCCGGCCTTGTGCAGCAGCTCGACGTTGCCAATGCTCATCGCCCGATCGACCGCCTTGCACATGTCGTACACGGTCAGCGCGGCGACAGCGGCCGCCGTCAACGCCTCCATCTCGACGCCCGTGCGGCCCGTCACCTTGACCGTCGCTCGAATCTCCAGCACCCCCGCCGGGTCGAGCTCAAAGCCCATGTCCACCCCTGTGATCGGCAGTGGATGGCACATCGGAATGAGATCGGAAGTCCGCTTGGCCGCCATCACGCCCGCGACCTGGGCCACCGCCAGGACATCGCCTTTGGCGACCCCGCCTGACTTGATCAACGCAGCCGTCGCCGGCTCCATGTGCACCACAGCCCGGGCGGTCGCCTCGCGGCGCGTGACCTCCTTGTCGGTCACGTCGACCATGCGCGCGCGGCCGCTGTCGTCGATGTGGGTCAGGCCGCTCATAGTGGGCTCAAAGTGTTCAAAGTGTTCAAAGTGTTCAAAGTGTTCTTAAAGCCTCCGCGAGCTCGGTCCACAGTATGCCGGCGTCGAAGCCTGGGTAGCCCATGAAGCCCAGCAGCTCCTCGGCCGAGTGGCGACGGCCTGGTCGCCACAGCTCCTGGACCAGGAACCTGGCCGCGCGGCTGTTGCGCCACCATTCCTCGTCGTACTCACGCTTCAGGAACGCGCGCAACTGCGCCGCGAACACTTCGGCGCGCAGCCTGGTGGCCGCGCGTAGTGTCGACCACGGTGCATCACGCACCGCCAGCAAGGCCTCGTCGGCGAAGTGCCGCGTGCGCAGTGCCTCGCTCATCTGAACCTCGAAGTCCGCGGCCAACGCGCCGCCAGGGTCGTCCTGCCACAGTTGTTGCTGCTCGTAGAGCGTGTCAACCGCGCTGCCTCGGACACGCCGCAGCCACGCGAGGTGGCTGATGATCCGAAAGTCATCACTGGCCACGAAGTCCAGGTGGGCCACGAGCCAGGCGCGGTCGCGCCCGAGCCCTTCGAGCAACAAGCCATAGCCCAGGGTGGGCGCCGCGTCACCCAGCCAGCGCTGCCAGAACGGCAGGCTGGCGTCGGTGTGGATCGCGTGCGAAGCCATGCCGATGCCGCGCAGGCCGCGCAGGTAGTCCTGGTAGCCGCCGACCAGGCGCTGCAGCACGTGCACCTCGCGTGGCACGTCGACCGCGCCGCACCACACGCCAGGCCGCGACGACTGCTCGAGCAGCAGCGCCGACTGCGCCCGCAGATCGATACCCAGATCGCCGAACGTGCGCACCAACGTCGGCATGCGCAGCCGCTCTACGAAGAACGTATCGAACCGCGCCGCACGAAACGCCCAATCGACATCCGCCTGCCAGGCGTCGTCGATCGGTAGCCCAACCTGTGCCAGGTAGACGCCCAGGGCATGTCCATAGACCTCTTGGCTCTGGTCCAGCACAGCCCTGCTCAGCCGTGCCGAGCCCTCCAGATCCAGCTCGCGCACCTCTGCCCAGAACGGAATCCACTCCTGAGGCGTGAGCGTTGGCAGCGCCTGCCGCAACCCCTCGTGCCACTTCGCCAGGACCGGATTCAGCTCAGCCGCCAGCGCGTTACGCCAGGCTTCGGCCAACGCATGCCGCCGTGGCACATCGCCCACGAGCGCCCACCGCGCCGGCGCCTCACGCCACGGCACGTCCTCGTCGTCGAAGCCCACCGTCGTGCGGACGCACCAGTTCGCCGCCTGAATCGCCAGCTCCCGTGTCCGCCCCTCGAGATTCGCCGCGGCAAGCAGCCCGGACAGCGCCAATTTCTGCCGCGGGTCTTCCGTCGCGGCATCCTGCAGGTCCGCCCACAGCTCGGTTGACGTGACCTCGCGAAAGTCTTCCTCGTACAGGCCGACCAGCCCGCGGCCCGGCCGTAGACCCGCCTGGTATTGCCACTCGCGCCACGCGCGCGCCTGCAGAAACGCTTCCGCCCGGCGCTCGAACGCCTCCAGCGCGAAGGCAGGCACGCCTCAAGCCTACAATTCCCGAGTGGACCGCGTGCGCGCCAGCCTGATCGCGCTCGGCATCGCCAACCCACAAATAAAGACGTTCGACGACAGCACGGCCACCGCCGAACAAGCCGCGGCCGCCATTGGCACGTCAGTCGCCAGCATCGTCAAGTCGCTCGTGTTCATGGCGGGCGACTCGCCCATCGTCGTGCTGGTCTCAGGCGCCAATCGTGCCGACACCGCCAAGCTTCAGGCACTCCTCGGTGTGCCCATCAAGCGCGCCAACGCCGACCAGGTCCACAACGCCACCGGTTTTGCCATCGGCGGCGTCCCGCCTGTCGGTCATCCCCAGCCCCTGCACACGGTCATCGATCGGGACCTGCTGCAGTACGAGCAGGTCTGGGCCGCGGCAGGCACGCATACTTCGGTCTTTCCGATCGCACCACGCCAGCTCGTAAGCATCACGTCAGGCCACGTCGCCGACATTACCTGAGATGGCCCGCACCCAGCGCGAGCTGTTCAACGTGCGCACCCCGCCCGACGCGCTGCGCACGCTCCTCGAACGACTCACGCCCCATAGCCAGACGCAGACGATCGCGACCCAGCATGCGCTCGACCGCGTCCTCGCCGAGCCCGTCAGCGCCCCGTCCGACCTCCCGACCTTTACTCGCTCGACCATGGACGGCTTCGCCGTCCGCGCCGCCGATACCTATGGCGCCACCGAAGGCCTGCCCGCCTATCTTGACATAAGCGGCGAGGTCATGATGGGCCACGCGCCGCCAGCCCGCCTGGCACCTGGCCATGTTATGCGCATCGCCACCGGCGGCATGCTGCCCGAGGGCGCCGACGCCGTGGTCATGGTCGAGCAGACGCAGGAGGTCGGTGATCGCACCGTCGAGGTGCTGCGCCCGGTCGCACCCGGCGAAAACCTGGTCCAGGTTGGCGAGGACGTGCGCCTGGGCGACCCGATCCTCATGCGCGGACACCGACTGCGACCGCAAGACCTGGGCGGTCTGCTGGCACTCGGTGTCACCGAGGTGTGTGTCGCCAGTACGCTGCGCGTGGGCATTGTCTCGGGCGGGGACGAGCTGGTCGAGCCACACTGCGCGCCCGGCCCGGGCCAGATCCGCGACATCAACTCGTACACGCTGGCCGCGCTAGTGCGGCGCGCGGGTCACGAGCCGTCACTACTCGGCATTTTCCCGGACGATTACCAGTCGCTTCAAACCGCGGCACAGCGTGCGTTGGACCAGAGCGACGTGCTCATCCTGTCCGCGGGCAGCTCGGTCAGCACACGCGACATGACCGCCGATGTCCTCAACTCACTCGGTCAGCCAGGCGTCCTGGTCCACGGCGTCTCACTCAAGCCCGGCAAACCGACCATCCTGGGCGTGTGTGCTGACAAGCCAGTGTTCGGGCTCCCAGGCAATCCCGTGTCCTGCATGGTCACCTTCGACCTGTTCGTTGCGCCCACCCTGGCCTTGCTGTGCGGTGTGCAGGAGCCACCCCGCCGCACCGTCACCGCGCGCCTGGCGCGCAACATCGCCTCGGCCACGGGTCGCGAGGACTACATCCAGGTTCGACTCGAGGATGGCCAGGCCATCCCCGTCTTCGGTAAGTCGAACCTGATCTACACGCTCATTCGCGCCGACGGCATGCTCAAGGTGCCGCTCGACATCGGCGGGCTGACCGCGGGCAGCGAGGTCGAGGTGGTCCTCTTTTGACGCGCACGATGTACCTCGAGGACATTCCCCTCGACCAGGCACTCAGCCGCTGGTGGTCGAAGCTCAGCCTCGAGCCACTGCCTGGCGAAGACGTTGCTGTCGAGGATGCCCTGGGCCGCAGCACCGCTGAGGCCGTCTTTGCCCGCGTCAGCGTGCCGCACTACCACGCCTCAGCCATGGATGGCGTTGCCGTGCGTGCCGCGGAGACGCTCGGCGCCAGTGACAGCGCACCGCTGATCCTGCGCCTGGGCGACCAGGCGACCTGGGTGGACACGGGCGATCCGTTGCCACCCGACACCAACGCCGTCATCATGGCCGAGCAGGTCCAGGAAGTTGGGCCTGGCCAGCTCGAGATCATGGCCTCGGTCGCGCCCTGGCAGCACGTACGCCCGATGGGCGAGGACCTGGTCGCCACCGAACTGGTGCTGCCCGAAAATCACGCCTTGACGTCGGTCGACCTGGGCGCGTTGATTGCCGGCGGCCATACATGCGTACGCGTTCGGCGCCGACCCAGGGTCGCCATCCTGCCCACCGGCTCCGAGCTGGTTGAGCCCGGCCAGCCGCTCGAGCCCGGCGACATCGTCGACTTCAACTCGATCGTACTGGCCAACCAGGTCCGCGAGTGGGGTGGAGAGCCGACCCGAGTACCGATCACACCCGACGACCGGCCCGTCCTCTTGGCACGTGTCCGGCAGGCTCTCGAAGACCACGATGTCGTCGTCGTCAACGCCGGTTCATCGGCCGGCAGCGAAGACTACACGGCATCGGTGGTCGCTGAGCTCGGCGAGTTGCTCGTGCACGGCGTCGCGATCCGGCCCGGGCATCCGGTCGTGCTCGGCGTGGCCGCCAACGGCAAGCCGCTGCTCGGCATTCCCGGCTACCCCGTCTCGGCCATCTTGACCAGCGAGCTGTTCCTGCGGCCGCTGGTCTACCAGCTGCAGGGCCTGTCGGTACCGGAGCGCCCGCGCGTGTCGGCGGTCATGACCCGAAAATTGCTGTCGCCCATGGGCGAAGAGGAATTCGTGCGGGTCAAGCTGGGGCAGGTCGGCGAGCGGCTGATGGCGGCGCCGCTGTCGCGGGGCGCGGGCGTGATCATGTCCATGGTGCGCGCCGACGGCCTGGCGCGCATCCCGCGCTTTTCGGAGGGCGTGCACGCTGGCGCGCAGGTCGAAGTCGAGCTGTTGCGACGATTTGACGAGATTCGTCGAACGGTCATTGCAATTGGTAGTCACGATCTGGCGCTCGATCTGCTCTCGAATGCGCTCGCCCGCCGCACGCCCGGCGCCTCACTCGCCTCGGCCAACGTCGGCAGCCTGGGCGGCTTGCTCGCGCTCGCCCGCGACGAGGCGCACCTGGCCGGCTCGCACCTGCTCGACGAATCGACTGGCGACTACAACGTGAGTTACATCCAGGCGCATCTGCGTGGCCAGCCCGTGGTGCTGGTGCACCTGGCTGGCCGAGTGCAGGGCCTGATCGTGCCACCCGGCAATCCCAAGGGCATTGCTGGCCTGGCCGACCTGGTTCGGTCAGACGTCGCCTACGTGAATCGCCAGCGCGGCTCGGGCACGCGCGTGCTGCTCGACTACCAACTCCGCCAACTCGACCTTTCGGCCGCGTCGATCGCCGGCTATGAGCGCGAGGAATACACCCATCTGGCCGTCGCGGCGCTGGTCGCCAGCGGTGCTGCCGATACGGGTTTAGGCATCCTGGCCGCCGCGCGCGCCCTGGACCTCGACTTCGTCCCCCTGTTCAACGAGCACTACCAGCTGGTCATCCCGCGCCAGCACTACGACTCGCCCCTCCTGGCGCCCCTTTTGGCCATCCTGCGCAGCCAAGCCTTCGCCGCCGAAGTAAACGCCCTGGGCGGCTACGACGTCACCAACATGGGCCACGAAGTCTGGCACAGCGACTAGAGTGCCGTTCGCGCGCGGCTACGCACGAATGTCCAGTGCTCCGCCGACCCGAATGGGCCGTGTACACGCCCCTCCTGGGCTAGACTCAAACTCAAGAGGAGCTCGTTTTTGAGATGGCCGAGCAATCCAGTTTCGATGTGGCAATCGTCGGCGGCGGACCGGGCGGCTATCCAGCCGCGATCCGTGCGGCGCAGTTGGGTCTCCGTGTTGCGCTGATCGAAAAGGAGCGCCCCGGCGGTGTGTGTCTGAACTGGGGCTGTATCCCGACCAAGGCCATGCTGCGCAGCGCCGACGTGTTCGAAACGATGCAGCACAGCGCCGAGTTCGGCGTGCTGGCGGACAACGTTCGGCTTGACTACACAAAGGTCGTGAGCCGCAAAGACGCCATCACCAAGGGCCTCACCGACGGCGTCGGCCAGCTCCTCAAGGCAAACGGCGTCACGGTCTTCAACGGCCATGCCCGGTTCACCGGCCGTAGCACGCTCGAAGTAGTCGGCATCGGCGAATCACCGCTAGGCGACGGCGGGCCCCTCTACAACGCACCCGCGGACAACAAGGGTCAGCCACAAGCGCAAGTCGAGGCCAAGCACGTCATCATCGCCACTGGCTCGATGCCCGCGCAGCTACCAATCCCCGGTGCAGACCTGCCCGGCGTCATCAACTCGGACGGCGCGTTCAAGCTGCGCCAGGTGCCCAAGCACATCGTGATCGTCGGCGGCGGCGCAGTCGGCACCGAGTGGGCGACGATGTTCGCCGCGTTTGGCTCCGAAGTCACGCTGGTGGAGCTACTGCCGACGCTGCTGCCGCTCGAAGACGAAGACATGGGCCGCACCCTGGCGCGCTCATTCGAGAAGCGGGGGATGAAAGTCCTGACCAGCTCGACGGTCTCCAAGATCGAGCCAGCCAAGGGCAAGCGACTGCACGTCACGATCGCCAGCCAGGATGGCAAGAACGAGCAGACGGTTGACGCCGACAACGTCTTGATCGGCGTCTCGCGCAAGCCCAACACGATCGACCTGAGCCTCGATCGCACCGGCGTGCAGACCGACAAGCGCGGCTACATTACCGTCGACGATCAGCTCAAAACCAACGCGCCCAACGTGTTCGCCATCGGCGACGTAGTCGGCAAGATCCAGCTGGCGCACGTCGCCACACATCAGGGTCTGATTGCGGCTGGCGTCATCGCCGGGCACGGCGAAAAGATGGACTATAAGGCGGTGCCGGCCGCCACATTCACCCATCCCGAGGTCGCCAGCGTCGGCCTCTCCGAGGCCAAGGCGCGCGCAGCCGGCCATGACGTGGTCATCGGCAAGTTCCCGTTCGCCGCGCTCGGCCGCGCCCAGACGTACAGCTCGACCGAAGGCCTGGTCAAAGTCGTGGCCGACAAGAAGTACGGCGAGATCCTCGGCGTGCACATCGTCGGCCCGAGCGCGAGCGACCTGATCCCTGAGGGCGTCCTCGCCCTGACGCTGGAGGCCACCCTGGACGACATCGCCAACACCATCCACGCCCACCCGACGCTCGGCGAGGGCACAATGGAGGCGAGCATGGTCGCCCTGGGCCTGCCGGTGCACGTCGGCCCCAGCCGTCGCGCCGCGCCAGCATCGACGCCCGCCCCCGCCGCCGCTGGTGCTCGTTAGTAGCCCGCCACTGGCAGTCCGCGACCTGGGCCGAATCGGCTACGCCGAAGCCCTGGCGCTCCAGGATCAGCTTGTCGCGCAGCGGCGCAACCACGAAATCCCCGACACGCTGCTGCTGCTGGAGCACTCGCCGGTCATCACGCTCGGCCGCCGCGGCACGCGTGCGGACGTCTACGCCTCAGACGAGCTTCTGAAAGCCCAGGGCATCGAGGTGCACCAGGCTACGCGTGGCGGTCTGGTCACGTACCACGGCCCGGGCCAGCTCGTCGGCTACCCAATAGTTGACGTAAGAGCGCGACAGCTAACCATCCCGTGCTACGTCCGCGCGCTCGAAAACGCGATCATCGCCGCCCTTGACGAGATCGCTGTCCAGGCCAGTCTGCACGACGATCACGTCGGCGTCTGGACCAGCCAGGGCAAGATCGCGGCGATCGGCGTCGCCCAGCGCCACGGCATCACCCTGCATGGCTTTGCGGTCAACCTGCAGCCCGACCTGAGCCACTTCGAGCTGATCAACCCGTGCGGCCTGGCCGATCTCGGCGTCACCTCCGCCCAGGCCGTCCTTGGCCAGCAGGTCGACATAACCCAGTTCAAGAGCAGCATCGCTTCCGCGCTCGAGCAAAGCCTCCACCAGACAAGCTGCGCGTCCTAGACTGGCCGCCATGAATGTGCTGGACTCCCTGCGCCTGGACGGCAAGGTGGCCCTCGTCACAGGTGGCAGCCGCGGCCTGGGCCTGCAAATCGCCCATGGCCTCGGCGAAGCGGGCGCGACGGTCGCGATCACCGCGCGCAAACCCGAGGGCCTGGCGCACGCCGAGCAGGAGCTCGAATCATCGGGCATCCGCGCCACCTCAGCCCCGTGTGACATCTCGAAAAACGATGAAGTAGAGGGCGCGGTCAAGCACGTGCTGGACACGTTTGGCCACATTGACATCCTGGTCAACAATGCCGGCGCGACCTGGGGCGCGCCGTTTGAGGACTTCCCGCTCGAGGCCTGGGACAAGGTCGTGCGCACCAACGTCGACGGCACCTTTTTCGTCAGTCGCGCTGTCGGCGTGCACATGATCCATCGCGGCCAGGGCGGTCGCATCATCAACATCGCGTCCGTCGCGGGTCTGCGCGGCAACGACCCGGGCGTCATGTCGACGCTGCCCTACAACACCAGCAAGGGCGCCGTGGTCAACTTCACGCGCGCGCTGGCCGCGACGCTCGCCGAGCACCAGATCACGGTCAACTGCATTTGCCCCGGCTTCTTTCCGACGAAAATGAGCCAGGGCGTCCTCGCCCGTATCGGCGACCGCGTGATCGACCGCACCCCGCTCAAACGCCTCGGCGGCGACGAGGACCTCAAAGGCATCGCCGTATTCTTTGCGTCGCCCGCCTCGTCCTACATCACCGGGCAGGTGATCGCCGTTGACGGAGGTTCTACCGCCATATGATCGGTTTCGAGCTAAGCGAAGAGCAGCGGGACCTGCGCGACACGGTGCACGAGTTCGCGCGCGACGTCATCCGCCCCGCGGCCGCCGAGTACGACGAGACCGAAGAGACGCCGTGGCCGATCATGAAGCAGGCCCACGCGCTCGGACTGGACACGTACGCCTACTCCGAGGATTACGGCGGCGGCGGCGTGACCGATCCGGTCACCCAGATGATCGTGACCGAAGAGATGGCCTGGGGCTGCGCGGGCATCGCCACCGCGATCAACGCCACCAGCCTGTGCGCGACGGCCATCCAGCAGGTGGGTACGTCCGACCAGAAGGCCAAGTACATGCCCATGTTCTGCGACCCGAATCAGGTCGTGCTCGGCGCCATGGGCCTGACCGAGGCCGAGGCAGGCTCGGACGTGGCTGCGCTGCGCACGCAGGCCAAGCGCGTCGAGGGCGGTTATTTGCTGAACGGCTCGAAGCGCTTTATCTCGAATGGTGGCATCGCCGATGTCCACGTCATCTTCGCCACCACCGATCCAGCCGCCGGTTGGGCGGGTATTCAGGCATTCGTCGTCGACAAGGGCAACCCCGGCCTGAAGATGGGTCGTAAAGAGCGCAAGATGGGCGTGCGCGCCTCGCACACCGGCGAGGTCATCCTCGAGGACTGCTTCGTGCCCGATGAAGCACTGCTCGGCGGTGAGCGCGGCCGCGGCGGCATCGGCGTACTCAAGACTTTGGAATCGACCCGCCCGGCCGTCGGCGCCGCCGCTGTCGGCGTCGCTCGTGCCGCGTGTGAGTACGCGGTCGACTATGCCCTCCAGCGCAAGACCTTCGGCAAACCCATCGCCGGCCATCAGGCAATCGCCTTCAAGCTGGCCGACATGGCGACCGAGGTCGAGGCTGCGCGCCTGCTGATCTGGAAAGCCGCCTGGCTAGCCGGCCAGGGCCAACCGTTCGCGAAAGCCGCCAGCATGGGCAAGCTCAAAGCCGGCGACGTCGCCATGCGCGTCACCGAAGACGCTATCCAGGTCCTCGGCGGCTACGGCTACATCCGCGACTTCCCCGTAGAAAAATGGCACCGCGACGCCAAGATCTACCAGATCTGGGAAGGCACCGCTGAAATACAGAGACTGGTCATCGCCCGCGAGCTCACGGGCCGCGCCCTCTAGTCGCGCGCCGCTAGCATCTAACACTGTCCGAGGATCGTTCCTTTGGCAGCGTCGTCGGAGAGATTCGTGCAGGCATCCAGCGCCGAGCGCGGACCTTGGCCGAGCTAGCTCCTCAACGCCGTTCGCCCGTGCTCATCGGACTCAGCCTCGTGGTCGCCCTGGCCACCGACAATCCGCTGGTCGTGCTGCTCCGCGGCTCTGTCTCGCGCTGCGTATTCGCTCTGTTGTGCTTCGGCTCGCTCGCAGTCGCTCGTTCGCTGATGTTCTATGTCGCTCGTCAGTTCACCAGCGGATGGGACCGCGTCTCGCAACGCGATGCGTGCGGATCACCGCTGGCGTGGGGCTGTTGGCTCCTCGCCGAGGCCGCGGGACGTGCGCTGGCCGCCCTGCTCCTGCCCATATCAATATTCCTGGCCATGTGGCCGGTGGTCGCCAACGTGGGCACCTTCGCGATGATCTATTGGAGCACGACGTACAGCCGCTCGCGAGGATCGCCAGACTAGGACACAAGCGCGGCCGCGTGGCGCACCAGCGCACAGGCGGTGGCTTCGTGGCCGGCGAAGCGCTCGTCGCGCGTTTGGCCGACTTTCCAGCGGTAGAAGATCTGCTGGCAGATGACGGCCAGTTTGAAGTAGGCGAAGGCCAGGTACCAGTCGAGGCCCGAAAGGTCGCGGCCGCTGAGTGTCGCGTACAGGGCGGCAACGTCGTGGCGGCGAGGAAACGTGGGCTCAG
>DASXRR010000425.1:0-8859 GCA_036506475.1 Chloroflexota bacterium
TCGGCCCGGCGCTCGGCCAGCACGGCATCAACATGATGGCCTTCCTCAAGGAATACAACGAGCGCACCGCGAATCAGTCGGGCATGATCATTCCGGCCTTGATCACCATTTTCGAAGATCGCTCGTTCAGCTTCGTCACCAAGACACCGCCCGCGGCTGATCTGATCAGGAAGGCAGTCGGCATCGACAAAGGCAGCGGCGCAGCCGGCCGCGCGTCCGTCGGCACCCTCTCCCGCGCCAAGGCGCGCGAGATTGCCGAGCTCAAGATGAAGGACCTGAATGCCTACGACATCGACGCCGCGGTGCGCATGATCCAGGGCTCGGCGCGCAGCATGGGCGTGGCAGTGGAGAAGTAACGACAGTGCCCAAACACGGCAAGAAATACCGCGGCGCGGCGGACAAGGTCGATCCAGAAAAGCAGTATGAACCGGCCCAGGGAGTAAGCCTGGTCAAGCAGTCCGCGTACGCCAAATTCGACGAGACCGTCGAGCTGCACATTCGTACCGGACTCGATCCACGCCACGCCGACCAGCTCGTGCGCGGCTCTGCGGTGCTGCCTGCTGGCACCGGTCGGACGATCCGCGTGGTCGCGTTCGCGACCGGCGACGCGGCGCGCGAGGCTGAGGCCGCCGGCGCCGATATCGTCGGCGCCGAAGACCTGATCGCGCGCATCCAGGGCGGCTGGACAGACTTCGACGTGGCCGTTGCCACCCAGGAAATGATGGGCATGGTCGGCCGTGTGGCGCGCATCCTCGGGCCGCGCGGGTTGATGCCCAATCCGCGCTCGGGCACGGTCACCAACGACATTGGCCGCGCGGTGCGTGAGGTCAAGGGCGGTCGCGTTGAGTTCCGCCTCGATAAGACCGGCGTTATTCACGTGCCGATCGGCAAGGTTAGCTTCGACGACGACAAGCTCATGCAGAACCTCAGCGCGCTGGTCGACGCCGTGGTCCGCGCCAAACCGAGTGGGGCCAAAGGCCAGTACATCCGTACGATGAACATCGCGTCCACGATGGGCCCAGGCGTCGCGCTCGACCTGCAGCCCACGTTGGCGCTCGCAAGCTCCGAAACGTAGAATGTCATTCTGAGCGCAGCGAAGAATCCGCGCCCGGTTGACGGATCCTTCGCAAGCTCAGGATGACAAAGCCAAGTCAATAGCCGAAGACCGCCGGTCGCCCTTTCGCAGGGCGCTAAGTGCTCACCGAGCAGCCCGCCGAGGCGAAATCCGCAACACCTCTCGTCTAGGGAGGCTGCGCTTCGCGACGGTCGAAGCACATGAAAAGGAGGTGTTGCCTTAGTGGCTAAGAGTCGAGTCCGCGCTCGAGCTGAGAAAAGCTCGGCCATCGATTTGCTTGCCGAACAACTCAGCAAGGCCGAGATCGCCATCCTGACCGAGTACCGCGGTCTGACGGTTGGCGAGCTGCAGGACCTGCGTGGACGGTTGCGTCCGGTCGGCGTGCAGTACGTCGTGGCCAAGAACACCCTGGCTCGCTTCGCCGCCGAGCGTACCGGTCGCACGAGCATCGTCGATGACCTGGTCGGTCCGACTGCGATTGCCTTCGGCACCGATGCAGTGGCAACGGCCAAGGCGCTCCAGGACTACACGCGCGTCAATCGCACGTTCGTCTTGAAGGCCGCCCTGCTTGGCGACCGACGGATCGCTCCAAAGGAAGTCGAACAGCTGGCGACACTGCCACCAGTCGACGTGCTGCGTGGCCGAGTCTTCGGCATGGTCGTCAGCCCGCTGCAGCGGACAGTCAACATGCTGTCCGCGCCGATGGCCAGCTTTGCGCGTCTGCTCGACGCGCGCCGCAAACAACTCGAAGAACTAGGCGGCGATGCCGCGACGGGAGGTGCTGCAATGGCAAGTATCGATGAGATGGTCCAGAGCCTGGGTGACATGAAGGTGCTTGACCTGGCGAACCTGGTCAAGCGCTTGGAGGAAGAGTGGGGCGTTTCGGCCGCCGCCGTGGCTGCGCCCGCGGCCGCCGGGGCTGGTGCCACGACTGACGGCGCTGCCGCCGCCGCGCCGGTCGAGGCGCAGACCGAGTTCGACGTCGTCCTGAAGGACTTCGGCGCCAAGAAGATCGAAGTCATCAAGGTCGTGCGCGAGCTGACCAATCTGGGCCTCAAGGAAGCCAAGGACCTGGTCGAGGCTGCGCCCAAGCCAGTCCTGGAAGGCGTTGCCAAAGACGCCGCCGACGCCGCCGCGGGCAAACTGCGCGACGCCGGCGCGACGGTCGACGTAGCTTGACGAGCTGTTAGCTGTTAGCTGTCAGCCGTCAGCCCGCTTGTCATCCTGAGCTTGCGAAGGATCCGCTTGTCGACCGGCTGACTGCCAGCAAGCGGATTCTTCGCTGCGCTCAGAATGACAGTCAGTCAACTGCGCCCAAAGCGGCCGAACAGGCTGCCGGTCAGCATTGACCGCGTTGTCGGCAGCGGGTTTTCGCCCGCGGACGACTGTCCCTGGGCGCGGCCCGCTAGCCAGTCGGCGTGTAAGCCACGGGCGGCCTCGAAGCGCTCCTTGAGATCGGGCGCGTCGCCCGCGATCGCCTCGCGCAGAGCCAGCAGCTCGTCGACGTACAGGTCCAGACGCCGCACCAGGTTGTCGCGGTTCGTTCGTGCAATGTCCGCAAACATCTGCGGGTCACTATCCGTGAGATGGGTTGTGTAAGCGAAGCCACCCGCGGCCAGTGAAGCAGTCTCGCGCCACGAACGCTCGCGTCCAAGGTGGCCGATCAGCGCGACAGACATCAGGTAGGGCAGGTGTGAGACGGAAGCGACCAGCCCGTCGTGCTCGTCGGCGTCCAAAAAGTAGGGCGCCGCCCCGAACGACTCGACCAGCCGCACTGCGTCGTCGATGGCGTCGCGCGGCGCAGTAGGCAAAGGGACGAGGCACCACACCGCGCCCTGGAACAGCTTGGCGTCGGCGGCATCCGGTCCGACTTCGGTCTTACCGGCCATCGGGTGACTGCCGATGAACCGCACACCGTTGGGCAGCAGCTCCGCGGCCCAGCGCAGCACCTGCGCCTTGGTACTACCCGTATCAATGACCAGCGCATCGACTGGCAGTAAGGGCCCGATCTCCTCGAACAACGCCTTCATTGCACCGACGGGCGTCGAGATCACCACCAGGTCGGCGTCGGCCAGCGCATCACGCAACGACCCCCGGCGATCGATCGCCTTGACGGACTGCGCACGGCGCAAATGGTCGCCCGAGGCATCGTAACCGGCGATCTGCACGCTCGGCCGGGCGGCCCTCAGTGCCAGGCCGATGGACGACCCAATGAGGCCCGTGCCAAGAATGGCTACGCGATTGGGTTGCATTGGCAAATGTCTCGCAGCACAGGAACGATAATGCGCAGGCCGCCAAAGATGAAGCCGTCAACAATCGGCCGCAGCGGGGGCAGAAAGAGCACCGCGAGCAGAATCAACGGCCCGTACGTCTGCAGCGGCAGGAGCGCAATCTTGATCGCTCGAGGCGCGAGACCGAAGACGAACCCGAAGCCGTCGAGTGGCGGTATCGGAATGAGGTTGAACACCGCCAGCAGGATGTTCACGGTGATGAACGCCGTCAGATACGTGTCAGCATCGCCAAGGGAGGCTCCAGCAAGTCCCAGCACGGTTGCCGTCACCATGGCCGTGAGAATATTCGAGACCGGCCCGGCCAGTGACGACATGGCCCAGCCAAGGTTCGGGTTGCGCATGGCGCCCGGATTGATCGGCATGGGCTTGCCCCACCCGATGGGCCCAACCAGGATCAGCAACGTGCCCAGTGGATCGAGGTGCTTGAGCGGGTTGAGTGTCAGGCGTCCAACGCGTCGCGGCAAGTCGTCCCCAAACAAGGTGGCTACGAAACCGTGGCTGAACTCATGGATGGTAATCGCGAGGATGATCGCGATGAAGCGCGGCAGCACGGACTGTAGGAAATCGGTGACCGCGCCAGCGCTGTTCAGCCGCAGCAGGCCGAGCGAATTCGCCAGCAGCAGGACCAGCACCGCCAGGCCCACCCACTGAATCGGGGTGATCCTGGGCCGACTCGGGCTCTGACCGTCCGGTACAGGCGCGGCACACACGTCGCGGAGATTCTAGAAGTTCGGCCGACAAGTCGGCTTTCGGCACAAGACGTAGTCGGCCGAACTTCTGTGACGGACTTTGCCCCAGGAAGGCGGCCGAAACCTCGATGAGGACGTTGACTGTGCCTGCCGCCTTCCTGGGGCCTGACTAAGCGGGGCGGTCAGATTAGTAGCTGCCCGTATACTTCCAACCCACATGTCGAGCCGAAAACGCGTGGGCGTAGTGGGTGTTTCGGGTTACGGCGGAGGTGAAATCCTGCGCCTGTGCGCGCGCCATCCAGCCGTCGAGGTCGTGTACGCGGCAGGCGAGAGCAGCGCCGGACAGCGCCTCGGGACGCGCTACCCAGGGCTGGACGGGCGACTCGCCGACTTGACCATCCAGGGCTTCGACCCTGAGAAACTGCCCAACCTCGAGCTCCTGTTCCTATCGCTGCCAACCGGGCAGTCGAAAACCGCGGCGGCGCTGTTACCAGCGGACCTCAAGGTGATCGACGTCGGGGGCGATCACCGTTTCGTCGACGGCTGGGTCTACGGCCTGACCGAAGTAACGGGCCCGGCCTCGATCGCGAGCTCCAATCGAGTTGCCGATCCGGGCTGCTTTCCCGCTGCCGCGCTGCTGGCTCTGGCGCCGCTGGTCGCCCGCGGGCTGGTCGAGCCAACAGGCATCATCGTCGACGCGAAAACGGGCGTCAGCGGTGCCGGCCGCGGCGGCGGCTCCACATTCGGTTTCGCCGAGGTCAACGAAGACGTCTCGGCGTACAACCTGTTCAAACATGCGCATGCGCCCGAGATGCGCGAAGCATTGACACGCATGGCAGGCGCACCTGCCTCGCTCGTCTTCAGCCCACATCTCGTGCCCATGACGCGCGGCATCCTGGCCACTTGCTACGCCAGAGGCGGTCTCACGAGCGATCAGGCCCTCCGTGCGGCGCGTGAGTTCTATGCCGAGGCTCCCTTTATCCGCGTGACCGAGCAGCCGCCCCATTCGAAGTGGACGCAGGGCACCAACCTCGCGTTTCTCTCCTACGCAGCTGACGCTGAAACGGTGATTGCCCTGGGTGCCGTTGACAATCTCGGCAAGGGCGCAGCCGGTCAGGCCGTGCAAAACATGAATCTCATGCTTGGTTGCCCCGAGGTGCTCGGGCTCGACCAGGTCCCGATGGTGCCATGACCCTCACCTCCGCACCCTTCTCAGTGCTTACCGACGGCTCGTCCACGAGCGCCAATGGCTTCCGAGCCGCGGGCATTAGCGCGGGCATCAAGGCGTCGGGTCGACCAGACCTGGGCATCTGGGCCTCGGAGGTGCCGTGTGTCGCCGCGGGCACATTCACCCAGAACACGTTTCCGGCCGCACCCGTCATCCTGAGTCGTGACCGTTTGCGTTCTCATCGCGCACAGGCCGTGGTGTTCAACGCCGGCAACGCAAACGCCTGCAACGGCGACCGCGGCCTCGCCGACGCCACCGAAATGGCCACGCTGGCTGCCCAAAACCTGGGCATCGCCCCTGAATTGGTGCTGGTTGCATCGACGGGCATCATCGGCGTGCCCATGCCGATGGACGTCATTCGCTCGGGTATTCCTCGTGTTCTAGTACGGCCTGATGGGGGTCATGAAGCAGCTGGCGCGATTATGACTACGGATACGCGGCTGAAGGAGAGCGCGGTCGCGCTGCAGATCGGCGGACGCGAGGTGCGCCTCGGCGCCATGACCAAAGGCGTGGGCATGATTTACCCGAACATGGCGACCATGCTCGCGTTCATCGGCACCGACGCCACGCTCGATCCGACCTATGCCCAGGGTGCGCTCAAACGCGCCGTGGATCGCTCGTTCAACATGATCACCGTCGACGGTGACACGAGCACCAACGACTCGTGCTTTCTGCTCGCCAACGGCCTGTCAGGCGCCCCCGAATTGACGGACGCCAGCCCGGATGCACAGCGCTTCCAGGCCGCGCTCGACGCGGTGTGCATCGACCTCGCGCGCAAGATGGCCCGCGATGGCGAAGGCGCCACCAAGCTCCTGCAGGTCGACATCACCGGCGCCGCGAGCGACGCCGACGCACGCGCCGCGGCGCGCGCGGTCGTCGGGTCGAGTTTGTTCAAGGCGGCGCTGCATGGCTCCGATCCGAACTGGGGCCGCATCTTCGCGGCCGTCGGCTACTCGGGCGCACAGGTCGATCCGAATCGTGCGGCGCTGTGGATTGGCTCGGTCCAGATCGCCCAGAACGGCATCGCGACGAGTGCCAGCAAAGAAGTCGCCCGCGCCGAAATGCTCGGCGACGAAGTCAACGTACGCGTCGACCTGGGCCTTGGTGCAGCCAGCGCTACCGCGTGGGGGTGCGACCTGACCGAGGGCTACGTCGTCGAAAACAGCGCATACTCGACGTGACCCTGGCGCTCTCCATCGACCAGAAGACGGAGGCGCTGATCGAAGCGCTGCCCTACATCTGCGAGTACGTCGGCAAGACGATTGTGGTCAAAGTTGGCGGTTCGGTCGGCGAGGAGGGCACAGTCCTCGACGACGTCATCTGGCTCAAACGCCTGGGTATCAATCCCGTCCTGGTCCACGGCGGCGGACCGCAGATCTCGGAGCGGCTGGGCCGCCTGGGCGTCGAGACGCACTTCGTCGATGGCCGTCGCTTCACCGACGAGCAAACACTGCAGGTCGTCCATGAGGTCTTGATGCGTATCAACGGCGCCTTTGTCGCCTATCTCAACTCGCAGAAGGTGCCCGCCTGGGGCTGCAACGGACTTGACGGCGAGATCCTTCGTGCACGCCTGCGCGATGAAAGCCTGGGCCTGGTCGGCGAGGTCGAATCGGTCAATCCAAAGCCGATTGGCAAGCTGGTCGAACAAGGCTACGTCGTTGTGCTGGCGCCATTGGCGGCTGGTCCGAACTCGAGCCCACTGAACGTCAATGCCGACACCGTCGCCGGTGAAGTTGCCCGTGAGCTCCGTGCCGAAAAGTTCGTCCTGTTCACCGATGTGCCGGGCGTGCTCGGCGCCGATGGTGCCGTGGTGCCCGAGCTCGCCCGCGAGCAGGTGCAGGCCCTGCTCGACGATGGCACGATCCGCGCTGGCATGATTCCCAAGATTCAGGCCTGTATGCGCGCGCTGGAGACCGTGCCACGGGTGCACGTGCTCGACGGCCGGGTGCCGCATGCGTTGATCCGTGAGCTGTTCACCCACGAGGGTGTGGGTACCATGCTGACTCAAACCCGGGAAGGAGCAGGTTCATGACCACCGCCCCAGCGCGCCTCAAGACCAGCGCTGATTGGATCGCGATCGAGCAGTCGACGTTCTTCCCGAACCGTCGTCCGCCGGTGGTGATCGAGCGCGGCCAGGGCTGTCGCGTCTGGGACGTCGAGGGTCATGAGTACCTCGACTTCATCTCCGGGATCGCCGTGACTTCACTGGGGCATTCGAGCCCCGTCATTCAGCGCGCGCTCGCCGAGCAGTCCGCCAGGCTCATCCACATCTCGAATCTGTTCTACAGCGTGCCGCAGCTCGAGCTCGCGCAGCTGCTGCTGGGCCAGTCGCCTTTCGACCGCGTGTTCTTCTGCAACAGCGGCGCCGAAGCCAACGAGGCGGCGATCAAGCTCGCGCGCCGTTGGGGCAAGAAGCATCGCGACGGCGCCTTCGCGGTCATTACCGCCGAGCACGCCTTCCATGGCCGCACGCTGGCGACGGTAACCGCGACTGGCAAGGAGGCCTATACGCGGCCATTCGCGCCGTTGCCTGAGGGTTTCCCACACGTGCCGTTCAACGATATGGACGCGCTCGAGCGTGCCACCGACGCATCGACGGTCGGCGTGCTGCTCGAGCCAATCCAGGGCGAGTCCGGCGTGCATGTGGCCACTGAGAGCTACTTGCGTGACGTACAAGACTTCTGCCGCGCCAAAGGGATCCTGTTCATTCTCGACGAGGTCCAGACTGGCATCGGCCGATTGGGCACGTTGTTCGGCTTCGAACGCTGGGGGGTCGAGCCGGACATTGCCACGCTGGCCAAGGGCCTCGGCGGCGGTGTGCCGATCGGGGCGATGCTGGCCAAGGAGTCCGTTGCCGCATTCGAGCCTGGCGACCATGGCTCGACCTTCGGCGGCAATCCGCTGATGTGCGCTGTCGCGCATGCCGTGGTCTCGCACATTTTGGAAAACGACGTACTGGGGAACGTGCAGCGCGTGGGCGCCTACTTGAAGCGCTCCCTCGAATCGCTCAAATCTGAGCTGCCGATCATTCAGACGGTCCGTGGCGACGGTCTGCTGGTCGCCATCGATCTAACCGCCGAACGTGCCCCCGACGTCGTCCGCCTGGGCATCGAGGAAGGCGTCCTGCTCAACGCCACTGGCCCGACCACGTTGCGCTTCGCGCCCGCCCTGACCATCACCCAACCCGAGGTCGAGGACGGTCTGGCGCGCTTCAAACGCGCCCTGTCGCGCCTCGACGCGCCCGAGACGAAAACCCCCGCCGCCAGCTAGACCTGGTCCCAGCCGTCGGGCAATGCGAGCGGTGGCCGGTCCGGATCGGGCTGCCACTGCTCCCAGCCCGTTGCGTCGACACCGAGCGGCGTCCTGCGCGCGGGCTCGGGAGCGCAGTCGGGTCGTGTGGGAGACGAGTGTCTAACGTGGAAGCAGCACCCGCACGACGCGGTCGTAGCCGCCTGCGTCCTGGCACACCATGACCTGGGCGTCGCTGAACAACGCTCTTGCCAGGGCTGCGAGGGGCTGCGCTTGCTCCTCCTCGTCCAGCTCGACGCACACCTCGCCGCCGGGCGCGAGCACCTC
>DASXRR010000426.1:0-18612 GCA_036506475.1 Chloroflexota bacterium
GGGTACGCAGCTCCGCGACGCGCTCGCCGGGCAGGCCGAGCTCGCCCAGGATCGCGTCGGTGTCCTGGCCTAGACGTCGGCCCGACCAGCGCACCTGGCCGGGCGTGCCGAGCATGCGGTAGAGCACGTTCTGCATCTTGAGCGGGCCGAGGTCCTCGTCAGGCACGCTGATGATGCTGTCCAGGGCCGCGTATTGCGGATCGCGCACGATGTCGGCGGCATCGTAGATCGGGGCAATCGCGGCTTCGGCGGCTTCGAAGGCGTCGATCACGTCCGATTGGTCACGCTCGGCAATCCAGCTGGCGACGTCCGCGTCGAGCTCGTCGGCGTGATCGGCGCGCTGTGTGCCCGAGGCAAACCAGGGCTCGGCGATCACTTCGGGGTGGCCGACCAGACGCATGACTCGCTCGGCAATGGACTGCGCGCTGGTCGAGATAGCGACCCATTTGCCGTCACGTGTGCGATAGGTATTGCGCGGTGCGTTGTTGGCCGATCGATTGCCCGTCCGCTGCTGGACGATGCCCAGCTGGTCATAGACGGAGACCTGCGCGCCGAGGATGGTCAGGATCGGCTCGATGATGGCCAGGTCGACGATCTGGCCAGAGCCGTTCCGGGCGTCTCGGGCATACAACGCCATCAGGATGGCCATCGCTCCAGCGAGACCGGCGATGCCGTCGGCGAGGCCGAACGGCGGCAGAGTGGGTGGCCCGTCGGGCTGGCCGGTGATTGCCGCGAAACCGGACAGGCTTTCGGCGATCGTGCCAAAACCGGGCCGGGCTGCATATGGGCCGTGCTGGCCGAAGGCGGTCGTACGCAACACGATGAGTTTGGGATTGCTGGCGAGCAGGTCGTCAGGCCCCAGGTTCCAGCGTTCCAGGGTGCCGGGCCGAAAATTCTCGATCAGCACATCCGACGTACGCGCCAGCGCACACAGGATTTCCTGGCCGGCGGGGTCCGAAAGTTTGAGCGTCAGCATGCGCTTGTTGCGGTTGACCATCTTGGCCCACAGGCCTTCGCCGTTCTTGGCATGGCCGTGACCGCGGATCGGGTCACCTTTCGGGTGCTCGACCTTGATCACGTCGGCGCCGAAGTCACCCAGAAACGTCGCCGCCAGTGGCCCGGCAAAGAGCGTCGCGACATCGAGGACGCGTATGCCGTCCAGCGGCGACCGGGTCATGCACTGACGCGCGCCGCGGTGCGCGCGCCGCCAGGACGGTGCAGCGCGTCGGGCCGTTTGAGGTAGCTGCCATCGGGCGCGCCGACAACCTCGCCGTCGACGTACATGAGCTTGCCGCCGCGGATCGTGTGCGTCGGCCAGCCCGTAAGGCGATAGCCGTCGAACGTGGTGTGGTCCTGGGCGGAGAGGAGGCGTTCGGGGCTGACGGGTGCTTCGAGCTCGGGATCGACGACGGTCAGGTCGGCATCGCTGCCAACGGCAATCGTGCCCTTGCGCGGGTAGAGTCCGACGGTTTGCGCCGGCTGCGCGGCCACCAGCTCCGCGACCCGCCGCAACGGCAAGCCGCGCCTGAGAAAACCTTCGCTGACGAGGATGGGATAGATCAGCGCGGTGCCGCCGAAGCCTGGCTGCGCTTCCCACGTGCCGCCCTGCTTCATGTCGCTGACGCAGCAGGCATGATCCGAGACCACCTGCTGGATGTCACCGCGCAAGATGCCCTGCCACAGCGCCTCGTTGTCGCTTGACGAGCGAATCGGTGGATTGACCTTGCCCCATTCGATGCCGCCACGGGCCGTCTCATACGTCAAACACAAGTGGTGCAGCGTGGTCTCGAGGCGCACGTCGAGCTCGGGATAGTCGAGCCGCGCCTTGCGGCCAGCATCGAGCGCCTCGGCACTAGACAGGTGGAGCAGGTTGACCGGGCAGCGTGTCTCAGCCGCCAGCAGGGCTGCCTCGGCGACCGCGAGGCGCTCCTGGAATGGCGGGCGCGCCCGGCTGTAGGCCTCGAGACCTTCCAGCCCGTTGGCTTTGACTTCGTCGATCATGGTGCGGATGATCTCGGGCTGCTCGCAATGGATGCTCAAACTGATGCGGCCGTCGGGAGTGCCGTAGGCGCGGCTGGCAGCGCTCACCGCTTGCATGAAGCGATACAGATGGCCCAGGTCATACACGTCGCTCATCGTGTACGCGGCGGCGTCGGTCGACGACGCAGCCAGGTTGAGGCCCTTGTAGAACATGTAGTACTTGAAGGACCCGACCCCCATCTCGCGCACGAGCCAGTCGACCTCGTCGACCTGCTGGCTGGTCATGATCGCCAGGTGGTAGCCGTAATCGGTGAACGCGTGGCCGCTAGTTGCGGCGAGGACTTCGGGGAAGATCTCGCGATACGGGCCGGTGCGGTTCAGGTAGTGCGAGCCGGTGCGGAAGTAGCTGACCACCGTGGTGACCCCGCCCACCAGCGCCGAGCGGGTTTCGCTGTGCGCGTCGTCGGCGACCGGGCGGTAGATGCCAATGTGGAAGTGGGCATCCACGCCGCCGGGGAAGACCAGTTTGTCCTGTGCGTCGACGATGGTGTCGGCGTCACTGGCGGCGATGCGGTCGGCGATCAGGACGATCTTGCCGTCGCGGGCGGCGACGTCGGCGCGGACGGTGCCCAGGAACGGCACGACCAGCGTTCCATTGAGCACCGCCAGGTCAAACCGCGACATGCACCCTCCTCGTGTCGTGGGCCGTTCGGATCAGCGGAACGCCGTTCCGCGCGCATTGTAAGCGCTCGGTACCATGGCCGCATGCGCGGCATCTACGTCCCGAAGTTTGGCGCTAGTGACGTTATGGAGTGCCGCGACGACCTGCCGGAACCCGTCGCGGGTCCGAGCCAGGTGGTGGTCCAGGTGCATGCGTCAGGGGTCAATTTCGCGGAGACACGCATGCGGGCGGGCTCGTACTCCGGCGTGTCGGCGCCGTTTGTGCTGGGCATGGAGTCGGCTGGAACGGTGCTGCGTATCGGCTCGGACGTGGATGGTTTTTCGATTGGCGAGCGTGTGTTTGGACGGGCGCGCGGGTCGCATGCCGAGGAAGTAGTTTTCGACGCCGAGCATCTGTTTCGGCTACCGGATCGGCTGTCATTTGATGAGGGCGCGGCCATTCCAGTTGGCTGGCTGACGGCGTGGCATGCGTTGGTGACGGTCGCCCGCGCCGGGCCTGGCCAGCGGGTGCTGATCGAAGCGGTCGGCAGTAGTGTCGGCAGCGCCGCGTTGCGCATCGCGAAGTGGCTCGGGTGCTGGGTGGCAGGTACGGCCAGCACGGTTGACAAGGCCGCGCGCGCGGTGCGCGAGTACGGCGCCGATGCGGCGTACGTGTATCGCTCGGAAGATGTGGCGGCACGCGTTTTGGCGGACACCGATGGGCACGGCGCGGATGTGGCGTTGATGACGATTGGCCAGGAGACCGCCGAGTCAACATTTGCCGCGATGGCCATGGACGGCAAAGTAGTCATGTATGGCAGCACCGGTGGCCGCCTGGTCTGTTTTGACCTGGGCATTGGCTCGCGTAACTTGCAATTGCTGAGCATGAGCATTTCGACCAGTCGCACGTTTCTGACCGAGACGATGCCCGACTTTCGGGCGCGGGCCGTGCCGCTGTTCGCGGACGGCACGTTCGAGCCGTATGTCGACTGCGTGCTGCCGTTGGCGCAGGTCGGTGAAGCGCATCGGATGATTGATGCGCGGCGCCACTTCGGCAAGATCGTCTTGCGGGTGGGACCGCCGGAGGGACTGACCGGACATGAACGCTGAGCTGCTGCAAGCGCTGCGCACGATGCACCGACCTGACGGCTGGGTCAGCCTCGGGACTATCGGCAAGCTGGGTGCGCCGCACGTGACGCCGGTGATGATGGGCGTGCGCGATGACGTCTTGCTGTTCTCGCTTACGGGCAAGCAGAAGAAGCGCAACATCGAGCGCGACGCGCGCGTGTGCGTGTCTTTATCACGGCCATCGGACCTGGCGCACGTGATCGTGTGGGGCGATATGGAGCTGCGCCACGATGCCGAGGCGCAGGCGCTCTGGGATGGCCTGATTGAAGGCGCCTTCGGCCCCGAAGGTCTGGCCGCCCGCCGACGCACGCTGTCACTGGACGGCACCAGCCTGGGCGTCCTGACGCCCCGGCGGCACCGGCTGTACAAGGTCACGTAGGGTGTCATCCTGAGCCTGCGAAGGATCCGCAATCCTGTGACCGCCTGGGCAAGCGGATCCTTCGCAGGCTCAGGATGACAATCGTCGGTCAGTCGCCGATGAGCTCGACCAGCTCGCCGTCGGCGCCGTGGACGGTTGCGGCGCGCTTGCCGTCGTACGGCGGTTCGGCGCGGCGCGTCGGAGGCGCCAGGGCGGGCGATGCGGCAGCGGCGAGGGCAGCGTCCAGATTGGTGACGGAGAAGCTGGCGAGGCCGAAGCCAGGCGGCAGCTCGCCGGGGGTGACGTGGCGGTCCTGGCCGAGGGGTGGCGGCGGGTAGCCGTCCAGTTCGATGCGCGTTTGGCCGCCCCGCGGCTTGAGTGCAGTGAGCTGGCAGCGCACGTCGTCGGGCCAGTGGTTTTCGCGGTTGGCGACGGACAGATGCGCAGCGTCCACCTCGATGTATGGGTCCATGCCCAGTCGATCGACGTAGAAGGACCGAGCGGCGTGGTAGTCGCGCGCCGCGAGGACGGCGATAAAGACAGCGCCGGTGCTGGCGCCCGCGGGCGGCTCGGCCAGCTCACGGCCAGGCGTCTGACGCAAGATCTGCGTCAGGTAGAGCTGCTCGCCAGCCGGACCCACGGCTTGCATCGCCCGCTGGCCGGGCGGGCCACTGCTGAAGAGCAGGTCCCTCGGCTCGCCGTTGATGCGGAACGGTCCGCTGCGCGCCAGCACGCCCGGTAGCCCGTCGACATCACGCACGGTGATTTCGAGCGCGGACCAGCCGTAGGTCCCGAGCGGCGGCGGGGCCGGGGCGCTGCCTTCCACGAGTCGCAGCAGGCCGCGCGATTCGCCCGATGCACCGAGGACCAGGACGCGGCGTGGGCGCGGCGTAAGACCCCAATGCATGCCGTCGCGCGAGCCATCCCATGTGACTTCGTAGCCGAAGGTTTCGCGGTAAACCTGCGCGACGACGTCTAACGAACCAGCGGGAACGCTGACGGTTGCCGCTGCCAGATCGACGATGAGACAGTCACTGGCCACTGGCGACAGCGTAGCCGGGTCGCGAGCGAGCAGCGGTTCCGGGTACCGTGAGGGTCCCGTACATGGTCTGGAACAGAACGCACTTCGAGGTGCTCGATCCTGAAACGCTGCCCTGGCAGGCTTTGCGGTTGGCGGGGGCGCCGACGGGGGCTGTGGTGAGGGTGCTCAGCGCTGATGCGGAGGACGGGGCGGTGACGGCGCTGGTGCGCATTCCGCCGGGATGGATGCTCGATGGGCCGTGGGCGCTGGGTACGGCCTTCGATGCATTCGTGCTCGAGGGCAGCCTGCGACTGGGCGGGCAGCAGTTCGAGCGCTACGCGTATACGTATCGGCCGGCGGGCTTCGCAAACGCGGCATTACGGTCCGAGGCCGGCGCATTGGTGCTGGTCATGACCTACGGTGCGGCCGCGCTCGTCACTCCAGACGCACAGGAACACTCGACGAAAGCCATTGAGCATGTGCGCCTCGAGGACGTACCCGCGCGCCAGCCGCTCACCGACAAGGTCAACATGGGCTACTTCAGCCGCACCTTGCGCCTCGATCCCGATACCGGCGAGCGCATCTTCGTCACCGGCAACGAGCGCGCAGGCGTCGGCGACCCGCGCATCGAGTGGCACCCGGTCGTCGAAGAGATCTACAAGCTCGGACCGCGCGGCTCGATGGACTACCCGTACAACCAGATCATGCTCGAGCCCGGCAGCTACTGTTACCGACCGCCGGGCATCCCGCACGGCGGGTTCGAAACCTGGGAACCCTCCCAGTTCAGCTCGTTCATTCGGGTCAACGCCACACTCGTCAACAACTACGTCGACGAAGTTTCAGCCCGCGCGATGCTCCGTGAATACGGCCGCGAGCGGCTCGATCCGATCGTCGCGGCGCGCATCGATCGAGCCGACTGAAAGTGCGCTTCTTCCTCTATATCAACCCGCAGACGCGCGGGCCTGACAACGATCGGCAAGTCATCGAAGCCGTGACCCAGCAAGCAATCGAGGCCGACGCCGCCGGCTTCGACGCCATCTTCCTGACCGAGCATCACTTCACCAACTACAACGCCTTCTCCGACCCATTCATGTTCGGCGCCTACCTCGCGCCGCAGATCAAACGCGCTCGCATCGGCTTCAGCGTGGCCGTGCCACCGCTGCACCACCCGCTGCGCTTCGCCGAGCACTGCAATCTGCTCGACCAGTTCACAGACGGTCGAGCCATCATTGGCGTCGGCGTCG
Source organism: Chloroflexota bacterium (assembly GCA_036506475.1). Taxonomy (GTDB): domain Bacteria; phylum Chloroflexota; class UBA6077; order UBA6077; family CF-72; genus CF-72. Next base: position 6,392 of record DASXRR010000426.1, read on the forward strand.
GCGGCGGGCCAATCGAGTTTGCTGGCTTCGGTCGCCGCACCGACGACCGCCGCGAACTTACCGAGCAGGTACTGGATATCGCCCTGGCAGCCTGGGCGCACGAGTATGGTGACCCACCACTGGAGTTCGAAACGCCGTTCTTTCGCGGTCGACTCGACGGGCGGATCATTCCGACCTCGGTGCGCAAGCCCCACCCGTTGCTCGGTCGGGCGTGCGTTAGCGACGAGTCGGTGGTGCGCTCGGCGGAACGCGGCTGGCCGATTTTCACCGGTCGGTTTCCGCCCGACCGCACCGGGCGGCAGTGGGCGCTGTATCGCGATGCCCTGCGTCAGGCTCACCATCCGCCCGCCATCGAGCAGGAGTGTCAGGAGTGGAGCGCGATGCTCAAGCTGGTCTACGTCGCGGAGAGCGACGAGCAGGCTGAAGCCGACATCGCGGAGCCACTCGCGTACTACTTGAAAGCCGCGTATCTGGCCAACTCGGCGGACCGCATCGAGGCGCCAGCAGAACAGGACGCGCTCGGCTTCAAGGCGCGGGCGATGATCGTCGGTTCGCCAGCAACGGTGGCGCGCCAGATCAAGGAGTACGCCGACGTGGGTGTCACGGGCATGATGCTGTGGCTGACCTGGGGCGGCAATGACGCTGCTCGCGTCCGCCGGTCCATGCGGCTGTTCGTCGACGAAGTGATGCCTTGTCTTGCATCGTCATCCTGAGGTTGCGAAGGATCCGCGTCCCGTGACGGTCAGGAGTTGCGGATCCTTCGGCTCGTGCCTCGCCTCAGGATGACACAGGGGCTCACTTCATGTACGGCCTCCTCCTCGCCTGCCACATCCTGCTGACGGTCACCTGGCTCGGCGTCGATGCCGGGGTGTTCATCGGCTCACACATGATTCGCAATCGGCAGTACGAGCCAGGTGCGCGCTACCTCGTCAGTCGACTGATGGGCTATCTCGACCTGGGGCCGCGGCTCAGCGTGCCGCTACTGTTTGCCGTTGGGCTCAACCTGGCGTATTTGAGCGGCGCGGCGGCGGTCGCATCGGCCGTCGTCGCTGTGACATGGCTGCTGGCTGTGGTGTGGTGCGCTGCGATTGTCGCGACGTTCGTGGTGCAGCATCGCGCTGAAGCCGGCCATCCGCTGAGCAGCGGCCAACAGACGTGGCTTCGAGCGTATCGCCGCGTCGACCTGTGGCTGCGCTGGCTGTGGATCGCGGCTATCGTCGGCTCACTCGCCGGCGGGCTGGTCGGCCTGGCCGTCTTCAAGACGACATGGCTCAGTCTGAAAGTGGCGTTGTTTGGCGTGGTGATCCTGGTCGGCAACCTGCTGCGGCTGGTGCCGGGCACCTCGAGCATGGCGCTCATGGCGACGATCTATCGCGAAGGCAGCACGGCCGAGCGCGAGGACGCGCTCTATCGGCGACTGAGCCTGACCCACCCGATCATCCTGACGATGTACGCGTGTGTCGTGGCGTCGGTCTTTATCGGGGTGCTGAAGCCGTGACGGGCGGCAAGATCGGCGCATGCGCCGGGTTCCAGTCGAAGTCCTGCTCGTCCTCGGTATAGACCGTGCTCAACGGTCCGCCGACCGTGCGGAACAGCATCAGGCAGCCCGTCTTGCTGCCGAAGGGTCCGTGCCAGACTTCTGGCGGGCGCCAGAAGTAAGCGCCTGGGCGCATTACGCCCTGCGGACCGATCAGCTCACCTGAGATCAGGTACATCTCCTCGACGACCGGGTGTTTCTCGGGCCGCCGCCCATTGCGCAGTGGCAGTGTGCCCAGAATCCACGTTTCGTCGGTGGTGACTGGATCGCGCCGCAGCCACTTGCGGCCGGCGCCGACCGGGAATTGAGGATGGAAGTTGCCCGTCCACGGCTCGGCAAACAGGTCCAGCCGCTGCACCAGCCGTTGCGCATCGTGCTCGCCGTTGCCGGAAGTCATTGCCGGGCGGCCTGAGAAGAAGGCGAGCACCTGCGCGCCGTGCTCGGTGAACGTATCGAAACGGGTGTAGCCAGCGGGCAGGAAGCCGTAATTGTGCTCGGTGTAGCGCACGCCCGAGATGCTCAGATCACCCGATAGGACGTACAGCTCTTCGTCGACCAGGAAGTGCCCGCGCTCCGCACGTTGCCAGCCTGGTGGAAAGACCATCAGGTTGCTCGAGGCAGCGCTCTCACTGTCGACGCTCAGACGCTTGATCTCAACTGCCAGTCCGGCACCGCCGAGCTGGACATGGTCAGCGTGCACATCCTGGTGCTGCACGAACTCGATATGCGGTCGGGGCATTGGCTTTCCTTGCGGGACGTCCGAGAGTAGCTGCCTGGTCAGTGTGCCGCCCCGCCAGGCCATCCGTCGAACGGAGTCCGGGCACGGTCCGCCGAAAGATCAGGCGACGCCGCGCCCTGGCCGAACGCCTAGTGCCGGCTGGCGCAGGTCTGGCGTTCGATTGTCATCCTGAGCTTGCGAAAAGCCTGTCCTCGAGCGCAGCGAAGGAATCCGCGGGCTGGGGCGGTTTCGGCAAGCGGATCCTTCGCGGAGCTTGTCCTGAGCGAAGCCGAAGGGCTCAGGATGACAACCGGCAGAGCTGCGCCGCGTGGTACTAGGGTTTGGCAGGTCGTTCCCGGGGCTGGGCGGGGGCGCTACTATGCTCGGTCACCGGAGGAACGCCGTTCTCTTCAGCGGAACCGGCTCTCAGGGTATGTGGCTCGACGCAGCCCGTCCACACCGACGAAAGGGATGTCCCGCATGTCTACCGCGCACATGCTGAGCCGCCGCCAAACCTTGCGCTGGCTGTGCCTCGGGGCGGGCGCCAGCTTGCTGGCAGCGTGCGCTCCGACTCCGGCCGCGCCCACCCCGGCGCCCGCACCCAAACCCACGGCCGCTCCAGCTTCAACGCAACCAGCAGCCGCGACCGCGCCAACCCAAGCGCCAGCGCCGAAACCTACAAGTCCACCCGCGGCAGCGCCAGCGCCGACTACCGCGCCAGCGCAAACCGGCACGAGCACCGCGTTTCGAGTCGACGAAACCTCAGACCTTGCGTCGCTCAACCCACTGCTCTTCAACGCCACCCCGACGCGCCGGCGCGCGGTCCTCATGTTCTCGGGCCTGTACCAGTACGACGCCAAACGCAACCTGGTGCCCGACCTGGCGGAGAGCATGCCGCAGATGCCTGATCCGCAGACGTACATCATCAAGCTGCGTTCGAATCTGCGCTTTCACTCCGGCAAAACACTCACTGCCGAGGACGTCAAATTTACCTACGAGACGATTCTGAAACCCGAGTACGCGGCCATCTGGCGGTCCGCGGTTGCGACCCAGCTCGAGTCCGTGACGGCGCAAGATCCGACGACCGTGGTCTTCAAGCTCAAGCGACCGTTCAGCCCGTTCCTGGCCAAGTTGGCGCTGATCCCGATCGTCAACTCGGAACAAAGCAAGGATGACCTGGCGCTGAAGCCCGAAGGCACTGGTCCGTTCAAGTTCGTCGCGTATCAGAAGGGCTCGTCACTCGAGCTGGCGCGGCACGATGCGTATCACTTGAGCGAGCTCAAACCGAAGCTCGGCTCACTGACGATCAACGTCGTGCCCGAGAATTCGACGCGCTACGCCAACCTGGCCAATGGGATTACCCACCTGGCGCCCGAGCCGGCCTTTTCCGACCTGGACCTGCTCAAAGGGCGCGGTGTCGCGGTCAACTCCGTGCCGGCCCCGGCCAGCACGTACGGCTATGTCAACTTCAAGCGCGCGGACGGGCCGATGACCGACAAGAATCTGCGTCGCGCCCTGGCATTCGCACTGGATCGTTCGGCGATTGTGTCCAACATCTGGGCCGGCCAGGGTGTCCCGGGCCAGGTTTTCATCCGGCCTGAGCTGTGGGTCTACGATCCTACGTTCAAGCCGTTCTCAGACAAGCCCGAGCTCGACAAGGCGAAGGCCGAGCTGAGCAAGACCCAACGCGCGGGCGAGCGCATCGTGATTACGACGGCCAACGACGACGTTCTGAGTGGGACAGCGGTGCTGATGCAGGCGGCAGCCAAAGCGGCCGGGCTCAACGTCGATATTGCGCAGGTCGATCGCGCCGCCTTCGCAGCCGAGCTGGCCAAAGACACGTGGGACGTCATCCTGACCGACTCGTACACGGGCTCGAACAGCGGCTTCGAAGCCGATGCGGTCAACTCGCTGTTCTTCACCAACGCGTCGGCCAACTGGGGCAAATACTCCAACCCCGAGATGGACAAGGAAGTCGAACAAGCCGTCTTCGCCACGTCGCGCGAAGCGGCCCTGCCGCACTTCAAACGCATCATGGAGATCGACGCCGAAGACATCCCGATCCTCACCGTGGCCTACCACAACTACGTCGAAGCGCTGAGCCCGAAGGTCAAGAACTACCAGACCTCCGGACTGGCCTCGTATGACCTCAGGACCGCCGAGCTCGGCTAAATGACCTCGGTGCACTCGCGGTCGGGCTCCCCCGACCCAAAAATGCGTTGCATGGCGCTGGTGATGGGATGAAATTCGTGGAGAGTCCAGTGCCCTTGGGCGAGGACCGTGCGTATCTCGACTTCGTGCTGGGGCTGAAGCAGCACTTCGCGCGCGAGCTGTACCCGACTCTCCATGCGCAGTATGCACAGCGGCCGGCTGGCTCGAGTATCGACGATTTGCCGGCGTATCCGCTGTTCCAATGGCTCGAACGCGGGGCGCAGAAGATGATGTGGCGACGCCTCGACGCGGTGATCCGGCCGCATGCGGCGGCGCTCGAGGCGGCGCTGGATACACCGATCGCACACCCATTGGGCAAGCTCGAATTAGATCCGGATCTGAGGCTTCCGGAGTACTACGCGGAAACGGAGTTTCACATTCAACCTGGCGGAGTCTGGTCCGGCGCACTGAACGCGTTCGTCTACGAGGTCGGTGCCAAGATCGTCATGCTCGGCCAGAACGACGACTACCTGTTTCATCGGTTATTCGTCGAGGCCGCCATTCCAAAACGCCCGTATCGCGCCATCCTGGACATGGCCTGCGGCTTCGGCAAGAGCACCCGCCCGTTCGTCGACGCCTTTCCGGATGCCGAGGTCGTCGGCATCGATCTGTCGGCGCCCAATTTGAAGCTGGCGCACCAACAGGCCGAGCGGTTGGGCAAACGCATCAGCTTCAGCCAGCGCGCGGCCGAAGCTACGGGTTATGCCGATGCGTCGTTCGATCTGGTCACGGCCACGATGTTCATCCACGAGGTGCCGATGCCGGTGCTGCGCCGCGTCTTCGTCGAGGCGTTGCGGCTACTGCGGCCGGGCGGTCTGCTAGCGATCCTGGACTTCGCGCATACCGGCGACCCGTTCCGCGACCTGGTGATGGACGGTCACGGCGCGCGCAACAACGAACCGTATATGCCGCACCTGTTCCGCACTGACGTGACCCGCCTCCTTGAAGACGTTGGTTTTGCGAACGCGTCGATGCTGCCGTTTGACGAACGCGGCGGCGGTGTGCGCGCGGACGGGACGTGGCCGGAACGATCCGAGTGGCACTTCCCATGGGTGGTCATTCGCGCCGACAAGGCGGCCTGAATGCCCGACCTGACGTTCTTTCGCGACCCGGCGGTCGACCGCCTGCTGGGCGTCGTGATGGAGCTGGCCGCCGAGGTGTACGTCCTGCGCGACCGGGTGCACACGCTGGAGATGGTGCTGGCCAGCAGCGGCGTGCTGGAACTTGCCGCCGTTGACAGCTACACGCCGTCCGCTGAGGAGCAGAAGCAGCGCTTGGCCGAACGCGACGCGCTGATCGCGCGCATTCTGGCGCCGATGACGGCCGAGGCCAACAGCCCGGCGCCGCCGTTCGAACCCGCATGAGCGACCGCGTTCGACCGGCCACGGGCAACGTGAGCGGCTGGACACTGCCAGCCTACGTCACCGTGCGCCGCCGGATGCCACCGGCCCGCGCCGGCGTGAACGGTTGGATGCGACCGGCCCGCGCCTGCCGACCGAATGCACCGCTGCGCATCGCCGACGGAGCACGCTTGTGCTGCGCTTGATCCTGTCGCGGCTGGCGCTGGCGGTGCCGGTGCTGGTGTGCGTGTCGATTGTTGCGTTCGTGTTGCTGCGCCTGGCGCCGGGCGATCCGGCGTTGCTGCAGGCCGGCGTGGACGCCGGTCCTGACGTCGTGGCGGCTATTCGCCACGAGCTGGCGCTCGATCAGCCACTGCCGGTCCAGTACCTCGCGTGGGCAACGCGGGTGGTCCAGGGCGACCTGGGCGTGTCCTACTCCGCGCGCCAGCCGGTGACGTTGCTCATCGGCCAGCGCCTACCGGTCACCCTGCAGATAGCGACCACGGCGCTGGTGCTGATCGTGATCGTGGGCGTCCCATTGGGCATCGTGTCGGCGCTGCGCAAGGACCGCGGCGTCGACCAGACCGTCCGAGTGGCATCGCTGTTCGGCATCTCCGTGCCCAACTTCGTGATCGGCATCTTGCTCATCCTGATCTTTGGCTGGTACTTCCCGGGCATCATGCCCTACGAGGGCTTCGTCCCATTCCGTCAGGACCCGTTAGCCAGCCTCAAGACGACGATCTTGCCCGCCGTTGCGCTCGGCCTGGCGCAAATCGGCATCATCGCGCGGCTCACGCGCTCGAGCATGCTCGAGGTCATCAACCAGGAGTACATCACTGCTGCGCGCGCCTTCGGGGTCTCCGAACGTGAGGTGATCTGGCGCGACGCGCTGCGCAATGCGCTGTTGCCGGTGCTCACCGTGCTCGGCATCATTACTGGCTTCCTGTTGGGCGGGTCGGTGGTCATCGAGAGCGTGTTTGGCATCGCCGGGCTTGGACGTTTGCTCGTGGAATCGTTTGCGTCACGCGACTACCCGGTCACGATCGGCGTCATGCTCTTCATCGCGGTGGTGTTCGTCATGGTCAACCTGATCGTCGACGTGCTGTACGGCGTGGTCAATCCGCGGATTCGCACCGGCTACGAAGCGGGCCAGGGCTGAGCCCGGCGTGGCCACACGTGCGACCAGTCGACAGAGCCGCGTGCTGCGCCAGCTCATGCGCCACCGCATCTCGCTCTTTGGGCTGGCGGGTGTGGCCCTGCTGGTACTGCTTTCGATTCTCGGGCCATTCGTGGCTCCCTACGATCCGGCCGCGCTCTCGCCGAGCCGCTTGCGCCCGCCCAGCTTCGAGCACCTGATGGGTACGGAGAACTTCGGTCGCGACGTGCTCAGTCGGTTCCTGTACGGCACCCGCGTCTCGATGTTCGTGGGCCTGGGCGCGGTCGCGTTTGGTCTGCTGATCGGCACACTCCTCGGGATGACGGCCGGCCTGCGGGCCGGGAGCCTCTGGGACACGCTGATCATGCGCGGCATGGACGTCGTACTCGCGTTTCCGCTGCTCGTACTCGTGCCGGTGCTGGCCGGCATCATGCAGGCGCGCACGATCCAGATCGGGCCGCTCGGGCTGAACAGCATCGCCGTGGTTGGCCTGGCGATCGGCGTCGTCAGCACGCCGGTGTTTGCGCGGGTCGCGCGCGGCACCGTCCTGGCCGAAGTGCGCGAAGACTACATACTGGCCGCGCGCTCGTTCGGCGCGCGGACGCGCGATCTCCTGTTCGGCAACCTGCTGCCGAACATCCTGGCACCGCTGATCGTGCAAGCCGCCTTCTCGCTGGCCATCGCCATCGCCGCCGAAGCGGCCGTTTCGTTCCTCGGGCTGGGCGTCCAGCCGCCCGACTCGAGCTGGGGCAACATGCTGGCCGATGCGCGCCGCTTCGTCATCCTCGGCGCGTGGTGGCTGGTCGCGTTTCCGGCCGCGGCGATCGCCGTCGCCGTGCTGTCGTTCAACCTGCTGGGCGACGCCATGCGCGATGCGCTCGATCCACGGGCGCTGGTGATGGTCGCGCCGGGCGTCGAGCAGCCCGTGTCCGATGCGGTCGTAGCCGCGCCCGTGGAATCGCGCTCGGAAAGTGTCGTCGTATGACGCTCGCGGCAACCGCCACCGCACTGCTCGAGGTGCGCGAGCTGAGCACCAGCTTCCCGACTGAGCGCGGACTCGTGCGCGCGGTGGACAGCGTGTCGTTCAGCGTGCAGCCGGGTGAGGCGGTTGGCCTGGTTGGCGAGAGCGGGTCGGGCAAGAGCACCGTGTTGCGCTCGCTGCTGGACTTGATCAAACCTCCCGGTCAGGTCACTGGCGGTAGCGTCGTGTTCCGCGGCCGGGACCTGCGCACGCTGCCGGAGTCAGCACTCCGCCAGCTTCGCGGCGGCCAGATCAGCGTCATCTTTCAGGACCCGGTCAATGCATTCAATCCCGCGCTGACCATCGGCGATCAGCTGCGTCGGGTGCTGAAGCTGCATCGGCGCGAGCCGCCGGCTGGCGGATACGACCGCGAGATCACGCGCATGCTGGCGCGCGTCGGGGTCGACGCGGCCGGCAAGTTGGACCGCTACGCGTTCAACTTCAGTCAGGGCCAGCTGCAGCGGATTATGATCGCCGCCGCATGCCTGGGCGGTGAGCCATCGCTGCTGCTCGCCGATGAGCCGACGACCAGCCTGGATGTGACCATCGAGGCTCAGGTCCTCCAACTGCTACGCGATCTGCGGCGCGAGCTCGGCCTGGCCTTGATTCTGGTCACGCATAACCTGGCGCTGGTCGCCGAGCTGTGTGACCGCGTGCTGGTTATGTACGCCGGCCGGCTGGTCGAGGAGGGCAGCGTGTACCAGGTGTTCGAGCGCCCGTCGCACCCCTACACCCAGCAGCTGCTGCGCGCCATGCCGCGTTTTCCGCACACGGGCGGTCGGCTGTACACCATGCGTGGCAACGTGCCCGACCTGGCCACCGCGATGACCGGCTGTCCGTTCGCACCGCGCTGCGAGCAATACCTTGGTCCACGCTGCGACTCGCAACGGCCAGTACTGACGCTGAGCCTGGCACCCGGCCAGCGGGCTGCCTGCCACCTGTACCCATCGATCGCATGAGCGACGCCGGGCTCGTGGTCGTCGAAGGCTTGCGTCAGCACTTTCCGCTGCCGTCCGGACCAGTGGCGCGCGCCATGCGCCGGCCCGGGCGAGTGGTGTATGCCGTCGACGGCATTGACCTGTCGATCGGACGCGGCGAAGTCCTCGGACTGATTGGCGAGAGTGGTTCCGGCAAGAGCACGTTTGGGCGCACGCTGCTGCAGCTCTATCGACCGACATCGGGGCGCATTCACTTCGCCGGCCGCGACGTCACGGGTGCGCAGGGCGGACAGCTGCGCGATTTGCGACGGCGTATGCAGATGGTCTTCCAGAACCCGTACTCGGCGGTCAATCGGCGCAAGACAATCGAGCAGATCGTGGTCGAGCCACTGGAGGTGCACCAGCTCGGCGACGCTCGGTCTCGGGCGGCCCGAGTCCGAGAGCTGCTCGACCTGGTCGGTCTAGCAGAGAGCTATCTCGAGCGCTATCCGCACGAGGTCAGTGGCGGACAGCTCCAGCGGGTGGGCATTGCCCGGGCATTGTCATTAGAGCCCGACTTCATCGTGGCCGACGAGCCGACGGCGAGCCTGGACGTCAGCGTGCGCGCCCAGGTCATCAACCTCTTGGCCGATCTGCGGGCCAAGCTGGGCTTGACGCTGTTGTTCATCAGTCACGACCTGAGCATCGTGTCTTATCTCGCGGAGCGCGTCGCGGTGATGTACCTCGGCAAACTGGTCGAGGTCGGTCCGAAGATTGAGCTGGAGCAGCGCTCGCTGCATCCCTACACCGGAGCGCTGCTGAGCGCTATCCCGCGACCCGATCCGCGCGAGCGGCGGCTGGTCAGCGCACCGCTTGGTGAGATCCCCAGCGCCATCGCGCGGCCTGCGGGCTGCCATTACCATCCGCGCTGCCCGCTGGCGATGCCCATCTGTCGCGTCGACTACCCAGCGCTGGAGCTGAAGGCGGCCGGGCATTGGGCGGCGTGTCACGCGATCGTTGCTGCTGGCCAGGGGGGTGTGGCACGGGTGCATCCTGACGCAGGCTCGGCCGCCAGCGTGCCGGCCGTGGTCGGGCAGGCGATGGCGCCTGGCGCGGCAGGCGGTGTCCAGCTGGCAGCCCGCGGGTGATCGAGCGCGGCTACGCCACGCTTCCTGACCGCGCGCGGCAAGTGCATTTTCGGCGCGCTGGCACTGGACCGCCGGTCGTGCTGGTCCATGCATCGCCTGGCTCATCACTGGCGCTCGAACCTCTTCTGCTCGCGTTGTCACAACGTGGGCGGACGGCCATTGCGTTGGACTCTGCTGGCTTTGGCCAATCTGATCCGTTGCCTCACGATCAGCAACCGTCGGCTGGCGACTACGCCTCAGTCCTCGGCGACGCCCTGGATGCGTTGGGTCTTCGACAGTTCGACTTGTACGGGACGCATACGGGCGCCAAGATCGCTCTCGAGCTGGCCCTGGCGCGCCCGCTGTTTGTGCGTTTCTTGCTGCTCGACGGAATCGGCTTGTACACGCCCGAAGAGCAGGCGCGCCAGTTGGCGCACTACGCGCCGTCGCTGGCGCCGACGTGGGACGGGACGCACCTGGTACGCGCCTGGAGCTTGCGGCGCGACATGGCCTTGTTCTGGCCCTGGTATGACCAGACGCCCTCCGCCCGACGTTTCGTCGGCGTTCCGCCGGCGGACGTGCTGCATAGCCAGGTCGTGGACATCCTGCGCGGCGGCGACCACTACCGCGGTGGCTACTACGCCGCCTTTTCCCATGACACGCGCGCCGCCCTGCCGCGTCTGACAGTGCCCACCCTGATCGTCTTCCGCGGCTCGGACGTGATCACCGATCACGCCCAGCGCCTGCCCGCCTTGCCACCCGGTGTTTCGGTCGAAGTCGTGCCTGCCTCTGGCGCCGAGACGCAGCACATAGCCGAGCGGCTATTGCAGCGGCGCGACCTCGGACCCTTGGACAACGCACCGCCCGCGGCGGGGCAGGCATCGCTGCGGACGCCGCTGCTCACGCGGGCGTATGTGCGGACTGCGGCGGGAGTGGTGCATGTGCGGCGCGGAGGCGCGGGGCCTCGGCGGGCCGTCGTGTTGTTGCACGGTAGTCCGCGCTCGAGCGCTTCGCTCGCCGCTTTGGCTAGCGCGCTCAGTGAGGATCGGCCCGTGGTGGCCATCGATACGCCAGGCTACGGCGACTCCGACGCGCCAACCTGGCCGGAGCCCGACCAGTCCCTGACGCCCTTCGCCGCCGTCATTGGCGAAGTCATTCGCGCTTTGACCGATGGACCGGTGGACGTGTTCGGCACGCACACTGGCGCCGCTCTGGCTTTGGAGCTCGCGATCGCGGCGCCCGAGCTGATCCACTCCGTGGTCCTGCACGGCCTGCCCGTCTTCGACGACGCCGAACGCGCAGACTTGCTCGAGCACTACTTTCCGCGGCTCGAGCCAGTCTGGGACGGGTCGCACCTGCTCACGGCGTGGCACCTGTGCCGCAACCTGTTGCTGTTCTGGCCGTGGTATCGCCAGGAGCCCGAGGCCACGCTGCGCTACCCGCTGGTGCCCGAGGCGCTACACCGTGACGTCCTCGATCTGCTCAAGGCTGGCCCAAGCTACGCCTGGGCGTACCGCGCCGCCTTCCTTCTCAATACGCACGTGGTGCTGCCCCGCCTTCAAGTGGCCGCGTTGCTGGCGACGACACCTGGCGATCCTCTTCAAAGCCACGCCGCGCGTGCGCAGGCGCTACGCCCAGACCTGGCTATGGTTGAGGTACCCAGCCCATCGTCGCCAGACCAGCGCACTTCTGCCGCTATTTATCGCACCTTCTTCCAAAGGTGAGTTTCGTGGCCGTTCGCATCTCCGGGTCGGGGGAGCCCACGCTCCGCGGGGTGCACTTGCAGCCCCCGCAGCAGGGGCTATTCGCCAATGGGACACATCCGGCGGCAAGCAACGCATGTGTATGGCGTCTGCAGTGGCGCCGATCCCGCCTACGGCCAGGCAGCCCGAGCGCCGAGGCTCGCCAACGCCGCGAGCGTGCTGAGCTTGCCGGGTGATTGCCATCGGCGAGTAGCCCCTGTTGTGGGGGGCTGCAAGCCCGACCCGGAGATGTAGTGGGTTCGAACGCTAACCCAGGAGTCCCGCATCCAGTAATTGCTCACACATGGCGAGGAACTCAGTAGCGCGGGCGTGTCGGCCCTGGCGGGCCACCCAGAGGGCGGTGTGGCCGGCGTAGGCGGTGACGCTCCATTCGGCGCGCTGCCAGAGGAGGGAGTCTGAGACGTCAATGCCGCAGCGGGCGATGAAAGCGC
>DASXRR010000427.1:0-5005 GCA_036506475.1 Chloroflexota bacterium
GCACGAAGTAGATCGGGGCGCCCACCAGCTCGGCCAGCGCGGCGGCGCGGGCGGTGGCCTCCGCCTCCACCCGCGGCGGCCGGCTGGGGGCGTGGTACTTGGGGTCGGTCTTGCCCTCCGCCAGCAACCGCTGCTGCAGCAGGTCGGCGGCGTCCCCGTTCTCGGCATGCACCATCACCAGGATGCCGGCCTTGCTGGCCTGGTCCAGGGTGCGCACCAGGGTGCGGTCGTCCACCATCAGCGATCCGCGGTAGGCCATGAACAGCTTGATGCTGGTCACCCCCCGGCTGACCAGCGCGTCGATCTCGCCCAGTACCGACTCAGACAGATCGCTGATCATGGCGTGGAAGCCGTAGTCGATCACGGCTTTGTCCCTGGCTCGTCCCCGATAGTGGTCGATGAGGTCGAGCAAGCCCTCGCCCTTCTGCTGCATGCAGAAGTTGACAATAGTCGTCGTGCCACCGCACGCCGCGGCGATCGTCCCAGTCAGGTAGTCGTCCGCGGTGCGCGTGCCCTGCGAGGGGCTGTCCAGGTGCGTGTGGGGGTCGATGCCGCCCGGAAAGACGTACTTGCCAGTTGCGTCGAGCACGCGAGTCCCGTTCTGCGCCGGAATCGACTGGCCGATCTGCACGATTTTCTCGCCGTCGGCCAGGATGTCGGCCTGAAACACGTCGGTCGCGGTGAACAGCGTCCCGTTCCTGATCAGCAGCGGCATGGCCCTGCGATTGTGTGTCAACACCGCGTGGTTGCGTCTGTGGACGCTACGCCCAAGCTGATGGACTGTGGCACTGGTCAACACGCACAAGCAGCGCTTCACGCAGCTGCTGCGCCGTGTCGCCCAGCACCTTGAGCACGACGCCGTTACCAGCCAACGTCGATGCTCCGCCGTTGGGCACGTCATCAACCGTTGGCGCGACACTGCCAAAGGCGAACACGCTGCCATAATGTGTCCAGCCACGTAGCGCAGCGCGTGAGTCGGGCGTCAGGACGAAACGCTCCAGCATCAGCGTTCGACTCTCGCGACGCACGCGTGTTTCGAACTCCAACTGGCGATAGGTGAAGTCCTGTCCTGGCGTGATGACCTCCAGCAGCACGGCTGAGGCATCCGCTGCCAGATCGATGCACATGCGCTGCCGATAGAGCGAGCCGCGAAATGGAATCAGCTCATGCGGCAGATAACGAAACACCGCACCCGCAGCGACGCGGACTGAGAGCTGCGCGGAGATCAGGCCGTGGTCGCAGCGATTCAGGCGCGTGGCGCCAGTGGTGACCAACGTTACATCCGTATATGGGCCGCACTCCACGTCGAGATCAATTACATCGCCGTCGAAGAGCGCCGCCGCGGGCGTGAGCAGTGTCACGATTGCATCGCCGTGCGCGCCAACGATCGGACGCTGAAACTGCAGCGGCAGCTCGCTGCGTGCATCAATAAGCGCCGTCCTGTCGCCGCGGCGCTCGAACCGAAGCCAATTACACGAGATGGGCGGCTTGCTCCCGCACCCAGCTGAGCACGGCGTCCAGACCCTGGCCATGCCGCAGATCGGTGAACAAAATCGGCCGACCATTTCGGACGCGGCGCGCATCGTGGTCCATGACGTCGAGTGAGGCGCCAACTGCCGGCGCCAGATCGATCTTGTTGATGACCAGCAATTCCGACTCCGTCACGCCTGGCCCGCCTTTGCGCGGCACCTTGTCGCCGCCGGCGACGTCGATGACATAGATCGAGCAGTCGACCAGGTCCGGGCTGAACATCGCCGTCAGGTTGTCGCCGCCACTTTCGACCAGCACCAGGTCGAGATCGGGAAAGCGTGCCAGCAACGAGTCGATCGCCGCCAGGTTCATCGACACGTCTTCGCGAATGGCGGCGTGCGGGCAGCCGCCCGTTTCGACTGCCAGAATGCGCTCGCTTGCCAGGGCGCCGGAACCGATCAAGAATTCGGCATCTTCGCGGGTATAGATGTCGTTGGTGACGACGCCAATCTGCAACTCGTTGCGCAGGCGTTTGCAAATGCTATCGACCAGGGCGGTCTTGCCAGAACCGACCGGCCCACCGATGCCGATGCGCACGGTAGTCACGAAACAAACATCCTGACTGGCGCGTGCTCGTGCTGCATGGACGCGATGTCCCACGCGGGGCTGAACGCACCCGCCGACTCTTGAGTGAGCTGTTGTGCTGTCACCACTGCCTCACGCATCGCAGGCTTGAGTCGATGCAGCACGCGCTGCGCATCGCGCTGGCCAACCCGGCCAAGCCGTTGCGCTGCTGATACGAGCGAGCGCATGCTCTGAAATGCATAGGTGCTCGCCGCGAGCTGCTGTGGCACGTCGAACGCGGCTGCGACGGCTCCAAACACGATCGGCAGATGATGATGCTCGCTGCGTCGCGCGAACTCGGTCAGGCGCGCGTCGTCCATGATGTCGCTCGCGCTGCGCAGAAGACTCGCCCCAATCGCGCGGCTCGCCTCGCGCGCCTCACGCGGTTGCACCATCGCATGGAACAGCTCGTCCAGTTCGACCAGTGATGCGGAGTATGCATGCACGACGAAGACCAGCTCGAAGCGGCCCAACGTCTCGTTAACGCGTAATGCCAGAAGTCGCTCGAGCTCGTCAGTGTTTCGTGGCGCAAGTGTCTCCAATCCGCTGGAGTGCGCGTATGCGCCAGTGGGAAAGCTCGAGTCGATAACGTGCAGGAAATCCAGCCACTTCATCAGAAGAGGAAGTAGCGCTGGGCCATCGGCAACATCACCGCCGGCTCCGATACGAGATGCTCACCATCCGCATACACCGCATACGTCGCTGGGTCTACTTCGATGTGCGGCACTGCCGAGTTGTTGACCATGTCGCTCTTCGCCAGCGCGCGGGTCTGTCGGACTGCTTCGACGCGCGTCCGCAGGCCAAGCTTGCGTGGCAGGTCATCCTCCAAGGCTGCCGCCGAGAGGAACGTTATGGAGGTGGAGTGGGGTGTTGCGGGTGCAAACATTGGCCGGTACAGCACCGGTTCGGGCGTGGGAATGGACGCGTTGGGGTCGCCCATCACCGCGTACGCAATCATGCCGCCCTTCAGCACGAGCTCAGGCTTGACGCCGAAAAAGGCCGGCTGCCACAGCACGAGGTCGGCAAATTTGCCCACTTCCACCGAGCCGACGATGTGCGCCATGCCGTGCGCGATCGCCGGGTTGATCGTGTACTTGGCCACGTAACGTTTGACGCGGTTGTTGTCATGGTGTCCGGGGTCGCCCGCCAGAGCGCCGCGTTGGACTTTCATCTTGTGGGCCGTCTGCCAGGTGCGCATGATGACCTCGCCCACGCGGCCCATTGCTTGCGAGTCTGACGAGATCATGCTCAACGCCCCGAGATCGTGCAGCACATCCTCAGCAGCGATCGTCTCAGCGCGGATGCGCGACTCGGCAAACGCCAGGTCCTCGGGAATGTCCGGGCTGAGGTGGTGACACACCATCAGCATGTCGAGGTGTTCCTGGACGGTGTTCACGGTCAGCGGTCGCGTTGGGTTTGTTGACGAGGGCAGCACGTTGGTCAACCCGGCGACTTTGATGATGTCCGGAGCGTGACCGCCGCCGGCGCCCTCGGTGTGATAGGTGTGGATGGTGCGGCCAGCGATGGCGCGAATCGTATCCTCGACGAAGCCCGCCTCGTTGATCGTGTCGGTATGGATCGCCACTTGCACGTCAAGCTCGTCGGCAACGCGCAGGCAGGCGTCGATCGCCGCGGGCGTGCTGCCCCAGTCCTCGTGCAGTTTCAGTCCCATCGCACCGCCACGCACCTGCTCGCGCAGCCCGTTCAGTCCGCTGGCGTTGCCCTTGCCGAAAAAGCCGAGGTTGACCGGGTAGGCGTCGGCCGCCTGCAGCATTCGCGCGATGTGCCACGCACCGGGTGTGCAGGTCGTGGCGTTGGTGCCGGTGCTCGGGCCAGTGCCCCCGCCCAGCATGGTCGTGATGCCCGAAGCGATTGCCTCGGTGATCTGTTGCGGCGCGATGAAGTGGATATGGGCGTCGATCCCACCCGCGGTCAGGATCAGGCCCTCGCCGGCGATGATGTCCGTGCCAGCGCCGATGACCAGGAGTGGATCGACGCCGGGCATGATGTCCGGGTTGCCGGCCTTGCCGATGGCGCGGATGAAGCCATCCTTGAGTCCGACGTCGGCCTTGACGATGCCCCAGTAGTCGACGATCAGCGCGTTGGTGATGACCGTGTCGGGCACACCTATGGCGGTAGCTGATTGGCCCATGCCATCGCGGATCGTCTTGCCGCCGCCGAACTTGACCTCCTCGCCGTAGACGGTGTGGTCGGCCTCGACCTCGATGATCAGCTCGGTGTCGGCCAGGCGAACCCTGTCGCCGGAGGTTGGACCGTACAACCCAGCATAGCGACGCCGATCGAGGTCATACGGCATCGAGTGGACCATTGACAGCGTTGTTGAACCCGACGACGACACGCTGACCGGCCAACGGAATGAGCATCACGCGCTTGCGTTCGCCTGGCTCGAACCGAACTGCACTACCCGAGGGAATATCGAGCCGCCGCCCGTACGCCAGCTGACGCTCGAAGCTCAGTGCTGGGTTGGCTTCGTAGAAGTGGAAGTGCGAGCCAACCTGGATCGGCCGGTCGCCCGTGTTTTCGACCTCGAGCTGCGCCGCCACTCGACCGGCGTTCAGCGGTAGCGACCCGTGGGCTGGGAAGATCTCGCCCGGAATCACGGTATTGGCTCGTGGACTGTGACCAGCTTGGTCCCATCAGGAAAGGTCGCTTCGACCTGCACCTGGTGGATCATTTCCGGCACCCCGTCCATGACGTCCTCGCGACCCAGGATGTGCTTGCCCCAGCTCATCAGCTCGGCCACGCTGCGCCCATCCCGTGCTGCCTCGAGCAGCTCGGCGGTGATGATCGCCACCGCCTCCGGGTAGTTGAGCTTGAGGCCGCGCGATCGACGCCGTCGCGCCACCTCGGCGGCGAGGAAGATGAGCAGCTTCTCCTGTTCACGGGGCGT
>DASXRR010000428.1:0-26520 GCA_036506475.1 Chloroflexota bacterium
GGAATATGTGGGACTGGTGGCTGAGCTGGCTGACTGGCCGAGGCGCTCGACGCTCAGCCGGCGGGTCCCCACAGACCAGGAAGTGGATCGGCTCAATCACTCGGCAGGCCGCTGGCGAGCAGTCACCTTGCTCGACGACGAGCCAGCCATCACCACCGCGGCGATCCTGTTCAGGCGCACGTTCGTGCTCGATCCGCTGTACGACACCGGCGACCTGCTGTACGCCGCGTGGCACGATCCCACAGTCAACCCCGAGCACGCCCGGCGCCTCGCCGACGAGGCGGCAATGCTGGTCCGCGCCAGCCCACTCCTGCGCGACGGCAGCGCCGTGCTGGCGCCGGATCACCTGCCTGGCAGTTGGGACCCGCGGCCAGGTTGGCGCCGCCCGCGCGCCGACGCCGACGAACCGGCCCACAACGCGTGGGCGCTACGGACTGCCCTGGTCATGCTGCACTGGGCCGACCGGCTCGACGCCGTCGTGTGCATCACCCGCGCTGACGTCGTACGTGCGTTCGCAACAGTGCTCGGTCGCGATTGGCAGACCTGGCGAGTGCAATGTGGATTGCCCGTCGACGCGCATGCAGCGCATGCAGAACGTCTACAGCGGGCGCCGAAAATGAGGCCGCTCTGGGCGACAGCGCGGCGGCTCATGCGGCGACGGACCGTGGGCCAGCTCGGCGATGCAGCCTGCGTCTTGGAGGAACTTGGCGCCGACGGCGGCGCACCGCGCGAGTGGCGTCTTGGACTAGGCCCGCCCAGCTTGCCTGACCCAGCCTTGTTGCTCAAAAGAGTCCTGAACGCCACCGACCCGCACCGTCACCCACCACTGCCAAAAACCAGATTGCACAGGAAGCCGCTGTGCCTGCTGGCAGCGCTAGATCATCCGCCCGAGTAACCAGCCGAGCCACACACCAACCAACCCCACCACGTTGCTCGCAACGATGTAGAGCCCTGCGCGCAGCCAGGCGCCGCTCTCGGCCAAGGTCAGCGCCTCCCACGTGAATGCGCTGAACGTGGTGTAGCCACCCAGGAACCCGGTCGCGAAAAACAAGCGCCACAGCGGATTCACGTCGGCACGCGAGCCGACGAAGGCCAGGAACACGCCGATAACGAACGCACCCGAGATGTTGACCACGAACGTGCCATAGGGAAAGTCAATGCCCCAGCGATCAGCCGCCCACAGGCCGACCACATAGCGCAGGTTGGCGCCCAGCACCGCGCCAGCCGCCACGGCCAGGTACTGCAACGGGCAGGCTCAGCCCGAGGAGCGCCGCGCGCGGCGCAAGCGACTCCAGGCATCGACCAGGCCACCTGGAAATACAAGCACGACGAGGATGAACAGCGCGCCGAAGATGACCTGGTGCGCCTGCACCACGGTCTGCGCCAACTGCTCGCGCACCACGACGTACAGCGCGGTGCCGATGACCGGTCCCCACAGCGTGCCAATACCGCCGACGTACACCGGCAGGACGGCGTCGAACGTCCAAGTTGGGGCGAAGGTCATCTCGGGGTAGTAGCTGATGTGGTAGAAGGCGAAGGTTCCACCGGCCAGGCCGGCGAACAGGCTACTCAACGCGAGCGCGACGAGCTTGTGGCGCAAACTGCCAACGCCGCTTGCCTCGGCCGCTTGCTCGTCTTCGCGAATCGCGCGGATGCCCAGCCCGACGCGCGAGCGCAAAAGCCACCACGCGGCAAGGACGCAGGCCGTGGCCAGCACGAGCGCCAGCTCGTAGCGCGTGGTCAGGTCGTACCCGATGACGTAGTCGGTCGGCAGCGACGAAACTTGCGTGCGATTGGTCGCCGTGGTAATGCGCAGCACCTCGGCCAGGCCGAGCGTACCGATAGCGAAGTACGTGCCGCGCAGCCGAAAGGTCGGCACGCCGATGATCATCGCGAACAACAGCGCAGTCAGCCCGCTGGCGGCGAACGCGAGTGCAAACGGCGCGCCACCGAGCCACAGGTCGCGCGCGACGAGCGCGCCAATGCCGAAGAATGCGGCGTGGCCGAGGTTCACCTGCCCGGCAAAGCCACCGAGGATGTTCCATGCCTGACTCAAGGTGACGTACAGAAAGACGAGAAAGAGCAGGTTGATCACATCAGTACGAGTGATCACCGTCGGTAGCACCGCGAGGATCAGGAAGCTGACCAGGGCCACCAACAGCGGCGGCCAATACGAGCGCGCGACCGCCAGATAGCGCTCACGCGTTGCCGTTGCCGCCTGCGTCACCGTTGCCCGCGGCCGAACAGGCCTTGCGGTCGCACGAGCAAGACCAGCAGGAACAGCACCAGGCCGACGACTTCGCGCCAGACCGAGCCGAATGCGTAGGTGCTGACCGCTTCGGCCGCGCCGAGTAGCAGCCCGGCCGCGAAGGCGCCGAAGATGCTGCCCATGCCGGCCAGCACGATCACCACCAGGGCCTTGAGTGTCCAGGCCGCGCCCAGGGTGGGTCCGATGCTCGAGCCGATGCTCACCAGCGAGCCGGCCAGTCCGGCCAGCGCCGCGGCGAACCCGAACGTGATCAGGTACGTACGGCGGATGTCGATCCCGGCCAGCGCCGCGGCGCGCCAGTCCTCTGCCGTCGCGCGAATGGCTTTGCCGATAAAGGTGCGGCGCAAGATCTGATCGAGCGCCACGATCGACAGACTGCCGATGGCCAGGCTCGCCAGGCGCGTATAGGGAAAGACTAACCCAAGCACGACTGCGCTGCCACCGGCGTAGGCGGTGTTGACCGATCGCTCGTCGGCGGTGAACAGCCACTGCGCCAGGTTCTGCAGGATGAGCCCCAGCCCGAAGCTGACCAGCAGTGAGTTCTTGATGCGGTCTTCCTCTTCCAGCCGTTCGACGAACGCGAACAGCCCGCGATGCAGTCCGAGGCCGATGACGAGCAGCAGCGGTGCACTGATCAGTACGGAGAGGAATGGGTCGACCCCGAACAGGTTGAACAGCCAGAAGCTCGTGTAGCCACCGAGCATCAACAGCTCGCCATGGGCAACATTGAGCACTCGCAGCACGCCAAACACGAGCGACAGGCCGGCCGCCGCGACGCCATAGTTGCTGCCTACGAACAGCCCAAACACCAGGTTCTGGAGGATGGCTTCCACGTTCATCGCCCGCGGCCGTCCTTTGGCCCGGCAGGATCGGCTGTTACCGTGCGGCAGTTCACATGCGGTCGGAGCATGCGCGTGGCCGGCCACCCGACACGACCGGAGCGCTCACCGGCGGGTACATCTAAGGAGGCACGAATGGCTGCCACGTCATCGGCGCGAGCCATCACGCTGCGCCCACGTAACCGAGATAGGCGCGCTGGACACCCACGTCCGCCAGCAGCTCAGTGCCGCTGCCTGCACCAACGACACGGCCTTGCTCCAGCACATAGCCGCGATCGGCCAGCTGCAAGGCCAGGCGCGCATTCTGCTCGACCAGCAGTACCGTGACGCCTTGCTGATTGATGGCGCGCAGGACTGCGAAGATGTCGCGCACGACCAGCGGCGCCAGGCCCAGGCTCGGCTCGTCGAGCAGCAGCAGACGGGGCACACCCATCAGCGCTCGGCCAATGGCCAGCATCTGCTGCTGTCCGCCGCTCATCGTGCCTGCGC
This sequence comes from Chloroflexota bacterium, assembly GCA_036506475.1. Taxonomy (GTDB): domain Bacteria; phylum Chloroflexota; class UBA6077; order UBA6077; family CF-72; genus CF-72. The sequence goes on from DASXRR010000428.1 coordinate 3,598, forward strand.
TCTGGTTTCGCCGCTCTTGCAGAATCGGGAAGATCTCGTACACGCGCCGAAAGCTGGCGTCGCGCTGGCGGCGCGCCTTGGCCGAGTAAGCGCCGACCTCCAGGTTTTCCTCGACGCGCATCGTGCTGAAGATGTGCCGACCCTCGGGCACCAGGACCACGCCGCGCTCGACAATCTGGTGCGGGAAGAGACTGGCCAGCGACGTGCCCTCGAATACGATCTCGCCCGCGCTGGGCTTCAGCAGGCCGGCGATGGCGTACATGAGTGTCGTCTTGCCGGCGCCGTTGGGTCCGATCAGCGTGACGATCTCGCCACTTTTGACCTCGAGCGAGACGTCCCACAGCGCGCGCATGTCGCCATAGTCCGCGGCGACGCCGCGCACCTCAAGCATCGGCGTCGGTTCCGAGGTAGGCGTCGATCACTTTGGGATCGCTCGAGACCGCGGCGGGTGACCCTTCGGCGATCTTCTCGCCAGCATTCAAAACCACGACCCGATCCGAGATGCCGAAGACGGCCTTGACCAGGTGTTCGACCATGATGATCGTCGTGCCGGCTAACTTGATGCGCCCGATGAGGTCCAGCGCCGAGAGCACTTCTGAAGGGTTGAGGCCGGCCAGCAGCTCGTCGAGCAGCAACAGCCGCGGCCGGCTGGCCAGCGCGCGGGCCAGCTCGAGTCGCTTGCGATCGACAAGTGTTAACTGCTTGGCCAGCAGCTTGTAGCGCTCGTGCAGGCCCACGGTCTCCAGTAGCGCCAGCGCCTCGGCATCGGCCTGCGTTCGCGACCGAGCAGCGTCACGCCCATAAATGCGTCCGACGGCGACGTTCTGCAGCACCGTCAGGTTCGGGAATGGCCTGACCAGCTGGAAGGTGCGGGCGATGCCGAGCTGGCAGCGCTTCGGCGGTGCCAGCCTGGTGATGTCCTTGCCCTGAAGCTCGACGCTGCCGCCGGTGGGTCGGTACAGGCCCGTGATGAGATTGAAAAGCGTGGTCTTGCCCGCACCATTCGGCCCAATCAGGCCCAGGATCTCGCCCTCGTTGACAGCCAGGTCGACGCTGCGCACGGCCATCAGACCACCGAAGGCTCGAGATACACGCGCAAGTCTCAGCAATGGCGCGGCAGTTGTCACCGCCGTAATGTCATCCTGAGCTTGCGAAGGATCCGCTTGTCAACCGGTGCTGTCCCGGCAAGCGGATTCCTTCGCTACGCTCGAGGACAGGCTCTTCGGGTCCCTTCGCGTCGCTCGAGGGCAGGCTCCGGCTCCCCTCAGGATGACATGCGCTCTTCACCCGCGCTCGCGCCAGGGCTTAGCGACCTGGATCGCCTGCCCAGCCTGGTCCTTGGGCCAGATCAGCACCTGCTTGCCGCCGACCCACTGATTGAACACGGTGACGATCTGCGCCGTGCCATCGGCGTTGAACTTGACTGGACCAGACAAGGTCATCATGTCCGTCGCGGCGATCGCGTCACGCAGCGCGTCGCGATCGGGCTTGCCCACCTTGTTGGCCGCCTCAAAGAGAATCTGGACGGCCGCGTAGGCGGACCCGGTGAGGGCCTCGGCGGACTTGTTGTATTTCGCCTGATGGGCGGTCCGAAGCTCGGCCACGCCTGGGTACTTCAAATCGGGACTCCAGCCCGGCGCGTTCAATGCGAGATCGCCATCCTTGCCCAGGTTCGTCGACCAGACCAGGCTGTCGCTGGCCCGAATGAACTGCAGCACCTTGGGCCCGAAGTCGAGCTCTTTCATCTGTTTGAGCATGGCCATGCCGTCGGGTGGCGTTGGCATTGCCAGGAGTACGTCAGCGTTGGCGCTCTTGCCCTTCAAGATCAGCGACGAATAGTCCTGCGCGCCCGGCGCGTACTCCTCGTTGGCGACCACCTCGTAGCCCTTGGCCGGACCGTCCTGTTTCCACAGGCCGTTGAGCTCGGCGCCCCAATCGGTCTTCTCGGTGAAGATCGCGATCTTCGTCGGCTTGGGACTCACTGTGTCCAGGAGCTCGAACACGCTCTTGGATAGCGCTGGCGACTTCGGAAACGGCGAGAACAGGTACTTGAGTCCCTTCTGGTGCACCGTCAGCAGCGCGAAGGCCACGCCCAGATACGGCGTTTTGTTCTTGTCGGCGACCGCGGCCGCGGCGGCGTGCAAGTCGCTGCCCGCGCCGCCCAGGAAGGCCAGCACGTTGTCGCCCGAATACAGCGACTCGACGCGCTGCACGGTCTTGGTCGCGTCTGACTCGTCGTCGAGCAATTTGAGCTCGAGCTGCAGCTTGCTGGTCTTGTTCAGGTCGGCAAAGGCGAGCTCGTAGCCATTCTTGACCTGCTCGGTCAGCGACGCGTAGCGGCCGGTCAAGCCCATCACCGCGCCGATCTTCAGACTGGGCGCGGCTCCTGCCTGAGCAGGCGCCTGTTGCGCTGGTGCTGCAGCCGTTGTTGGCGCGGCCGCCGGCGGCGGGGTGGGAGCAGCCTGCTGACATGCGGCGAGAAGCGAACCGCCGACGACAATGGCTGCTGAACGCAGGAAGCGGCGACGGGAGCACCAATACGTGTCAACCACGACGGGATTCCTCCTCCCCTGACCTGGCTGGGACGATACGGCGCACCGCGCGGGTCGTCAATGAACTGCCACCATGGAGCTCTATGCCTGACCTGAACGCGCTCCTGGCCAGCGTCGATGCGGCCCGCGACGAGATCGTCTCACTCCTCCAGGAACTGGTGCGCCTGCCAACAGTCAACACGGGAGCGCGACCCGATACCGGCGACGAGGCCCAGGCCGCCAAGGTCATCCGCCGGGTGCTCGATGCAGCGGGCATTCAACACGAGACACTGATGATTGCGCCCACGCGTGAGAACGTCCTGGCCAGCACGGGCACAGTGGGAGGCAAGCGGTTACTGCTCATGTCGCACACCGACGTCGTGCCCGTCGAGGACGAGGCGCTGTGGGAGCACGCGCCGTTCTCGGGCACACTCGACCGCGGGCGAGTCTATGGTCGCGGCGCCGACGACGACAAAGGCGACGTCGTGGCGCACTTGATGGCCATGGTGCTGCTGCAGCGTGCCGGCGTGCGGCTCCAGGACGAGCTGCTCTACCTGGCCGCCGCCGACGAGGAATCGGGCGGCCGCTGGGGTGCCGGTGCCGTCGCCACGCACTATCCAGACAAGCTGCGCGCAGATGTAGCGATCAACGAAGGTGGCGGCTCGCCGATCCGCACCGCCAACGGGCTGCTGTACCCGGTGTGCACGGGTGAGAAGAGTCGGCTCGAGGCGCGCGTGACCCGCCAGGGCCGCTCCGGCCATGCCTCACGGCCCTGGGCCGCCGACAATCCGGTGCCTGTGTTGGCCGAAGCGATCCAGCGCATCCAGGCCTACGAGCCGGAGATTGACGTGTCGCATCCGTTCTTCCGCGAGGTCTTGGCCGCGCTCGGCGTCAGCCAGGCACCGACCGCCGAGAACATCGACCGCATCGCCGACGGACTGACTGGTCAGCCCGGGCTGAGCAGTACGCTCAAAGCCGCCTCGCGCATGACGATCACGCCGACGATGCTCGCCGCGGGCGTCAAGTCGAACAGCATTCCCGATCGCGCCAGCCTGGTGTGCGACGTGCGCGGGCTGCCAGGACAGGATGACGTGTTCGTGCAGCAGGAGCTCGAGCATGTGCTGGCGGGCCTGGACGTCGACATCGACGTTTCTTACACCGCGGTGTCCAACGCCTCGCCCGCGGACGAGCCGTTTGTCGGCGTGATGCGTCAAGCGCTCGCGGCCGCGCTCGGCTCCGATGAGTTCCGCTTCGTCCCGGCGCTGACCGTCGGCTTCACCGACTCGCGCTTCGTTCGCCCGCTCGGGACCCAGGTCTACGGCTTCTCGCCGCACCACCCGAACGCCGAGCCCCTGCGCACCGGTGTGCACGGCAACAACGAGTTCATGGAAGTCGACAGCCTGTTGCTGCGCACCAGGTTCGCGCTCGCGCTGGCCTATCTGACACTGGGTGCGCCATAAGTCCCGTTGTCATCCTGAGCCTGCGAAGAGCCTGTCCTTGAGCGAAGCGAAGGAATCCGCTTGCCGAGACGGAATCCATCGGCTCGACTTGTCATCCTGAGCCTGCGAAGGATCCGCTTCTCCAGACGGTCACGGGACGCGGATCCTTCGTGCTCGTGCCTCGCCTCAGGATGACAAGTCGAGCCGAACTAGCGCGTCCCTGTGGCGCGTGGCGGCACGGCTTGCAGGAAGCGCCAGATGGCTTTCAGCTCGTCGTCGGTCATCTGGGCGTAGAACGGCCACGGCATGAACGTGTTCAAGACGCGACCATCCGGCCGAGTGCCCGTCCGCAGCGCCTTGATGAAGTCGGCTTCGGACCAGCTGCCAATGCCGGCGGACGTAATATTCGCGGCGGGCAGCGTGTCGGGCGGCGCCTCGGGGATCTTGCCCCCAGACAGGCCAGGGCCATGGCAGCTTGGGCAGCCGGCATTCTCGGCCAGGTAGCGTCCGTACTCGACGGTCACACCGGCTGGCGGTGACGCTGGTCGGACGGCGGTGTGATCGATGTCGTCGGCCGGCTGCAGTGGCAACTGGCCAGTGGCAAACAGGATGCGCCCGAGCCAGCGCAGCTCGTTGGTGGGCAGCACATTGTCGACCGGCGGCAGCGAGCGCACGTAGCCGATGATCGCGCCCAGGTCGGCGTCGCTGAAATGGGTGTAGTCGTCGGCGGGCATGATCAACAGCGGTCTGCCGCTTGGGTCGACGCCATGGCGGATCGCGCGCACGTAGTCGGCGTCGCTGAACGAGCTGCCGACACCGCCGCGGCCGCGGGTGAGATTGGGCGCGATGACCCGCCCAAGTGCCGGATGGTCGATGAACACCTTGCCGCCGAGCGTCGGCGTGTGGCAATCGATGCACGAAGCGACCGCCCCGGCCAGGTGCTGGCCACGCTGAATTGCTGCCGTGTCGGTCGCGCTGGCAACGGTCTCCGTCGGTACGCTGACGCTTCGGTTGAGCTTGCTCTCACTCACGACGTAGATCGCCACCGCGGCGACGACCAGCACCAGCACCAGGCCGGCCAGAATGAATCCAAGAACGCGCAGCACCGCGGACATGGTGTGACCAACACTGTACGGACTCGATCGTTGCTTCGGATCAGTCAGGCGGCGAAGTGATTACACTGCCGTCGGGGGCGTATCGTTGCGTGCTGTGAAGCTGTGCTACGCGCTCCGACGCGGTGTTTTCTTTCCCAGTCAACGCGACGAGTTCGGTACGATGCCCCCGCGCGAGCATCGGCGTCGGTACCTGGCGCTGGTGCAGGCGATGGGCTTCGACGGCGTCGAGGTCGGCGTGGATATCGAGGCCGATGCGTCAGCCGCGCGTGAGCTCGCTGCTGAGCTGCGCGATGCCGGGCTGTCGGTGGTGTGCGTGCGCGCGGGCGGCGCGCTGGCCCATCCGCAGTCGGGGCCGAATGCTCGGCGGCGGCTCGAGTGTGCGATTCAGTACGCCGGCTGGACGGGTGCCCGTGTGGTCAACACGGCGATGGTGACGCCGGCGACGCATCCAGGCGGACCGGGCGCGCAACGCCAGGGCGAACAGGTCTCCCAGGGCTCGAGCCGCCTGGCCTCTGAGCAGGACTTCGTCAGTAGTGCCGAGCAGTTGCGCCACTACGGCAAGATGGCCTCGGATGCCGGGCTGAAGATCTCGATCGAGGTGCACCAGGGCTCGATCGCCGACAACTCGTGGGCCACGCTGCACCTGCTCGACCTGGTCGGACTGGACAGTGTCGGCGCCAACCCCGACCTGGGCAACATCTACTGGCAGTACGAGTACCCCGAGGAAACGCCCGAGGCTGCGATCGTCGCGCTCGCGCCGCGGTCGGTGTACTGGCACTGTAAGAACTTACGCCGCGTGCATATCCCCGAGCTGCACCATTCGCTGTTTCAACGCGTGCCATTGCCCGATGGCGAGATCGACTACCGCTTTGCCATCTCGGCCATGACCGAGGTTGGCTACCCAGGCTATCTGGCGATCGAGGGCGTCCAGTTCGGCGATCAGCTCAGCCAGGACCGGCGCAGCCTGGAATACGCGCGCATGCTGCTCGCCGAAGTCGACGGGTCGTAGTCTCACCCCGCTCCAGGGACCGCGAAGCGAACCCTCCTGGGGGTAGCGGGTTGCCGACCGCGTCCGAGTCGCCCGGAGGCAGGCCAGCTCACCCGTGGGTTGCTTGCTTCTCGGAGCGCCAGCCCTACCCTGGGGTGTGCTTCTCTCCTCCCTGTATCTGCTTCTCTTCAGAGAAGAAATATCCTGCGCGGGCGCGTGCGATGACGGCGGCGCACCCAGTCAGGCGAAAGCCAACTACCAGGGCATCGTCCGGCCGGTGTGCTTGCGGCCTATCTCCGCTGCTGCTTGGGCCTGGCGACCGGCGCCTACCAGCACGCCCGCGGCGATCTGCGCGATGACGTTGTCGGGGTTGACCATCTCCAGGAACGCCACGCCGTTGGCCTGACAGGCGGCGAGAACCCGCGCGCGGGCTGCCTGCATCTCCGGCGGGTACGGCGGGTCATGCGCATCGGGAAAGCCGAGTGACATGCCCATGTCGCCCGGACCCCACTCGGCAAAGGCAATCCCTGGCACCGCCAGCGTCTTTTCGCAATTCTCGAGCGCCCGCTTGTTCTCGATCTTCAGTCCAAGCAGCAGCTCGCCATCAGGATTCAGCGGCCACGGGTCGGCCTTGGCCAGATAGTCCTGCGTCGAAAGACCCCACACGGCCGCGGCCGACGCTTGCCCGCCACTGCCGCGTCGCCCCTCCTTTGACGCGAAGGGGTAGCGCGTTGATTCCACAAAGGCGGCCACGGCGCCGGGCGATTCAGCGTGGCACAGCAAGATGCCATGCACGCCCGCCGCGAGCGCTTGCCACACCATCCACGCGCCCGCTTTGAACGAGGCCTCGTCGCGACCTAGCACGGGCAAGGTCGGGATCACCGCGGGCGTGCGGTGCCCGCTCGCCGTGGGCCCGCCATCGGCCAGGCCATGCATGAACGCGTGCAGGGCCGTGATGTCGTACGGCCCGTGCTCCATCTCGTAGGCGATGTAGTCAGCCCAAGTCCGTGCCGCGGCGCGGCCAGCGTCATAACCGCGCTCCTCCGACCCGACGTAGTAAATGGGCTGCTTCTGGGCCAGGAGCTCGACGGCTTTGTTTATACGTTGGGGCACGCCCTCGAGAGTACCGGAAGCGTTGTCTTCCGCTCCCCCAAATGCGTACTAACCCTTTACTGATCCCGCGGTGAGACCCGCGACCATGAAGCGTTGCCCGAGCATGTAGATCACAATCACGGGCAAAGCGGTCAAGAGCGAGGCGGCCATGAGCTCACCCCAGGGCTGGACGTCGGCCACGATCATCTGACCCAGGCCGACGGGCAGCGTGAACACCTCGCCGCTGCGCAGGAACGTCTTGGCGAACAGGAACTCGTTCCAGGCCTGGGTGACCGAGAACATGGCGACGGCGAGCAAGGCCGGCCGCACCAGCGGCAGAACCACGAGATAGTAGGCCTGGAATCGATTGCAGCCGTCGATCTGCGCCGCGTCCTCGAGCTCCTCGGGGATGGAGCGGTAGTAGCCCATCAGCAGCCACGTCGCGAACGGCAACACGACCGACGGGTAGGTGAGCATCAGCGCGAACTGGGTGTTGATCAACCGCAGTTGGACCAGGATGGCGTACAGCGGGATGAACAGGAGCGTCGCGGGCATGAGATACGCGATCAGCACGGTCGTGCTGAGTGGGCTAGCCCCTCGCCAGCGCAGCCGCACGAGCGCGTAAGCGCCGAGACTGGCCGCGAAAAGCGAGATGCACGTGCTCGCCGCGGCGACGATGATCGTATTCAAATACCAGGTCGAAAACTGGGTTTGCGTAAACAGGAAGGTGAAGTGATCCAGCGTCCACGGGGTCGGCCAGAACATGTTCTGAATCTGCTGGATTTGGAGCGTGCTTTTGAACGCGGTGACGAAGATGAAATAGAACGGCACGATCTCGACGAAGAGCACCACGCCGATCAGTGCGTACATGATGAACAAGTTCGAGCGGCGCGTACCTCGGATCGGGGCGAGCTTGTGGATGCCGGTGCTGTGCACGGCAGCACCGATCGCCCCAGCTGCCGTCTCGGCAAGGCCATTGATGAACCAGAAAATGGCCATGACAACGCGCGCGAGCATGCGCGCTGGCCAGAGCACGACCATCACGGTGCGCCAGGCCAGGCCTTCGTCTTCGGGTGAGTGGGCGATGTCCTCGCGGCGCATCATGTAGCGACCGAGGAACAGGATCAGCAGGAATAGGAACGGCGCCACCGTCATGGCCACGGCAACACCCGCGCTGTAGCGCAGCGCGCCGACATACTCGTAGGCAAGGATGGCGTATAGCCGGGTCGCGCCGCCCGGTCCGCCGCTGGTGAGCAGGTAGGTCAGCGTGAAACTGTTGAACGTGAAGATCGTGCTCAGCAACACGGTCACGATGATCACGTAGCGCAGGCCGGGCACCGTCACGTGCAGGAACCGCCGCCAGGCGGTGGCGCCGTCGACCGCGGCGGCGTCGTATAACTCGCGGTCGATCGACTTGAGGCCGGCCAGGAACAGGATGATGAAGAACGGAATGCCGGCCCACACATTGACGCCGGTGACCGACGGTAAGGCCGTCTGTCCGTCGCCGAGCCAGGACGGGCCCTTGTCAAGCACATGCAGCACGTTGACCAGCACGTAATTCAGGGCGCCAAACAGTGGGTCGAGCAGGATGCGCCAGGCGAGGGCGCGCACGACTTCGGGAATGATGTACGGCAGCAGGATGATGCCGCCCAGCACCGCACCCCAGCGTGGCAGGTTGTGCAACAGCAACGCTGCCAGGATCCCAAGCGAGAACTTGAAGATCTCTGACCAGAACGTGAACGTGATCGTGGTCATGATCGAACGACGGAAGAAGTCGTCCGCCCACAGGTTCTGATAGTTCTGCAAGCCGACGAACGCACCCTCGCGCACGCCGACCACGTTGAAGAAGCTCAAGAACAGCGCGCGAACGATCGGATAGCCGATCAACCCGAACAACAGCAGGGCGGTGGGCAGGAAGAACACGTAGGCGACGGGCCAATCCCGACCCAGCACCCGCTGCGACCGCTTGTACCACGAGGTACGGACCGCGGGTTGCGCGGCCCGTACGCCGATGGCGGAACCATGAACGGTAGGCGTGGCCATGGGCACTCCGCTGGGGCGCGAGCTTACTCGCCCTTCGCGCCAAACTCCTTGAAGGTGCGCACGGCCCGATCGTGGGCCGACTTGAGCGCATCCTCGACAGACTTACCGCCCAGCACTTCGCCGAACATGTCGGTCAGGAAGTTCGAGGTGTCGAGTGCGCCGATTTGTGGATTGGGCGAGCCAGGATACGGACTGCCCAGGTACCCGCTTGGATCCTGGAGGATCTTTTGCCAGGTGCCGGTGACGTGCTTGCCGTAGCTGTTCTCGGTGATCTCGGGTTGATCCCAACCCCACTCGCGCGCCGGGTATACGTAGCCGGTGCTGATCTTGAACATTTCCTTGTACGTGGCTTGCGTGTGCAGGAACTTGATCAACTGCTCGGACGCAGCGCGGTTCTTGGCGCCCTTCATGATGTAGAAATTCATCGTCGCCGGATCACCCATCAGCGCTCGGCCATTAGGGCCGAGGCCTTTGGGCTGCAAGATCATGTACGTGTCGTCGGCAACCGGGTTCTTGTCGACGACAGCCTTCGCATAAACGGTGCCGGCGTTGGTGGTGATGCCGATTTTGCCGCCGAGCCAGGCCTCGTTGTTCGACGGGTCAGTCCAGCCGCCGACGCCCGGCGGCAGCATCGTGGCGTACTTCGGGTCGGTGAAGGTCTCCTTGAGCCAGCTGAGGCCGGCGATGGCGTTGGTGCGGTACGGCTCCTTGTTCAGGACGACGATCTGGCCCGTCTCGTCGGCGATCTGGCCGCCCCACTGGAAGATGGCATTGCGGACGTTGGTGTCCCCGTCGCCCGAGCGGTTGACGGTCATGCCCCAGCCCCAGAACTCCTTGTCCGGCTTGGACATGGCGAGGGCGGCGTCACGCAGCTGCGTGTAGTCGAACGACGCGGTCAGCGCATCGATGCCAAGGTCCTTGAAGGCGCTCTGGCGGACGAAGTAGCCGCCGGCACGGCTGAAGTGCGGAATGGAATACCACTTGTTTTCCAGACGGTGGGCTAACTGGGAGCCCTTGAACGTCTTGCCGTGTTCCTTCTCGATCTCCTGCTCAAGGGCGTCGACGTCCTCGACGATGTCCAGGAAATGCAGGGTGCTGGTTGGCAACGTGTGAATCAACAGGTCGGGCGCATCGCCGGCCTGCACGGCCGCCGTCAACTTCTGGACGACATCGCCCGAGCCGGCATACGCCTCGATGTACGAGTGCTCGAGCGGGTAGCCCATCTGGGTCCCGAATTCCTTGATCTTGGCCTCGATCATGGCGTTGTGATCGGGATGGAAGTCGCGCGACTGGACCACCACGAACTTGCCGTTGATGTTGACCTTGCTAACGGCCGGCGCGGCTTGCGGCGCGGTGGTCGGCTTGGCCGCTGCCGCTGGCGCGGTGGTCGCTGCTGCCGCTGGGGCGGTGGTCGGCTTGGCTGCCGCGGCCGGTGCCGTGGTCGGCGCGGCGGCGGGGGCCGTGGTCGGCTTCGGAGCCGCCGCTGGGGCGGTCGTCGGCGCTGGGGCCGCGGCCTGTTGACACGCGGCGGTGACGGTCAGCGCAGCCGCCGACAGAAGGCTGTAGCGCAGGATTACGCGGCGTGTCAGGCGGCGCTGCGTCCAACTGCCATTCGACTGATCGTCTCGGTCACCCATAATCTTGTGTATCTCCCCGTCCAAGGTTGACCCGCTTATGCGCCGGGATTGTGCTTTGCCAGCCACGAGGCGGTCAATGAAGGGCGTGCAATGCGACTCGCACTCAACCACGTGCCCTGCAAGTCCCGCCACCAGTTGCGCCATGCGCGTAACGAAGGCGTGCGCCAGTGTTCTCAACGGAACGTGAGTAGCGTTTCCTCCTCGATCTTGGCCGCATCCAGATCCATGCCGAGGCCAGGCGTCTCGGGCACTGTCACCATGCCGCCAACAGGCTTCACAGGATGCTTAAGGAAGAATTGGTGAATTTCGTTCCATTTGATCAGGTACTCGAGCAGCGGACACAGATTCGCCGGCTGTGACGCGATGAGGTGGGCTGATGCGGGCGTCGAATGCCCGTGCGGAATCACCGGCAAGTCGTAGCACGAGGCCAGCGCCAGGATTTTGAGCATCTCGGTGATGCCGCCGGCCCAGTACAGATCGGGCTGCAAAACATCGACGGCCTCGGCGTCCATCAGCTGCTTCAGGCCCCACCGCGTGTACTCGTGCTCGCCGCCGGAGATCGGCACGCGCACCTGGCGTCTGATCTCGGCGTACTGGGCGATCTTGTCCGGCAGGACCGGCTCCTCGAGCCAGCGCGGCTCGTAATCCTCGAGCCGCTCGGCCATGGCCACCGTGTATGGCACGTCCCAACTCATCCAGCAGTCGAGCATGATGTCGACTTCATCGCCCACGGCCCCGCGCACCGCTGAGACGAGCTGGGCATTCTTGACCATGCCCGCCCGACCATCGGCTGGCCCGTGACGGAAGAACCACTTCATCGCCCGATAGCCTTGCTGCACGACCTCCCGCGCTCGCTCAGCAGCGCGCGAAGGCTCGATGGCATAGCCAAGCATGCTCGCATACGCCGGAATCTCGGTCCGGCTCGGTCCGCCCAGGAGCCGGTACACCGGCTGGCCGAACACTCGACCTTTGAGGTCCCACAACGCACAGTCGACGGCGCTGATAGCCATCATCGTCACGCCTTTGCGCCCGTGCACCGAGGCGCGATACATGACGTCCCACAGCACCTCATGCGCCAGTGGGTCCTCGCCTAGCAGCAGCGGCCGCAGCTCCGTATCGACCAGGAACGCTTGCTCGCGTGGAATAGGTCCGCCGATGCCGATCGCTCCGTCGTCCGTCGCGATCTCGATAAAGACCGTCTCGATTCGATAACGGCCGTCGGCTATTTTGGGCAGGTAGCCTGGACCCTGCGCGCGAAAGCGCGGATACAGGTCGACCGGGCGAATCAGCCGCTCCTCCCAGAACTCGCCGGGAAACTCCATGGTGCCCGCGACCTGGCGCAGGCGCACCTCGGCGATCTTCATCGGCTGCTGTAGGCGGCCACGCCGCCGTCCCTGCGTGGATCCGACGCGCCTTGAAACAAGCCGCTGGTGTCGATCGTGATGAGTTGATTGCGGCCGAAGCCGGCGGCGTAGTTCTGCGGCATCGGTCGCAGATCGCATCCGGCCTCTCTCAGCGCATCGTGGATCGCCTGGCTGATGCGCGCCTCGGTGAACACCGGCCCTCCTTCGCAGTGCACCCGCGCCAGCGAAACCGCTTCGATTGGTGAGAGTCCGCCATCGATGGCCGCCGCGATGACCTGGACCACACTGGTCACGATGGCGTTGGTACCGGGCGAGCCCGTCACCAGGACCGGACGGTCACCGTCGAAGACGATCGTCGGCGCCATGCCCGAGACGCGCGCTTTGCCCGGCGCGATCGAGTTCGGGTGGCCGGGGATCGGGTCGAACAGGTCCATGGCGCTGTTGAGCGCGATGCCCGTGCCGGGCACGATCACGCCTGAGAAGATGCCCAGCGTGTGGGTGAGCGCCACGGCGTTGCCGTCGGCGTCGTAGGTTGAGACGTGCGTGGTGCCTTCGCCACCCACAGCCGCCGGAACCGGTCTCCTTCTGCGTTTCGTGACCCGCTCCGCCGCTGTGTCAGCCCAGTCCGCGCTCACCAGCTCGGCAATCGGCACGCGAACGAAGTCCGGGTCGGCCACTGCCCGAGCCCGCTCCGCGAACGCCTCCCACATGACGCTCGCCAGCAACACGTACGTGTCCGGTTCGCCGGGCATGGTCGGCGCAAAGCGATCCAGGATGTTCAGCATCTGCACGGCCGAAATACCGCTCGCCGGCGGCGCCGCGCTGCGCACCAGCAGCCCCCTGAAGCTGCCTTCGACTGGCTCCGAGACTCGCACGCGGTAGCTGCGCAGGTCCTCGAGCGTGACGTATCCGCCGCCCTGTGCTATCTCCTGAGCAACTTGCCGCGCGAGTGCCCCTGTGTAGAAGTCTTGGATGCCGCTTCTGCTCAGGTGCTCGAGTGTGTCCGCCGTACTGGCCTGCGTCCATAGATCACCTGCTTGCCGCAACGTGCCATCAGGGCGGCACCACAGCTTGATCGATTCGGGCGTGTAGCGCACGCGTCGCTCGCCCTGCGGCATGCCTGCCTGCTGTGGTCGGTGCACGAACTCGAAGGCATAGTCGGGGGCACGAAAGCCTTTGCGGGCGAGCATTGCCGCGGGTGCCACGAGCTTGCCCCAGGGCATGCGCGCAAACTGGTGCAGATGTGCCAGTCCTGCCAGCACACCCGGCGTGCCGATCGAGGTGTGGCCGAGGTTACTGCGATGATCGTCGAATAACGTGTAGTTGCCCAGCTCGGTGCGGCCTTTGAAGTCGATCGCCCACATGTCGGGCGTTGCCTTCGCGCCAGCGCGGGCGTGAAAGGCCACGTGCGCGCAGCCTTTTGGTGACAGGTAGGTGGCACAGCCAAAGCCGCCCAGGCCGCACATCTGCGGATCGGTCACCATCTGCACGAAGGCGGCCGCGATGGCCGCGTCGAAGGCGTTGCCGCCCTCTGCCAGCATCGCCGCCCCTGCCTCCGCGGCCAATGGCTGCGGCGCTACCACAACTCCTCGCATACTCGTCGGGTCAACGGTAGCACCCTGCGCCCGATGCATTACCCGTTCACACCCGATCTCCGCACACGCCTGGTGGCCAACCTGTCCGCGGCGCCTGCTGTCACGCTGACGATTGCCGATCACCACCGCGCCGCTGTCGGCATGGTGCTGTTACCGGACGAAGCTGGCGAGACGTGCTTCGTGCTGACGCTGCGCCCGTCGACCTTGCGCCGCCACGCCGGCCAGTTCGCCCTGCCCGGCGGCCGCCTCGAGCCGGGCGAAACGCCCGAAGCGGCCGCCTTGCGTGAGATCTCCGAAGAGATCGGTCTGGTGTTGGCGCCGGACGCGGTGCTGGGTCGGCTGGACGATTTCGCGTCACGGTCAGGCCACCTGATTACGCCGATCGTCTTCTGGACCTCGGCGGTCGATGTCGTTACCAACCCCGAGGAAGTCGAAGCGGCGTATCGTTTGCCGATCGCGGATCTCGAGCTGCCCGGCAACCCGCGCCTGGAGCCGCTCCTGCACTTCGCCCTCGCCGACAGCACCGTCTACGCCCCGACCGCCGCGATCCTGTACCAGTTCCGCGAGCAAGCCGTGCACGGCCGCCGCACCCAGGTCGCCCACTTCGAACAGCCCCGCTTCGCCTGGCGCTAGCGCTCGGCGTACAGTTTTCGGGTGGGCCACTACGACCGCGTGCTGAGTACCTGCGGCTGGGGGGCGTCCCAACCACTGGCTCGCACACGCCGTTCGATGGCATTGCCGAGCTGCTCACGCTGTCCGCTAGCTCAGACCCGCGGGTGCGTCGAGTCGCGGTCAAGAATCTTTGCCCGTGCCACGTGCGGCGCCAATTAGACGAGGTTTGGCAGCGCTTGCTGCAGATGACCACCGATCCCGAGCCAGGCGTGCGCATCGACGTGCTGCATGCGCTCACTGACGGGTCGCCTGAGGCGATCGGCGAGCGCGTGCTGGCGGTGGTCGCGGAGCACTGTGCGGATCGCGACCCGAAAGTCCGCCGGTATGCGCGCTACCTTCGGGCGCGGCAGCTACGATTCGGCAAAGTCAACGTCGGCTAGGGCGTTTACACGAGGACGCGCTGGAACACGCGCAAGTAATTCTCGTGATAGATGCGCCGCATGTCCGCCTCGGCGAACCCGCGCCGACACAGCTCGGCAGTGAGTCCAGGCAGGTCTTCGGGTGACAGCATGCCTTCGAAGCGCGGCAGCTGCTTACCCCAATCAGGGCCCCAGCCGCTGATCTCGAGCACGCCGCCCAGCTCCTCGACGTGCTGGATGAAGTCGGCGCCGATCCCCACATGCTCCACGCCGACCAGGTCGATCACGTACTGCAAATGGTCGACCCACTTCTCGATGGTGGCGGGCTGGTCGGAGATGAAGCTGGGTACGGCAGTCACAGCGATTACGCCATGGGTTGCGGCCACGCCCGCGAGCAGCTCGTCAGGCATGTTGCGCGGATGCTCACGCAGCGCCCGCGCGTTCGAGTGACTGGCAACAACCGGCCCACGTGCCACGGCCAGAATGTCGCGCGCGGTGCGGTCGGACGCGTGCGAGACGTCGACGATGATGCCCAGCCGGTCCATCTCCTCGACCGCCTTGCGGCCCAGCCGCGTCAGCCCGCCCTGCGATTCGTTTTCCCAGGCGCCATCGCCAAACGCGTTGCGCCGGCTCCAGACCAGCGACATCATGCGCAGCCCGACGGCATAGAACAGTCGCAGCGCCGACAGGTCGTGGCCGAGCGGCTCGGCACCTTCGAATGCCAGGAGCACGGCCACCTTGCCGCTCTCCCGCGCAGCCTGGATCTCGGCAAACGTGGTCACCAGCGCGACCTCGTCCGAGCACGCCTCGATCTCAGTGAGCAATCCGTCGACGACCTGGACCGCGCGACGCAGCGCACCCTCGGGCACGAACAGCGATGAGATCCAGATCGGCGCGACCACGAGCGAGACACCACCGTCACGGAAGCGCGGCAACCAGTAGGTCGCGAGTGAGTCGTAGACGCCGCTGGCGCGCCGCGCGGCAATCGCCGTCGCGAAGTCATTGTGCGAGTCGACCAACCCAATGCGGCGCGTCAGCGCCGCGTCCTGTGAGGAAAAGGGCACAGCGCCGCCGAGACTACCACGCGCGCCAGGCTAGACCGAGCTATAATTCACAAAGGCGTGAAAGAACAGAAAGGTCCGACACACAGGAATCTTCCGTCGCGCGCCGCGCTTACGGTGGCCGTCCTCTGCCTCGGGTTTGGCATTGGCAGCCTCGTCTACCGCCTGCTCCACACCGCACGTCTCGAGCAATCCGCCGCGTTCTTCATTGGCCTGCCGGCGCTGATGGCTGTCGTCGCGGCGCTGGTCGCGCTGTACCTCAAGACCGACTCAGCCGCGGGCATCAGCATCAAGCTAGTCACGATCGTGCTGCTGCTGGCCGGACCGCTGCTGAACGAAGGCTTCATCTGCGTCATCCTGGCCGCGCCACTGTTCTACGCGGTAGCCGTGCTCGTCGCCCTCGCCATCGACGGTCTGAACAAGTGGCGCAAGCGCCAGAGCGCCAAGAGTGCACCGCTGGGACTACTGCTGGTGCTGCCGCTGTTGGCGTTCAGTCTCGAGGGCACCATGCCCGAGCTCTCGCTGCCGCGCAGTGGAACAAGTACCGCGCTGCGTATCGTGGACGCCTCGCCGGCCCAGGTTGAGGCTGCCCTGAGCGCCAGCCCGCACTTCGACCGGCAACTGCCTGCGCTCCTCCAACTCGGCTTCCCCACCCCGACCGCCGCCCGAGGCGGGGGTCTCAATATCGGCGACCAGAGAACGATCGCGTTCGGTCGGCGCGAGCTGGTCTTGGGCGTGGATGAGCACGCCGCCAACCGAGTTCATTTCCGGACGCTGCGTGACGACACCAAGGTCGCTGAATGGCTCGCCTGGCAGTCCGCGGAGGTGACCTGGACAGACCTTGGCGATGGCCGCACCGCGGTCCAGTGGACGCTCACCTACACCCGCCGACTCGACCCAGCGTGGTATTTCGGACCCTGGGAGGCGCTGGTAACGACCCAGGCCGCCGACTACCTGATCGAAACCGCGGCGACGCCCGCCTCATAGCGTTCGCATGGAGAGTCTCGTTGTGCGCGCTGTCGCTCTTTATGCGCCGATCCTGCTACTCGCGGCAGCCTGGCTGGCGCGCAGGCCGGGGTCTCGAGAGCGCACCGCCGCGCTACTCGCCAGTCTCTGGAACCTGCCGGCGCTGTTGGCGCTGCATGTGCTGGCGACAACGCTGGGCTGGTGGCACTTCGAGGCCGAAGGCGGACTCTTGGCCGGGTTGCCAATCGATCTGTACCTGGGCTGGACCATCCTGTGGGGAGCCCTGCCGGCGCTCGCCATGTCACGCTTGGCGCTGCCGCTGCTGATCGCCGTTGCCGTGTTGTTCGACGCCGTCGCCATGCCGGGCGCGCAGCCCGTCGTGCGCCTCGGCTCGACCTGGCTTCTAGGCGAAGCAGTCGGAATTGCGCTCTGCCTCGTGCCCGCGCAGCTACTGGCGCGCTGGACAGCGCGCGACACGCACCTGGCACCTCGGGCCGTCCTCCAGGTGGTGTGTTTCGGAGGCTTGCTCGTGGGCGTGCTGCCGACGGTCGTGCTCACCGCGTCGCAAAGTGAAGTGCCTGACCTGAGGTTGTGGTCGACGTGGCAGCTCAGTCTGGCCATGCAAATCCTGGCCCTGCCAGCGATCCTCGGGCTCTCGGCCGTCCAGGAGTTCGTTCAGCGCGGCGCTGGCACGCCCGTGCCGTTCGATCCGCCGCGCCGCCTGGTGATCAGCGGGCCGTATGCATACCTGGCTAACCCAATGCAAGCCAGCGCCTGGCTGGTGATGCTCGGACTGGCAGTCCTGCTCATGCAGCCGCTGCTCGCGGTCGCTGCACTCGTCGACATTGCATATGGGCTTGGCCTCGCGGGTTGGCACGAGCGTCGCCAGATGGTCGAGCGTTTTGGCTCGGCCTGGCTCGATTACCGCTCGACCGTCCGCAACTGGTGGCCGCGCTGGCGGCCGTATCAGACGCCCGGTCGTGAGCCAGACGAGCTGTTCGTGGCCAGCACGTGCGACGCGTGCTCGAGCCTGGCGCGTTGGCTCGTACGGCGCCGGCCCGTCGGCGTGCGGCTCGTCGCCGCCGAGGACTATCCATCGGGCGATCTCGAGCGTTTGACCTACCGACCGGCCGACGGCAGCCCGATCGAGCAAGGCGTGGTCGCGCTGGGCCGTGCGCTCGAGCACATCAATCTGGCCTGGGCGCTGGTTGGCTGGACGGTGCGCCTGCCGCTAGTGCGCGAGCTCGTGCAGCTCCTGGTGGATGCCTCAGGCGGCGGGCCACGACGCGTCCCGCGCGTGCCGTACACTGCGCCGCGCACATGGGAATGACATCTTCGACAGGGTGCACGGCCTCGGCCACGTGCGCGTCGACGATGCGCCCCAGGTCATCGGTGGCCAAGCGGTGAGCGTCGGCATCACTGGTTCGTCCACCCAGGATGTCGGCCATCTGGCGGAGAGCTCGTGTCTGCGCGGCCTGTTGGCGCCGCACGTTGTGCTCGGCGAGCCGCTGGCCTTCGGCATCGGCGGCGGCATAGGCGCGGCGTACTGGGTGTTCGAGTACAAAGGCTTGCCCGCGCCGCTCGTCTCGATCCTGACGCGCTTTGCGTGGGACAGCAGCCAGCGCTTCCTCGAAGAAGGTTGCCGACGGCTGGGCGCCACGTCGATTGTGAAGGAGACCGGATCGGCGACGGTCGCGCAGCGCAACCTCGACCAGGCGCTGGCCGACGGACGGTCGGCGATTGTCTGGGTTAGCCGAGCGCTCTCCGCCGACAACGACCTGCCGCCCGAGATGGCTGATTGGGCGGGCGAGATCGTCCTCGTTCGCGCTTCGGGCTCGGGCGACTCCTACCGCGTCGAAGATCGGGGGACGCCGCCATTCGAGCTGTCGCGTGACGAGCTGGCACACACGCGCAGCGTCGTCAAGCGTGACAAGCACCGCCTGCTGAGCGTCGACCCACCTGGTCAGGAGCCGATTGACGTAGGCGCCGCGGTGCGAGACGGCATGCGCGCGTGTGCCCGAGAGCTCCTCGCCCCGCCGATGCACCTGCCGGCCATGGCGGCGTCGAACAGCGCCCTCAATGGTTTCCGCAAGTTGGCTCAACTGATGGCTGATCCGCGGGACCCGCGCGGCTGGCCGAGATTGTTTCCGCCGGGTCGGCCGCTCCATAGCGGCCTGGTGGCGCTGTATCGAGCGCTCGGCGTCGGCGGTGGCGGCGCGCTGCGGCCACTGTACGCGGCATTCCTGGACGAGGCCGCGGCGCTGCTGGCTGATCCGCGACTGACGGAGCTCGGTGTCCGCTATCGCGAGTTGGGCACACGCTGGAGTGCCTTGGCTGAGTCAGCCCTACCCGATGATGTTGCGCTGCTCGCGCGCACCCGTGCACTTCTGGTGCATCGGCGGGCGGTGTTCGTCGCGCGCGGCGCTGCCGCGGCGTCCGAGATTCATGCTATCGACGCAGAGTTGCGCGCACTCGAGGACGAGGCCACGACGTCGTTCCCGCTCGACGCCGCCGGCTGCCAGGCGTTGTTGTCGTCACTCAGCGCTCAACTGACCGAGATCGTCCGATTGGAGCAGGCCGCCGCCGAACAGCTGGCCGCTGCCGCTGGCTGATTTGGAACGCCGCCTCGCCCGCTTCTGGGGAATGGGAGCCGAGGAGCACCGCTTCGCCCGCGCCGGGGCGCTCGTTAGCATTACCTGATGCACGAGCGGGCAGTGCAGCGGCAGCTGGGTCTGCTGCTCGCCTTGTCTGGCGGCGCATTGCTGGCGACGGCGACGACCATCGGCATTACGCCGTTCCTGCTCGACATGGCCCGCGATCTCGACGCGGACCTTGCGGCGGCGGGCAATCTGGTTGCCATTCAGAGCTTGGCCTGGGGTGCGGCGTCGGTATTCGCCGGCGCGGCCAGCGATCGATTCGGCCGCCGGCCGATACTGGCGCTCGGCTGCCTGCTGCTGGCCATTTCCGGCATCGGCGTGGCCATCGCGGACAGCTACGCGGCCGTCGCGCTGTGGCGATTGCTCGGAGGCATCGGCGGTGGTGCCTACATGGGCACTGTGTTCGCGACCGTGTCGGACCACGTGGCGCCAGCCCATCGAGGCCGATCGCTCGGCTGGGTCATGACCGGCCAATCGGTCGCTCTGGTGCTGGGTGTGCCGGCCATGACGCTGGCGGGGGCTGCCGCGGGCTGGCGCGGCGCGGTTCTGGTCCACGCCGTGGCCATGCTGGGCGGCTCAGTACTGGTGTGGTTCGCCGTTCCACATGGTCGGGCGCGGCACACGCAGGCGCCGCTCAGCGGCCGGGCACTAACGCAGCTGGTCGGCCCGCGCGTGCTTGCGCTGTTGCTGTCGGGTACCGCCGAGCGCGTGTGTTACTCGGCCTTCGCCGTCTTCCTGCCGACCTATCTGCTGATCCAGTTTTCCATTGACCCGCCGACGCTAGCCATCGGTCTGGCGCTAGTGGCCGTCGGCAATTTCATCGGCAACGTGTTGGGCGGTCAGCTGACCGATCGCTTGCGCGCGCCGCAGCTCGTCATCGTCGGCTCGATGGTGCTGGCGGGCCTGCTGGCGGTGCCCGTGCTGAGCTGGTCGCCGTCGGTTGCAGTCGCCGTCGCGCTCGGCTTCGCGTACACGCTGGCCAACGCAGCCAGCCGACCGGCCGTGTACGCGCTGCTGAGCAATGTGTCAGCTGAGGCGCGCGGGGCGGTGCTCGGGTTGAACGTCACGTTTGCCAGCGTCGGCTGGCTGGCGGCGACGATCCTGGGCGGGTATGTCGTGTCGACGGCAGGCTTTGGCGCGCTGGGTGTGCTCACGTTGTGTTGCGGCCTGGTGGGCGCCGTGCTGGCGCTGGCGCACTGGCGCTGGCCGCGCCCGCGAGGCGAGCGCGCGCCGTCGATGATCGTCGCCCCGGGCGAGCGCTGACGCGCATATGGCCGAACAGGTTGTTCCGCGGCCGAGCGCGTCGGTCATCCTGGTGCGTGACGGGGATGCTGGACTGGAGACGTTCATGGTCCGCCGCCATGCGCGGTCTCGGGTAGCGCCGAGCGCCTATGTCTTTCCTGGCGGGACGGTGCGTGACGACGACCGCCTGGCGTTTCAGGACCAGGGCGCAGGGCTCGCGGCGTTGATTTCGGGCCGGGCTGACACGGCGCTGTCGGCCGCCGATGCCGCGGCGTATTACGTCAGCGCGGTGCGTGAGCTCTTCGAGGAGGCGGGCGTGCTGCTCGCCTGCGGCTTGGTTGGACGGGGTCTCGGACTTTTGGACGATGCTGGCCGCCGCCGTCTCGAGGTCAAGGATGCCGAGGGTGGTCGCGCAGGCCAGGATGCCGAGCGGGTTCGTGGAGTGGGCGATGCCGAGCGGGTTGGCGCGGTTGGCGATGCCGAGGGTGTTGCCGGAGTCGGCGATGCCGAGCCGGTTGCGGTGGACGATGCCCTGCGCGTCCGAGCAGTCGGAGATGATGACCATCTTCTGGAGGTGGACGACAGTGATGTGGCGTTGCAGGAGCGGCTGGCGGGGGCGCGGCTCGCGCTCCAGGCTGGTGAGCTCGCGCTTGCCTCTTTGCTCGCGGACTATGGCTGGCGGCCGGCGTTCGATCGGCTGGTGCCGTTTTCGCACTGGGTGACGCCGGCGGTACTCGCGGCGCGGTTCGACACACGCTTCTTCGTCGCCGAAATGCCACCGCGCCAGGCGGCGCTGCATTGCACGATTGAAACCACTGAGGGCATCTGGATCGCGCCGCGTCTTCTTTTGGAAGGCGAATACCACGTTGTCTACGCCACGGCGCAGCATTTGCGCCGCATCGCCCCCTTCGACTGTGTTGCAGACCTCCTTGAGTTTGCGCGGACGAAAGCCATTCGGCGTATGCAACCTGAAGTTGTGGAGCGCGGTAGCGGGCTCTCCGTATGGCTGCCGCCCGAGTTGGTCGACCGCTGGTAAGAGGCGCGCCGTCTCGCGCCTCGGCAACTTGACGGAAGAAGCGTCACGGGGCGGGCGAAAAGCGTCACGCGAACCGTCACGGGGTGCGGCTGGAGGCGGATGTGGCTACAGACCGGGTGGGGCTAGAGGCGGGTGCGGACGGCCCACAGGTCGGGGAACGCTTTGGCGGTGTCCAGGACTTCGGCCAGGTAGGCTGCGCCGGAGGTGCCGCCGGTGCCGGGGCGCTGGCCGATCGTGCGCTCGGCGATCTGGACGTGGACGGCGCACAGCTGCCAGAACTGCTCGGAGATGTCGACCAGGGCTTCGGCCACGCGATACAGCGCGCCGGCGGCGGACGGGCTGCGGTAGACATCCTCGAGGCTGAGCTCGGCTCGACCGAGCGCAGCTAGAAATGCCTGGTAAATCGGACTATTGGCCTGTCCACGCAGGCCGAGCGCCTTCTGGACCTCGCGCCACTGTGCCGACTCGGAGCCGCTGGCGTTGCCCAGGTACGGCCGGAAGGCCAGAAAGCTGCGCGGCGAGAGGTTGTCGAATAGCACCATCTGCTGGACCAGCAGCCTCAGCACCGACGCCGAGCGCTGGAGGTGGTCGAGGGCCAGCTCGACATCGGAGATCGGCGGCGGCAGTAGCTCCGCGGCGCTCGACAGATCGAGCAGCAGCTGCTTGAACCACAGCTCGAAGGCCTGGTGGGTGACGATGAAGAAGTGCTCGGCGGCGCGCACGCCTGGCTCGAGCGAATCGGGCGCCACTGGATGCTGCGCGCCCAGCACCTCGTCCAGGTGCAGGTAGCTGGCGTAGGTGAGGCTTGGCTCGCCTCCTGAACTCATGCCGTCTACAGCGAGCCGGGCTCGGCACGGAAAACCGATCTCGGGCAGGACCGACCAAGAGCGGTACAGCGTAACGTCATGCCGGCAACAGCGAGCGGACGCCGGCCTCGACGACCGGCCAGGCGTGCGACAGCGGGTCGATCACGGCGAAGTGGCCGGTCGCGGGCAGCGCGTGGAGATGAACCTGATCGCCGCCGTGGCTGGCCGCGGTGAAATAGGCGCGCGCCAGATCGATCGGCACAATGTCGTCGTTCTGTCCGTGAATCAGCACCTGGGGCACGCCCAGCGGCAGGTGCTCG
>DASXRR010000429.1:0-3929 GCA_036506475.1 Chloroflexota bacterium
AGAGTGGATCCTCGTCTTCTGGGTTCGGCTTCTCCATGCTATACAGTAGCGACTAGCGCGCGTCGGAGCAAGCTCCTAATTAAGCCATATCGATCAGCTGCGCGAGCCGCTCCTGAGGCAGGTGCTCTATGCAGTAACGGCACGTCGTGCAGCCGCACAGCTGCATTGCACACAGCGCGGACAGCGACCCTAAATTCAAGTACCGGCCGGAAGGCCTGGTCGTTGGTTGGGTCCAGAGTCCAGGCCGGGGCTGTTCGACGCAGACCATTGGGAAGTCATGCAGTCGGCCCTCAATTTCGACCCTGGATTTCCTGCAGCAGGTGCCGGGAGCCACGGTCCGCCGGGCGCTGCTTCGGTACACGGAGGCGGCATGGGTTTGGGAGGACGGCGCAGGGAACCACCTGTCCGTGGGCAACTGCGTGGAAGTGCTCGGACGGGCCACGGACGAGTGGCAGGGACACGTTGGCGGTGGCCTGGCTTCGCCGAAGCAATTCGCGAACGAAAAAGTGCAAGGGGCACACGCCTGGCGCGCGCGAGTGGTTCGTCACTTCGGAAGTACGTGACCAGTGGATCGACGGCGTGTACCCGCCGGTCGGGTTCGTATAGCGCGGCGGCAACGCGTCGCCACAGGGCCATGACGGGAGATCATGCGCGTCGCTGATCACGGATGTCACACTCGAGGTGATGTTCGAGGTGCCTCAATAGCGGCACAAGCGCT
The DNA here is from genome assembly GCA_036506475.1 of Chloroflexota bacterium. Lineage (GTDB taxonomy): Bacteria > Chloroflexota > UBA6077 > UBA6077 > CF-72 > CF-72. The sequence continues at coordinate 719 of DASXRR010000429.1, forward strand.
GGCGCTGACGGCGGCTACGGACGTGAGGTGCGCGAGTACGATGGAGGCATCGACATTTACCTCGAGATTGGCAACAGGCGTACATTCGCGGGGGCGCTCGATCGCGCCGCCGAGGCCGCCCACGGTAACGAGTTGCGCACCGGGCCGCGCGGTGGTGGCCGCAAGCTCGACGCGTGGCGGCAAGCGCTGGATGGGCCGTTACTTCGTCCGCGGCGAGGCGTGGCATGTGCTCGACCACACCTGGGAAATCGAAGACCGCATAGGATCTATAGCCTGATGTACCACATGGTAGGGATATCGCGTTGAGCCGCGACGGCGGTCCTGGCTTCGGCACGCCGCCCGCGGATACGGGCAATCCTGTGCTGAACTGGATCAGCGATTCGCTGACGACCCTCGTCCGCGTCGAGCGCCGGGTCGATCCGTTCCTCCGCCCCGCCTTCGATGCGCTGTTCAAGGATCGCCTGACCCAGGTCGTTACGGACCTGATCAACAAGCAGCGCCGTGATGAGGGCTATCGACTGGCCGAGGAGCGTGCCCAACCCGACGAAGAGGCGCACCTGCAAGCGATCATCGCGGCGTTCAATGCCCAGATGCGGCGGCTCTGGAACCCGCGCTACTTCGAACGCGGCGGCAACACGAAGACGCACGGCGTGGTGCGCGCTGAGCTCACGGTGCGCGACGACCTACCTGCCAAGCTGCGACACGGCATCTTTGCCGAGCCTACGACGTACAAGGCCTGGGTGCGCTACTCCGGTCCGGGTCCGATCTGGTGTCCCGACATCGACGATATCGGCTTTCTCAGCATGGCCATCAAGCTGATGGGCGTGCCGGGGCGCAAATTGATGGACGACGAGAAATATACTCAGGATCTGTTCGGGACGTCGGCGCCGACCTTCGTTACGCCCAATACGCGCACCAACGCGCAGCTGCAGAAGTGGAGTTATGTGAACGCGCCGGTGTTCTACTTCTTCAACTTCCAGGAACCGCACATTCTGGATTCGTTGATGAACTCGCTGTGGACCAAGACGCAAACCAGTCCGCTCGAGACGGAGTACTTCAGCACGGTGCCCTATCTGTTAGGTGAGGGCCAGGCGATGAAGTACTCGTTTCATTCACAGCTGCGTTCACGGACGCCGGTGCCCAATCTGCCGGGCCGACCACCAGACAACTATCTGCGTCAGGCCATGGTCCGAACCCTCGCCCGACAGGACGTGGAGTTCGACGTGTGCGTCCAGGTGCAGACCGACCCGTTCCTGATGCCGATCGAAAACGCTGCCGTGAATTGGCCGACGCAGCTCTCACCCCGCATACCGGTGGCCACAGTTCGAATACCGCGGCAGACGTTCGACTCCGCGGAGCAGATCGCCTTTGCGCGCGTGCTGACCTACAACCCATGGCACTCCATTCCGGACCACCGCCCGCTAGGCAATGTCAGTCGCGCGCGGAAACGACTGTACTGGGAGATGTCGCAACTGCGAATCCAGATGAATCAGCTGCGGCAATACGAGCCGACGGGTGACGAGGTGTTTCCTGGGTGGACGCCGCCCTGAGGTGCGCTTCGACCTCCGAGAGGCGTAGGACATCAGCGTACTTCTGGTGCATGTCAAACAGGTTCATCGCATGCGCCGCCTGGTGCCGATCGAAGACGCACTCTTCGACGACAATGACCTTGAAGCGATAGCTGCAGCCGTCCACGACTGAGGCGCGTACGCAGCCGCTGGTGCTTTCGCCGCCGACGATCAGCGTATCGACGCCGAGATAGTTGAGCTGCGCCAGCAGCGGCGTGCCATTGAACGCGCTCGGCGCCGTCTTACGCAGGACAACCTCGCCGGCGATCGGCGCAACTTCGGGAATGATGTCGTAGCGGCCCCGACGCTGTTGGGGTGTGCTCGGGCCACGGCCAGCGCCGCCGTGGGCCGCTTCGCCCCAGCCCAGCATGCCGGAGTCCTCGAGACCGGTGATGTGCACGACCGGCAGGCCCAGCTCGCGTGCCATGCCGAGCAGGTCCTGCAGATAGGGCAGCGCATTCCAGGCCGCCAGGCCGCAGCTACCGGGCCAGGTCTTGACTGCTTCGAGGAGGGGGCGCGGCTCGTTCCCGAAGACCCAGCGGTAGAGGTCGATGAGCAGCAGCGCCGGAGCCTTGCCATACCCGACGCGACGATCCCGCGCGATGGCGAGATGTGCGCGGTCCTGGGGTGTGAGAAACGGTTCCCAGACGCGAGGTGTCGGGCTATCCACCGCGTGCTCCTCCTGCTTGACTCAGCCTCGGGTCGCTATGCTAGCAGCGACGGCGAGCTGATGACTGCCCATTGGGACGAGCCGGACGCGTTGATCATTGGAGCCGGCGCATCGGGCAGTGCGGTGGCCTGGAGCCTGTCCGAGGCCGGCTTCAAGGTCGTGTGCCTCGAACAAGGCGACTGGGTACAGCCGGAGACACTGCCGCATGGCCGCGACGATTGGGAGCTGCATCGCCTGACCGACTTCAACCCCGATCCGAATGTCCGTCAGCTGGTGGCTGATTACCCGGTCAACAACGCGGAGTCCACATTTACACCGCTCATGTTCAACGCCGTGGGTGGCAGCACCATTCACTGGAGTGCGCACTTCCCGCGCTACCACCCGTCCGATTTTCGCGTTCGGTCGCTCGACGGCGTTGGCGATGACTGGCCGCTGAGCTACGGTGAGCTCGAGCCGTTCTACGATTTGAGCGATCGAATCACCGGCGTCTCAGGCGTCACCGGCGACCCGTCACAGCCGCGGCGTTCCGAACGCGGCACGCCGCCTATGCCAATTGGGATCCTGGGCGAAACCATTGCCAAAGGCTTCGACAAGCTCGGCTGGCACTGGTGGGTGAGCGATGGGGCGATCTTGTCGGAGCCATACGAGGGCCGGCCAGCGTGCAACCTGTGCGGTCCGTGCGACCTCGGCTGCCCGACCGGCGCTCGCGCCAGCGCCGATGTGACTTTCTGGCCGCGTGCACTGCGGCGGGGCGCCGAGTTGCGCACCGGCTGCCGCGTGCGCGAGATCACCCTCGACGCGGACGGTCGAGCTCGCGGCGCCGTGTACTACACGCGCGACGGTGCGCTCCAAGAACAACGTGCGCCCCTGGTGATCGTGGCCACAAACGGCATTGGCACGCCGCGCTTGCTGCTCAACTCGCGCTCACCACGTTTCCCAGACGGCTGGGCCAATCGCAGCGGCAAAGTCGGCA
>DASXRR010000430.1:0-10907 GCA_036506475.1 Chloroflexota bacterium
CCCGCTCCCGGAGGCCGTTGACGCCCATGTCCGGCAGCGCCTGGCTGAACGTCAGACTGCATGTGCCGCCGCAAGCGCACGCGCGCCGCGCGCGCCGGTTCTCCTTCGGAGGGAGTGGTCGGGTAGGACCAGCCGGTCTGACGTAGCCTGGGGACCGCACGTAGCGCCGCAGGCGCGGGCCGTCGACAGATGTGTATGGCCTTGGGGAGCGGGGTCCAGGGGCTGGCCCCTGGGGAGCGAGCCCGCAGGCTTGCGACTTCTAAATCGTCGTCGTCTTCTATTTGGCCAGTTTGGACGAGAGGATGTCGAAGAAGGAGCCGCTGTCTACGGCGACGCTGTCTTCGTCGAGCTCGCCGAGGTCGGCGATCAGATTGACCTGACTCGTCGTGGCGCCGACCAGCAGCGACTTGCCGCCGGGGGTGCGGATGACGTGGACCGTGCGGTTCGGTGCCAGGGCGAGGGAGCTGACCACCCGGACGCCAGACATCTGTTGGGAGCCACGCGCAGCGGGGCCGCCGAGGCCAACCTTCTTGAGCAGCATCAGGCTGCCATAGGCCAGACCGAGGACGGCGGCGAACTTGATGCCGACGTCGAACAGATCGAAGCTCGCCGTCGCGGCAGGCTCGGCCACGCCCACGGGCGCGCTCGCAGCCTCCGTTACCGGCTTGGCGAACAACGGCGACTCTTGTTGGACAGCATAGGTCTGCTGTGCGGGCAGGCTGGTGCCCATCTTCTCGGGCTGACCTTGCGGGCGGGCGACAACCACCATGACCAACAAGGCGCCGAACAGCAACGGCAAGCCGTAGCGCCACGGGATGGCAGGCCCAATGGGCAGACGAATTGGCGGCAGCTTGTTGAGTGCGGCGACGAATGCGCGCACGCCGGTCAGTGGCTTTGGCTCGGCCAGCAGGTCGTCAAGCTCTTCCTGGGTTGCCTCGGGCTCGGCCACAGGCGCAAGCTCGGCGATTGGCTCAGGCTCAACCAGCGGTGCAGGTGCAGGGGCAGGCGCAACGGGTTTGGCCGCCGGACGTAGGGCATGCGGCCTGGGCAGGCGCGAATACGTCACCGCTTCGATCGGCTCAGCGGCTGGCGTGACGTGCGCCACCGGCGCGGCTTCGACCTCGGGCTGGGCGGCCGAAATCGCTTCCAGCGCTTGGGTCAACCGCAGGGCGAAGTTGGGCTGCTCGGCGGCCTGGTCCTGAACGTCGTCGTCGTCGGCCAGGAGGTCGAGCGCATCTGCGACTGGGGCACTGGTCTGGACTGCGCGCTTGGCCGTGCGGCGGCGGCGCGGTGTGATCGTGGCGCTAGCCAAGAGAGGCGATCCGACGGGCCTTCGAGACAACCTCAGTGATACGCACGCCGAACTTCTCGTCGACCACGACGACCTCGCCGCGTGCGATCAGCGTGCCGTTCACCGACACGTCGACGGGCTCACCCGCCAGCTTGTCCAGCTCGATGACCGAGCCTGTGCGCAGGCCAAGGATTTCGCCGATCGACATGTGCGATCGACCCAGCTCGACGCTCACCTCGAGCGCCACGTCCATGAGCATCTCGATGCCATGTGCACGCTCGTTCGTCGGCGGCTCGGGCGACAGTGGCATGAACTGCACTGGATGCACGGCGGTGGGTTTGGCTTGCGAGGCCGACGGCGCGGCGCTGATCGGGGTCGGCATCGGCGCGGGCGGCGCCATAGTGGCCACGCTCGACGGAGCCTCCATCACGCCCGCGGCAACGCGCGCGGCGTCGATTTCGGCCTGCAGCGCGTCGTCCGACCAGGGATCGACCTCAGGTGCTGGGCTACCGAGGTCGCCCCCGTTGAGCATCTGGTCTATCAGGTCCTGGCTGAGGTCGCCGCCGTCACCAAACAGGTTGTCGTCGTTTTTCTTGGCAGACATTGGGGTAGCGTCCTTGCAGAAGTTTGGTGGGCGCGCCTCAGGCGGCGTCCTCGAGCATTTCGATGAGTGAAGCAGGCAGGCCAGTGACCTGAACGGCGCGATTGCCACCCAAGGTCCCCGGTCGGGCGACGAAACGAGCGCGCTTGCCAGCCAGGACTGGCAGCTCGCCATCGGATGAGCGGTCGAGGCGAATCACGTCGCCGTCGCGAATGTCGAGCAGCTCGCCAATCGTGATCGTGGTTGAGCCCAGTTCGACCGAGATCGGCAGCTGCGCATGGCGAATGCCGTCGGCCAGCTTGTGGCGATCGTCATCGGAGCCAGACTTGCGCGAGCCCGACGAGAACCAGGCCTGAGTATTCAGGCGATCCATCAGCGGCTCGATGACCGGGTGCGGCACGCAGATCGAGAGCATGCCGCTCAGGCCGAGGGTATTGATTTCAAAGAGCAGGAGGGCGGCGATGTCGCCTGGCAGCGCGGCCTGGACGAGATCGGCGTTCAGGACGGTTTCGACCAGCACGGGCTGCACGTCGGCGACAGCGGACCAGCCGTCCTTGAGCGCGGCGCTGACCGTGGCCCCGAGGCTACGCAGGAGCGCCATTTCGATGTCCGTGAGCTCGCTACGGCGCTGACTGACCTGGCCGGGCCCACCCATCATGCGGTCCAGCATGGCCAGGCCGAGGTTCATGTTCATCTCGACGACGATGCGGCCCGACAGCGGCTGCAGCTCGATCAGGTTGACCAGGGTCGGATTCGAGAGCTGGTGGATGTACTCGTCGTACACGACCTGCTCGATCGACGACAGGGAGACCGTGGTCGCCGCGCGCAGGTAGCTGCTCAAGGACGAGGCGGTGACGCGGGCGAACGTCTCGTGGATGTTCTGGATGGCACGGATGTGCTCTTTGGAGAACTTGTCTGGGCGACGGAAGTCGTACAGCTTGACCGTGCGACCGTCGGTGCCGGATGGCATCCCGCCACCAGCGCCATTGCCGCTGCTACCAGAGTCCTCGTTACCGAGGCTGGTTAGCAGCGCATCGATCTCCCACTGGCTCAGAGTTTTGCTCATGCGTTCTTGGGCACCTGTGTGGTCGCAGCATAATCGCCAGAGGGGGGATATCCATCAGAGCCGCCAGGACTGGTTTCGGTAGTCGGTAGTACCGACCTAGCCGTCAGCAGTCAGCAGTCAGCAGTCAGCAGCGCCGGGCCGGACCGGCCGGAAATCAAAGTGCCCACCAGGCGGAAACGTCCACCGGCGGGCACCTGCTGATAGCTGATGGCTGAAAGCTGACAGCTATTGAATGATGAAGCTCGTGAAGTAGACGTTGACTACTTTCTCTTCTTCGTGCAGAGCGTGGTTGACGCGCTCGATCAGCTCCGACTTGAGCTGGTCCTTGCCATCTGGTTTGAGCAGCTCGGTCGAGCCCTTAGCCGACAGCGTAGTGACCAGGGCGTCGTCAATGATGGCGGCGTGCCCGCTCATCTCCTTGGCGAACTCGTCCTGCTGCAGCTTGACGGCTTCGCCCTTCGGCGGCTCCTTGGCCTTGGCGTCGATGAACTCGAGCGTCAGGGTGACCTTCAGATAGCGCGGCGAGGCCTTGTCGGTCAGATTCACGACCCGTTCTTTGGGCGTGTACATGACCGTCACGGGCGGCTTGGGGTTGGCCTTCTCGGCTGCCGCGCGCGCATCGGCCAGTGGGCCAAACGGCACGGGCACGACGCCCAGCACGACCGCGGCGGCAAGAGCGCCGCCGAGTACGAGGCCGGCGCCAACAAAGGCGAGGATCTTGATCATGACTCAGTGGTGCTCCCTTGAGATGAAGAGGACGAAAGGACGTGAATTTCGACGCGCCGATTCTGGGCACGATGTTCGCGAGTGTCGTTCGGGGCGATCGGGCGGAATTCGCCAAAGCCAGCGGCCATGACGCGGCCGGCGCGAATGCCATCCGTTTCGGTCAGATAGCGCGTAACTGACAAAGCCCGCGCCGTCGACAGCTCCCAGTTCGTTGGGTAGCGTGGCGAGTCGATCGGCGTCGAATCAGTGTGGCCATCGACGCGAATGTCGTTGGGCAGCGTGCGCATCTCATTGGCGATCGTGTCCAACACAGCCAGCGAGTTCGGCTTGAGCTCGGCTCGACCCGAGTCGAACAAGTACGAGCCAGACAGGCGAATGACCAGCCCATCTTTGTCGCGGCCGACCGTTACCTCAGGCGTCTGCGAGCTGCCGTCGAGCAGCGCCTCGATCTTGCTCTTGAGGCGCTGCACCTGTGGCACTTCGCTGCTCGCGATCAGGTCGTCGATCGGCGCATCGGGCGACTGGACGCCGTCCATCAGGCCGGCGTCGGGCGCGCCCTTCAGCACCTCGGTGCTGAAGGCCTGCGACAGGGCGGCGCTGATCTTCTTGAACTTCTCTGAGTCGGCCGTGGACATCGAGTACAGCACCACGAAGAACACCATCAGCAGCGTGATGAGGTCGGCATAGGTCAGCAGCCAACGCTCGGCGTTCTCGTGGCCACCTTCGTGGCCGCCCTTATGTCGACGTCCGTGGGCCATCAGCTATGCGGCTGCCGCGACCGGGGCGCCTTCAGCGCCACCTTCCGCCGTCGCCTCCTCACCGCGCAGGTCCTCGGGCAGGAACGCTTCGAGCTTTTCGCGCACGACGCGCGGGTTGTCGCCCGCCTGCACAGCCAGGACACCCTCGACGGCGAGCGTGCGGCGCGCGACCTCTTCCTTGTTGCGCTGCTTCAGGCGCTCGCCCATCGGCAGCCAGAACACGTTCGCACTGAGCACGCCGTACAGCGTGGCGATGAACGCGGTCGCGATGCTCTTGCCCAGCTCGTCAGGCTTGTCCAGGTGACTGAGCACGTTGACCAGACCCATGACCGTACCGATGATGCCCATGGTCGGCGCGAAGCCGCCCGCCGCGGCAAACATGGCGAACTTGCCTTCGTGGCGCTCGGACATCGCGGCGACATCCGATTCCATGATCTCGCGCACCAGCTCCGGGTCCGTGCCGTCGACGACGAGCATGACGCCCTTCTTGATCGAGTGATCTTCGATCTGGGCCGCCTCGGTCTCGAGCGCCAGCAGGCCTTCGCGGCGGGCGCGATCAGCCAGCTTGACGAAGAGGCTGACCAGCTCGCGCTCGGACGTCACTTCCATGCGGAAAGCGACGCCCATGATCTTGCTCAGCTGGGTCACGCGCTCCATCGGGAACGCGACCAGCACCGTCCCAATCGTGCCGCCGAACACGATCATGGCCGACGGCAGGTTGATCAGCGCGAAGAGGATGCCAATGCTGCCCGCTTCGACGACCGCCGCGCCGAGAATGAACACCAGCGCGATGCCGAGGCCGATGGCCGTTCCTTTGTCCATTGTCCTAGTTCCTCTCTCGCGGCTCGCGTGGGCGGATTGGGGTGGGCTCGATGGCCGCGGCGACCGAATGCAGCGGTGGCTGGTCAGCGGAGCGCATCGGGCCGCGTGCGATCATCTGCCGGTAGGCGATGATGCGCTCGACCACGTCTGGGACAGTGGTGGCGACAATCAGCCGTTTGCCGTCGAGCAAAGTGATGACGGTATCCGCGGTGTGCTCGACCGTCTCGATGAGGTCGGCATTAACTACGAGCTGAGAGCCGTCCAGGCGCGTCAGGTAAATCATCCAGTCGGATTCTTTCGAGTTCGGGACACGAAACCACGATTCGTTGGTGCCTAAATGCCTCGCCAGAAGTACTGGTCGGTGCTGGCCGGTGGTCGCAGGTGAGCCATGGCGGTCTTACGTCCACCGTCCGCCGCTCGCCGTCCGGGTGTTTACAGGAGGCTCAGCCGCCGTCATTGCACGCGGCACGCGCCGCGCGCCGGCGGAATTCCCTTCGGGAGGAATCTAAGTGGCTTCGGACCGTATCCGGTTGACGACCGTCCTACGCGGCGCGCGTGGCGCGGGTGGCGGTCTCGTTCAGCACGACCTGAATCTCGATCGTGCCAACCTCAGTCTCGAGTGGGAAGACCAGTCGGTTCAGGTCGAGCGTCGTGAGCATGGTGTTCTTGCCCAGGATCAGCGCTGGCGGTGTGATGTTGGATGCGTAGCCAGCCTCGGCGAGCAGCACGCCCGCGCGACCCGTGATCACGTTGCCCAATTCGCCGATACCACTCTGGGCTAGTGCGTCGAACTCGTCGCACTCCTGGCCAAGCATCTTGCCAACCATGCCCCGCGCGGTCTCCTCGCTCATCGAGTACAGGACCATGCCCGAGACGGCACCGGCCACACCCAGCACGGCATTCACCTCGTCGGTCGTGTAGGCCGACTTGTGCACACGCAGGTTGCCGCGCGAGGCCTCGCCGCCGAGCTCAGACTCGAGCACCTCACGCGCGGCTTCGATAAAAGGGTTGACGAACTCGACCTTCACAGCTGGGGCTCTCGAAGTGCGCCGCCAGGCGCGCGGAGTGGGTCGTCGCCCTCCTCGACACACTGCAGGCTCTCGAGAAACGCCAGCATGTCGGCTTCGGAAGCACCGAGGGCTTCGGCCGCGGCCATGTCGAGCTCAGCTGGCGGACAGGCGCCGCCACCACCGACTGCGCCCGCGGCGTGCGCGGTGGCGTCGGCGAGATTGACCAGCGTTGCCAGCGGCTGCGTCGTGAACTGGGGCTGGTGGTGGAACGCAACGGCGTCCACGACTGCCTCAGGCAAGTCCCACGAGCTCAGCAGGGCTGCGCCGACCGCGCCGTGATGAAAACCGAGCACATGCTCCTCGGCCTGCCACACCTGCATGCGTCGGCTGCGCGCTAGCGACACGGCAGCCGCGGCGGCCTCGGGGCAGACCGACGTGAGCACGATCTTGCCGACGTCGTGCAGCAGGCCGGCCACGCTGGCTTCCTCAGGGCTGCCGATTTTCAGTTGCGTCGACAACAGGCGCGCCGCTAGCGAAGTCGTCGCGGCATGGCGCCAGGCAACACGACGCGGTAGTGCGTAGGGCGGCAGGCCGCGGTCTAGCATCGGTGCCGCGCACGCGCGGACAAGTACTTCACCCAGGGCGCGCTGACCGATTCGAGCAATGCCCTCGCGCAAGCTGGCAATCTTGCGGTTCGGCATGGCCGAGGCGCTGTTGGCGTGCCGCAGCACGGCCGACGCGAGCGCCTGATCGGTCCCGAGCAGTTTGGAGATGCCATCGATGGTCGTGCGCTCATCGCGCAGGATCGCCAGCACGCGCTGGGCGACGATGGGCAGTGCCTCGAGCTCGGGGGCAGCCGCCACCAGCGCCTCAGGCGACTGAGGGCGGGGCGCCTGCAGCGCGCCACCGATCACTACACAGGCTCCTTGCGGTAAAAGCCCGGGCCGACGACCTTCAGGCCGAGCGCCTGGGGCCGCATGATGGCTTCAGTGCCACCGACGAACAAGATGCCGCCGGTGCGCAGCGAATTGACGAAGCCCTGGTAAATGCGCTCCTTGGCCTCTTCGGTGAAGTAGATCACCACGTTGCGGCACGAGACCAGGTCGAACGGACCGCTCGGATAGCGGTCGCGCAGCAAATCGTGCTTCTGGAAGGTGATCATGGTGCGCGGTTGAGCACCGACCGAGTAGCGGCCATCGGGCTGCGGGGTGAACCACTTGGCCATGCGCCCAGTGCCGACGTTGCGAATGTCGGACGCGAGATAGTCGCGTCCGCCGCGCGCGCGGTCGAGGATGGTCTGATCGATATCGGTGGCCAGAATGCTGTGCGTGCGAGCGGGCGCGAGCTCGCGCAGGATGATTGACATGGAGTACGGTTCGGCGCCGATCGAGCAGCCCGCGCTCCAGACTTTGACACCCGCGGTGCTGCTCTCGAGGAGCATTGGCAGGATCTTGCGTTCCAGGTCGCCAAACCGATCCGAGTCACGGAAAAACTCGGACACGTTGATCGTGACGTAGTCACGAAACTCCTGGCGACGCTCACCGTCCCGCTCGAGCAGGCGCGCGTAGGCGGTGAAGTCCGCGACCTGCAGGCGCGACAGGAGCGCCATCAGGCGGCGATGCATCTGCGGTGCCTTGTACGACGTCAGGTCCAGACCCGTGATCTGGTAGGCGCGCTTGCGAAAGAGCTCGAAATCGGGCGTGACACCCGGCTCGGCCGAGGTCGTGGTTGCGGGAGGAGACTGCAGCATGAAACGTTCTCTTGGGACCTCTAGCGAGCGAGTTGGGTACGAGCGCCCAGCGCGTCGACAATCGCCGGCGCCATGGCATCCAGGGGCACGACGCGATCGGCGCCGCCACGTTCTACGACCGCGCGCGGCATGCCCCACACCACGCAGGTCGATTCATCTTCGGCCAGCGCCTGGCCACCCGCCTGGCGGATGGCGGCCGCGCCGGCGGCGCCGTCGGAGCCCATGCCGGTCAGGATCGCGGTCACGGTGCGCGCGCCGAAGTGTTGCGCGACCGAGTACAGCGTGACGTCGACCGATGGGCGTACGCCATGAACCTTTGGCTCCTGATCGAGCAGCACGACGCCGCGATGGTTGACGCGCAGGTGATAGTCACCCGGCGCAACGAGGGCGAGGCCGGCGGTCAGCTGGTCGCCTGCCTGGGCTTCTTTGACGCTCAGCGCGCTGAGGCTGTCAAGGCGCTCGGCGAGCGAGTGCGTGAAGCCGGCCGGCATGTGCTGCACGATCACGTACGCGGTCTTGCCGTCATTGGGCAGGCCCGGGACGACCGTACCCAGGGCGCGCGGGCCGCCCGTGGACGAGCCAATCACGACCAGTCGCTCAAATTGGGGGACGGGGGACGGGGGACGGGGGACGGAGGACGTCGGCGGGGTCTTCATAACGGGCCGGATCGGCGGCTCGGCCGACCCCTGACCCCCGACCCCCGGCCCCTGTGCCCGGACCCTCGCCCTGGACGCCGTGCGGATCTTCTGGACCAGCTCTTCGCGCACACGATGGAAATCCAGTGAGATCGCACCCGACGGCTTCGCGACGAAATCGACAGCACCGATCGTCAGCGCACGGATCGTGGTCACGGCGCCAGCTTGGGTCAGCGACGACAACATCACGACCGGCCGCGGATAGCGCGCCATCATGTGCCGCAGGGCGGTCAGACCGTCCATCTCGGGCATCTCGACGTCGAGCGTGACCACGTCGGGCTGCAACTGCTCGACCTTGGTCAACGCATCGAGGCCGTTGATGGCGACGCCAGCCAGCTCCATGTCCGGTTCGCCAGCGATCGCCTCGCTGATGACCTTGCGCATGAAGGCGGAATCGTCCACCACCAGGACACGGGTAGGCATGAATCTCTCCGAATGACCTGTTTTGCGCCTAAGAAGCCAGCAGCTTCGCGAGCGCGCCGAGCACGCGGTCAGGCTGGAACGGCTTGAGCACGAAGTCCTTGGCGCCCGCCTTGAGCGCTTCCATGACGATCGCCTGCTGGCCCATGGCCGTGACCATCGCCACGCGCGCGTTGGGATCCAGCTTGCGAATCTCCTTGAGCGCGGCCAAGCCGTCCATCTCGGGCATGGTGATGTCCATCAGCACCGCATCCGGACGCCACTCGCCGTACTTCTTGACTGCCTCGAGACCGTTCTCGGCCTGCTCGACGTCATGGCCGCTGTCGGTCAGCACCTTGGCGGCGCGAACACGCATGAATGCCGCGTCGTCAACTACGAGTACTTTTGCCATAGGTTGTTGTCTTTGTCCTCCATGACGGGTGTTAGGTGTTAGGTGTTGGGTGTTGGGAGCGAACCGCGGTCCATCACCCATAACCCATGACCCATCACCTATAGATACTTGTCGCTGCTGCCGATCGCACGAACGCGCACCTGGCCTCGTTCGCGCGGGTCGAACCACACACTTCTTCCTTTGCAACCACCCAGGTCGAGCGCCTGGACCTTGACGCCAGCTTCTGCCAGCGCTTCCTGGACCGCGCGCGCGTTCTGGTCGCCGACTCGGGGCAAATTGCCCGAGCCACCCAGCTTCAAGACCTGGGCGCCGCCGGCGAGTTTGGCGACGAAACGGCGCGCGTCGTTACCCGCGCCCTGAGCCTGCATCATCTTCACTAGCGCGGGGAGCGCGCTCTTGGCGAACTTCGCATTCGGGGCACCGGTTGGATCGGCGCCTGGCAGGACCACGTGGGCCATGCCCGCGACTTCGGATGCCGGGTCCCACAGGCAGATGGCGACACAGGAGCCCAGGCCATACGCGACGAGTGAGTCGTCCTGGCCCGGCTGGGCCTTCAGCACCTTGGCTTCGCCAAGGCCTACCACATACGTCGGAGTCGTCGTTGTCATCGTCACGCCGCCAGCCGTTCCAGAATCGCGTTCAGGGTTTCGGGCGTCGGGATCGCCAGCAGGCGGGCGTTGACGCTGCCGTTGCTGGTTGTGTCGTCCGTGCGACGCATCTGGGTTTTGATCAGCAGCGCTTCGTCGCCACTCTGAGCGATTTCGGCGACGACCACGTCGAGGATCGCGCCGCGCATGTCGTCGACGACGACCGGCGGCATCGCCATCAGGCACAGCCGGGTGGCTTCGCCGAGCTCGTTCATGAAGGCCGAGCACGAGACGTTGCCAGCTTCGGCCAAAGCCGACGCGGGCAGCTCGTCGCGTACGTCGATCGATTCGACTGGCTCGCACAGCAGCAGACCGGCCAGCTCGGTGGCCATGGCTTTGTCGAGTAGCAGCAGCAAATATCCAGCGCCGTCACCCTCAATGCCGACGTACACGCCGATCGCGGGCTCCTCGGGCGAGCCGACGGCCAGCGGAACCTGGACCAGCGGCACGCGTTCGACCGCGGATGACGAGATGGAAATATCCACACCCGACATCTCCGAGAGTGTCTCGGCCGAGCGCGCGAGCGCTCGGTTGACGATCACCTGGAGCTGGTCGGTCTGGACCTCGAGCGGATCAGGCTGCATGTGCTGACTCCTCAACCGCGGCACGGCGCTTGCGTGACTTTTTCTGTTCGGCCGTCGGCGCGGGCGTCGAGGCGATGGTGGTGTTGTCGCGAATGGCCTGCGCGATCAGCGCCGCCACGTCCACGATCAGGGCGACACTGCCGTCG
>DASXRR010000431.1:0-4058 GCA_036506475.1 Chloroflexota bacterium
CGCTTCATCGTCGACGCCGTTGGCCACCCGCTCACGAGCAAGGTCTACCAGGCCGGCGGCCGGCTGGTGACGGTCCCTGCTCCACGCTGAGGCACCCGCTGTCATCCTGAGGGGAGCCTGCGACCCGAAGGATCCGCTTGCCCGAGCACACACGTTCCGACAAGCGGATTCCTTCGCTCCGCTCAGGACAGGCTCTTCGCAGGCTCAGGATGACATCCCGACCCCCGACCCCCGAATCACTGGTCCATCACCGAGCCGTCGGTGTTCAGCCGCGTGCCTAGCCAGCGCGGCTTGTACGGGTAGCGCTCGGCGGCGTCGGGGCGTAGCTCAACGCCGATGCCTGGTGCGGTGGGCACCAGAAGTGAGCCATGGCCGTCGTAGCGCAGCGCCGTCTCGACGATCTCGCTCTTGGGTGGGCGATCCTCGCCGAGCGGGTACTCCTGAATGGCAAAGTTGGGAATGCAGGCGGCCAGCTGCACGCATGCGGCGGTGCTCACCGGCCCGAGCGGATTGTGCGGCACAACACCCACGTAGTTGGCTTCAGCCAGCGCAGCGACCTTCTTGGCGCCCGTAATGCCGCCGCACATGCATACATCGGGTCGTACGAACTGCACAGCGCCACGCTTCAGCAACATCTCGAACTCGAAGATGGTGTGCAGGCGTTCACCGGTGGCAATCGGAATGTGGATGTTTTCGGCGACGAGGCCCATGGCGTCGAAGTTGTCGGGCAAGATCGGGTCCTCGTAGAAGAGCGGATGGAACGGCTCGATGCCGCGCGCTAGCACGATCGCCTCGGCCGGCGTGAGCCGGCGATGGATCTCGATGCACAGGTCGACCTCGTCGCCGACCGCCGCGCGGTACTGACGCACCGCGTCGACAGCCTCGTGCATCTTGGCCACGTGCGTTTTGAAGTAGGGCTTGTCGCGCGGCTCGTCGCCGAACGGCGACAGGTGACCGACGGCCGTGAAGCCTCTGGCTTTGGCGTCCTTGCAGCCCTCGACAAGCGAGTCGATCGTCTCGCCCAGCACGTGGTAGTAGACGCGCGCTGACTGCCTGGTTGGCCCGCCCAGGAGAGCGTAGACCGGCACGCCGAAGTGTTTGCCGGCGATGTCCCACAACGCGATGTCGATCGCGCTGAGCGCACCCATGATCGCCGCGCCCCTGAAGTGCGTCGAGCGATACAGGTACTGCCAGTGGTGCTCGATCTTGAGCGGATCCTCGCCAACGAGGTAGGTCGCGAACTTGCGCACGACCTGCTCGGCCGCTTCCAGGAATCCCCACGTGCCCGCTTCGCCCAAACCCACAATGCCGGCGTCGGTGTGCACCTGCACAAACAGGTACCGATCAACAGGCAGCGTCTCCACACGCGTGATTTTCATGGCGCCGTTCAGCGTACGCCGCCCGATTGTCATCCTGAGGCCGCAGCCGAAGGATCCGCTTGCTGGGCGGTCACCGGTCGACAAGCGGATTCCTTCGCTCCGCTCAGGACAGGCTCTTCGCAAGCTCAGGATGACAAGGCTGGGGTGGGCGGCCGCCCGAACCGGTACCCTTGGCGGCATGGAAGCAACGGGGTTTGTCGGACTGGGCAAGATGGGGCAGCCGATGGTCAGGCGACTCCTGCAGGCAGGGTTCGCGGTGCATGTGTACAACCGATCGCGGCCCGCGATCGACGCGCTTGTCAAAGATGGCGCCCAAGCAGCGGAGTCGTCACGGCAGGTGGCCGAACGGGCAGACATCGTGCTGACGGCGTTGCCGACTCCGGACTCAGTTGCGGCGGTGTATGAGGAAATGGCTGAGGCCGCCAAGGACGGGCAGGTTTTCATTGACCACTCGACGGTCAGCCCTGGGCTCAACCGCGCCTGTGCTGAACGGCTCAAGGCAAAGGGGGCGGCGTTTCTGGATGCGCCCGTGTCGGGTGGTCCCGCGGGTGCCCAAGCGGGCACGCTGACCGTGATGGTCGGCGGCGAGCAGGCCACGTTCGACAAGGCGCTGCCCGTGCTGCAGGCGTTTGGCAAGAACATCCGCCTGTGCGGACCGACCGGCTCGGGCCAGGTCGTCAAGCTCATCAATCAGCTCTTGGTCGGCGTGCACACCTCCGCGATCGCCGAGGCAGCCGTCTTCGGCGCGCGCCTCGGTGCGGATCCACAGGTCGTGCTGGACCTGATCGGAACGAGCTTTGGCGGCTCGACGATGATGACCCGCAACCTGCCGCGCTTCATGAACCGCGACTTCAGCCCAGCGACGCCCGTCAGTTTGATCCTCAAGGACCTGGGATTGATCCACGACGAAGCCAAGGGCGCGCAGGTGCCGCTGCTGCTCGGTGCCCTGGCGGAGCAGCGGTTCCTGGAGGCACGGGCAAGGGGTATGGGCGACGAGGACATGGCTGCACTGGTCAAGCTCTGGGAAGACCCTGCCGGAGTGACGGTCGGCCATGCCTAACTTCGCAGCCAACCTGTCGATGCTCTGGCCCGAGCTCGACATCTACGACCGTTTTGGCGCCGCTGCTCAGGCTGGCTTCAAACGCATCGAGATCCTGTTCGTGCACGCGCTCGACCACGATCGCGTCGAGCACCTTCTGCGCGAGCACGACCTCGAGCTGGTGTTGTTCGATCCGGCGCCGGGCAATTGGGAGGCCGGCGAACGCGGACTCCTGTCGCTGCCCGGCCGGGAAAAGGACTTCATGGCCAGCATCGAGCAGGCCATCGCCACGGCCAACCGCTTCGGCACGCACAGACTGAACGCCATCGCCGGCGTCTTGCCGCCGGGCGTTGATCGCCAGGATGCCGAACGCACCGCGATCCAGAACCTGCGCCAGGCGGCACCGTTGGCCGAGGCCGCCGATGTCAAGCTGCTGGTCGAGAACATCAATCCAATAGACATGCCGGGTTACGTCGCCGACACCGTCGAGCGGGCGGCGGGCCTGGTCGACGCGGCCGATCATCCGAGCGTCAAGCTACAGCTCGACCAGTATCACGTGGGGATGGTCGGCGGCGACCCACGCGCCGCGCTGCGCCAGTGGTCACGATTGGTCGAGCACGTGCAGATTGCGGATGTGCCCGGCCGGCACGAGCCAGGCACTGGCCAGCAGCCTATCGCCGACTTCCTGTCCGATCTGGACGAGGTTGGCTACACCGGCGCCGTGGGCCTCGAGTATCGCCCGGCGAGCACGACCGAACAGGCGCTGGCCTGGCTACCGCGCGACCGTCGCGGCTGATGCCGCTGCCCCTCACCCGCCTACGGCGGCCTCTCCCCGAGGGGGGCGAGGCGGTTACGAGCGGTGCGATGCGAAGGGCTACTCCCTCGCCCCCGCCGGGGAGAGGGTGGGGGTGAGGGGCCGCGTTGGCCTTCCGACTGAATCCTGAGCGGATCGCCGAGCTCGAGGGCGGCGGCTGGCGCGCGTACTACGACCGCGACTGGCCCAAGCTGATGCGGCTGATGGTCCAGCTCAACCAGGAGCAGTTCCATATTCCGTTTCCGCTGTCGGTGGTAGCGGCCATCCACGTTGCCCGTGGCTCAATCGCCTGGGCGCCCATCGACCACGATCTGGACACAGTGCGCAAACACTTCGAGCGCTTCTATCGGATGGCCGTGCGCTGGTCCGATCTGCACTTCGACCCGGTCGCGGCGGCCAGATTGGAGGTGGCCTACTGGGTCTGGCACCGCGAGCTCATTGGCGACCCCGACAAGACACCGTTCATCGAGGCCATGACGCAGCTGCACGGGCACTTGTTCGGACTGCCCTTGGAGCGTATGCGCGAGTCCGCCGAATGGCGCGTCAAGGCGAACAATACCGTCGATCGGATCACGGGCAAACACTCGCCCGACCCAGAAGCTGATTGGCAGCTGCTCCAGGACCAGCTCAGAAAGTGCTACGAGTCGATTCAGCGACAGTTGTCATCCTGAGCCTGCTGCGGCCTCAGGATGACAACTCTCGCTGAATCGACTCATAGCAGCGCCTGAGCTCTTCGCGCAGCTGCGTCCAATCTGCCTCTGGGTGTGACGAGAGTTTGCCCGTGATCCGATCGACGGTATTGTTCGCTTTGACGCGCCATTCGGCG
>DASXRR010000432.1:0-14188 GCA_036506475.1 Chloroflexota bacterium
AGGGACTTATCCCGTCGTCGTGGCCCCGATCTGTCCCGTAGGCTCGCTATCAGGAGAACTATGACTACCACTGCGCCCACGGCGGAGCCGCCAGCCGCGGACACGTCGACGACGCGTCAATTCATTCGCTACCTCTTCTACAAGGCGCATCCATCGTGGCGTCGGTTGTCCGCCGAAACGCGCGCCGCGGCCCGCGGCGAGCTGCTGGCTGTGCTCGAACCCTTTGCCGAACGCCTGGCAGTTCTGCGCGCCTACAGCACGCTCGGTACCCGTGCGGATGCTGACTTCGTGCTGTGGATGGTCAGCGAACGCCTCGAGGACTTCCAGGAGCTTCAGGCGGCGGTGCTGGCTACGACGATGGGCGCCCATCTCGATACGCCCTACTCGTACCTGGCCATGACCAGGCGCTCGCAATACGTCGACCGGCACGAGCATGCTGACCAGGAGGGGCGGCGAACCCGCATTCGGCCGACGGGGCGGCGGTACCTGTTCGTGTACCCGATGGTCAAGAAGCGGCCCTGGTATCGCCTGTCGCTCGAGGAGCGCCAGCACGCCATGGACGAGCACATCCGGGTTGGCCACGAGTTTCCGCGCGTGAAGATCAACACCAGCTACTCGTTCGGCCTGGACGATCAGGAATTCGTCGTCGCCTTCGAAACGGACTACCCGGCTGACTTCCTCGATCTCGTCGAGCGCCTGCGGGGCGGCGAGGCCAGCGCCTATACCGAACGTGAGACACCCATCTTCACGTGCATCGCGGGCAGCATCGCCGAAGTCGTCGAGATGCTCGGATGACCACCGCGCAGCGGTCCTTGACGGGCGCCGAGCGCATTCTGGCCGCATGCCACCGTCAGCCAACCGACATGACGCCGGTCTGGTTCATGCGCCAGGCCGGCCGCAGTCTGGCCAGGTACCGCGCGCTACGCGAGCAGTACCCGATCCTGACCATGGCCAAAACGCCCGAGCTGTGTACGCGGATCACGCTCATGCCCGTCGACGAGCTCGGCGTCGACGGCGCAGTGCTCTTCGCGGACATCATGCTGCCGCTCGAAGGCATGGGCGTGTCGCTCGAGATCCAGCCCGACCTCGGTCCAGTCATTCACGAGCCAATCCGCAACCAGGCCGGCGTCGAGCGCTTGCGGCCACTAGAGCCCGACGAGGGTGTGCCGTTCGTCCTCGAGGCCATCCGCGACGTGCGCGCCGAGCTTGCCGGACGTGCCGCTGTCATCGGCTTTTGTGGCGCGCCGTTCACGCTCGCGTGCTACCTGATCGAGGGCCGCCCGGCACGCGACTACGCGCAGGCGAAGGCGCTCATGCTGCGCGAGCCCGCGCTCTGGGCGACGCTCATGGATCGCTTGACCGACGGCATGATCGCCTACCTCTCGGCGCAGGTTCGGGCGGGCGCCGACGTCATCCAGGTCTTCGATAGCTGGGTTGGCGCGCTCGCGCCCGCGGACTACGAGCGTTCAGTCTTACCCTGGATGCAGCGCATCTTTGACGCGCTGCGCGCCACTGGCGCGCCGACGATCTACTTTGGCACCGGCAACGCGGCGCTGCTCGAGTCGATGGCCGCGGCCGGCAGCGACCTGGTCAGCGTCGACTGGCGAGTCCGACTGGACGATGCCTGGCGCCGCATCGGGTACGACCGCGGCATTCAGGGCAATCTCGATCCCGTCCGCCCCGTCGCTGGCTGGGCGGTCGCCGAATCAGGCATGCGCGACGTGCTGAGCCAGGCTGCTGGTCGCCCGGGCCACATCTTCAATCTCGGCCACGGAGTCCTGCCAGAGACTGATCCGGACGTGCTGCGTCGCCTCGTCGACGCGGTCCACACGTACGCGCCATGACCTGCATCGGCGTCGTCTTGATGACCTATGGCTCGCCGCGCGACCTGGACGACGTGGGCGCCTACATCACCCGCGTGCGGGGCGGTCGCGAGCCAGGCCCAGAGCTGCTGGCCGAGTTTCGCCGCCGCTACGAGCGCATTGGCGGGTCGCCCCTCATTGAGATCACGCATCAGCAGGCGGCTGCACTGGCATCTCGATTGGGCGACGACTTCCGTGTCCGTGCCGGGATGCGCTTCTCCGAACCAAGCATTGCCAGCGCTGTGGTCAGCCTTGGACCCGTCGATCGGCTGCTCGGGGTGATTCTCTCGCCGCAGTATTCGGCCACCCTGATGGGCGGTTATCACCAGGCTTTGAGCCAGGCCGCCGGCGAAGTCCCGTGCCGCACCGTCGAAGCCTGGCACCTCAATCCGTCGTTCGTGGACGTGCTCGCCAGCCGCGTCCGGGCCGCCCTGGCGCGCTTTCCCCACGACGCGCGCGACAGGGTGCCCGTGCTGCTCACCGCGCATAGCCTGCCCAAGCGTGTCGTCGACCGCGAACCTGAGTACGTTGCCCAGCTCCAGGAGACCGCGCGCGCGGTCGCCGACGCGGCTGATCTTGCGCCCGAGCGCTGGTTCTTCGTCTATCAAAGCGCTGGGCACACACCCGAGGAGTGGCTCAAGCCGGACATGCTCGACGTGTTGCCTGAGCTGGCTGCGAGTGGCTACCGGGACGTCATCGTCGCCCCCGTCCAGTTCCTGGCTGACCACCTCGAGACGCTGTACGACGTCGACGTCGCTGGCCGCGAGCAGGCCTTCGAAGCTGGGTTCGCCAATTTCATCCGCATCGACGCGCCCAATGCCGAGCCAGATTTCATCGACACCCTGGCGGTGGTGGTGCGCGGTGAGCTCGCCGCGTGGCACGGCGCCAAGCCGGGAGCCTCGTGGGCAGTCGCGTAGTCCGCGTGGGCACGCGCGCCAGCGCACTGGCGCGCCGTCAGAGCGACCTGGTGTGCGCCGCCCTGCGCGATGCACACGCGTCGCTCGAGATCGAGCTGGTACCGATCACCACCACTGGCGATCGTTCGCAGCACACGAACCTGCCCGGCGAAGGCTGGGGCACAGGCGTGTTTGTCAAGGAGCTCGAGGCGGCGCTGCTGCGCGACGAGATCGACCTGGCCGTGCACAGCTTGAAGGACGTGCCGCCGAGCGTATCGCCCGAGCTTCCGCTGGTGGCCATCCCGCCACGCGAGGACCCGCATGATGTGCTCGTAGCACCAGGCCAGCGCACCCTGGAGCGCCTGGATTTCGGAGCGCGCGTGGGCACCAGCAGCGCCCGCCGCGCCGCGTTCTTGCGCTCGGTCCGACCTGACCTCACGTGCCTGCCCATTCGCGGCAACGTCGAGACACGCCTGCGCAAGCTGGCGGATGGCGAGTACGACGCGATCGTGCTCGCGTTGGCCGGTCTGGTGAGACTGGACCTCGCGGCCGAGTTCGTGGTGCTGGATGCCGAAGTCGTGCCGCCGGCCCCAGGCCAGGGCGCACTTGCGATCCAGGCGCGGGCCGGCGATCGCGACATGCTCGAGCTCTTGGAGCCGCTGCACGATCCTGCAACCGGTGCCGCCGTCCGCGCCGAACGGCGTTTGATGGCCAACCTCGAGGGTGGCTGCCGCCTGCCCGTCGGCGCGCTCGGCACACCGCACGCCGATGGCCAACTGTCGCTGCTCGGTGCCGTTGCCGAGCCAGATGGCCGGCGGTCGATTGTCGATCACCTCGACGGTTTGTTGTCCGCACCTGAGGTATTGGCCGACGCGCTGACCGAACGCCTGCGCGCCGCGGGCGCGGCTGAGCTCATGGCGGTAGCACGCGCATGACTGCACCAGTGGTGCTCAACACCCGCCCGCGTGAGCAGGCCTCCGAGCTCAGCTCACTCTTGCGCGCCGCTGGCTGCGCGGTCGTCGAGGTACCGGCCATCGACATCGTCCCCGCCTACGACACTGCCGAGCTGCGCACACTGGCGACTCGGGACTACGCATGGCTCGTCCTGCCCAGCCAGAATGCCGCCCGCTACCTCATGCAGGGTCTCGGGGGTGCACTGCCCCAAGCGCCGATTGTGTGCGGCACGGCCACCGCCCGTGCCCTTGGCCTCTTGCCAACTATCGCGCTAGACCGTTTTTCCGCGACCGCGGCCCTCGCGGCACTTGGACCCCGCCTGCGGCGCAGCCAACGGGTACTCGTGCCACGCGCCGCAGAAGGACGCGACGAGCTGATCGCCGGCCTCACCGCCCTCGGCGTCTTCGTCGACAGCCCCACCTGCTACCGCACTGAACCAGTGGTCTTCGCGGAGCTGCCGCCGTGCGACGTGGTCACGCTGTGCAGTCCATCGGCCGTGCGCGCCGTCGCGGCCGTCCCGCTCGGTTCCGCACGGATCGTCTGTCTCGGCCCGACCACTGCCAGCGCGGCGCGCGCGGCAGGCGTGCACGTAGACGGCGTGGCCGCCGAGACGAGCATGCGCAGCCTCGTCAGCGCCGTACGCGACACGCTCGAGGTGCCCGCCTGATGCCCGGCCTGCTCGTCGTCGGCATCAATCATCACCTGGCACCGGTCGAGGTGCGCGAACGGGTCGCACTCGACGAGTCGCGCTGGCGCGAAGTCGCCCCGCCTGGGCTGGCTACGGTGCTGCTGTCGACATGCAACCGCGTCGAGATGTACATCGCCTACGAGCGGCGCCCGGCCGTCGTGGCCGCACGGCTCGAGCGCGCCCTGGCCCGCGCAAGCGGCGTCGACTGGAATGAGCTACGGCCGTATGCGACTCGGTTGCACGGCCAGCCCGCGCTCTTGCATCTGGTGCGCGTCACGGCCGGCCTCGACTCGCTCATCGTCGGCGAAGACCAGATTCGCGGCCAGGTACGCGATGCTGTGCGTGCCGCCGAACAGGCGCACCAGCTGCCGGCCACCCTGCGCGGTGTCTTTCAGCGCGCGGCTGAGTCAGCGCGCCGCGTGCGTAGCACAACCCGCCTCAGCAAACTGCCGTCCATCGCCGTCGCCGCGGTCCACGTTGCCCGCCGCGCTCTGCCGCAAGGTCTGCTCGGTCAGGTCGCGGTCGTCCTCGGCGCCGGAGTCATGGCCCGGGCGTCAGCTGAGGCGCTGCTTGAAGCGGGCGCGCGTGTCCATGTGCTGAATCGGACTCCGGCCCGCGCCGAGCAGATCCTCCGCCATCTCACGGCCGTGACTGTCGGTGGTCTGGATCAACTGCCACACAGCCTGCGTGAAGCAACGCTGGTGGTCGGCGCGACCGCGTCACGGCAGCCGATTCTCGACGTCGCCACCACCCAAGCCGCCATGGCACAGCGCCAACCGGGGCGGCCGCTGCTAGTCGTCGATATCGCCGTGCCCCGAGATGTGGACGCGCGCGTGCGCGCCATTCCTGGCGTCACCTTGCTGGACCTCGACGACCTCGAGCGCGAGTGCCCCATCGACAGCTCGACGCGCGAGGCTGAGGTCGCCCAGGCCGAGGCGCTGGCGGTTGACGAAGCCAGCCGGCTGGAGCAGTGGCTGCGCGTTCGCTTGGCCAGTCCAGCAATCGCCGAGCTGCGTACCTTCGGCGAAGCCATTCGCCAGCGTGAGCTGGCACGCTCTTCGGCCCGCCTGCGCGACCTTACCCCGGAACAGGCCGCCGCCGTCGAGGCACTTACGACGGGCATCGTCAACAAGCTGCTGCACGGGCCGACTGTCGCGCTGCGCCATGCGCCTCGACGGTCACGCCTGCTGCGCGTCTTGCAGCCCGACCAAGGAAGGATCGCCTGATGACCGAGACGCAACCGTCGGTCGCTCGCGCACAGTTCCCGCTGGCCCGGCCGCGCCGTCTGCGGCGTACCGACACCGTTCGGCGAATGGTCCGCGAAACACGTTTGAGCGTCGATCGGCTGATCTATCCGCTCTTCGTCGTGCCCGGCGTTGACGTGCAGGAAGAGATCCCGTCCATGCCTGGTGTGTTCCACCTGTCGGTCGACCGAGCGACTGAGGAAGTCCGTGCCGTGGCCGACCTGGGGATCCCGGCCGTACTGTTGTTCGGGCTGCCGCATACCAAGGATTGGGAAGGCTCGGAGGCGTGGGCGCCCGATGGCGTGGTGCAGCAGGCGCTGCGGGCGATGCGCCGTGCCGCGCCGGCCTTGATGCTGATCGCCGATACGTGCCTGTGCGAATACACCTCGCATGGCCACTGCGGCTTGCCCGGTGGCGAAGGCCAGGACGCCTTCATTCAGAACGACGCCTCGGTCGAGCTACTCGTACGCGCCGCGGTTGCGCAGGCCGAGGCGGGCGCCGACGTGGTCGCCCCCTCGGACATGCTCGACGGACGTGTCGGCGCGATTCGAACTGCGCTCGACGAGCGTGGCATGAGCGACGTGGCGATTCTGTCCTACGCAGCGAAATACGCCAGCGCGTTCTACGGCCCGTTCCGCGAGGCGGCGGATTCAGCGCCCCAGTTCGGCGATCGACGCGGCTACCAGATGGACCCGGCGAATGGCCGCGAGGCGCTACGCGAAGTCGCGCTCGATCTGGCCGAGGGTGCCGATATGGTGATGGTCAAGCCCGCCTTGCCGTACCTGGACGTGGTCCACGCCGTCAAAACAGCCTTCCCGGACGCGCCGCTGGCGGCCTACAACGTCAGCGGCGAGTACGCGATGCTCAAGGCAGCCGCGCTGCAGGGCTGGATCGACGAGGAACGAGCCGTGCTCGAGGCATTGACCAGCATCACCCGCGCCGGGGCTGATCTGACAATCACCTATCACGCCAAGGACGCGGCGCGCTGGCTCGTTCGATGACGATCGCGACGTCGCGTTCGGCCGAGTTGTTCGAACAAGCCCAAGGGCTGTTGCCGGGCGGCGTCGACTCGCCGGTACGCGCGTTTCGGGCCGTGGGCGGCACGCCGCGGTTCATTGCCAGCGGCAAGGGCGCCTATGTGTGGGACGTCGATGGCAACCGTTATGTCGACTATCTGGCGTCGTGGGGGCCGCTCATCGCGGGCCACGCGCACCCGGGCGTGGTCGCCGCCATCCAGGACGCCGCGACCCGTGGCACCAGCTACGGCGCACCCACCGAAGCCGAGCTCGAGCTCGCCCGGCTCGTCAAAGCGGCCTTCCCGGCCATCGACCTGGTGCGCTTCGTCAGCTCCGGAACCGAGGCGACGATGAGCGCGCTGCGACTCGCCCGGGCCTTTACCGGGCGCGAGAAGATCGTCAAGTTCGACGGCGGCTATCACGGCCACGCCGATGGTCTGCTGGTCCAGGCCGGTTCTGGTCCCCTCACACTCGGCGCACCTGACTCGCCTGGTGTCCCCACCGCCGCGGCCGCTGCGACGCTCTCCGTGCCCTACAACGACCTGCACGCCGTGCGCGCCGCGTTCGACGCGCATGTCGAGCAGATCGCCGCCGTGATCGTCGAGCCGGTCGCGGGCAACATGGGCGTGGTCCCGCCCGAAGATGGCTTCCTGCAGCACCTGCGCGCGTTGACCCGCGAGCATGGTGCGCTCTTGATCTTCGACGAGGTGATTACCGGGTTCCGCGTTGCGCTCGGCGGCGCCCAGGCTGTGTCTCGGGTCACGCCTGACCTGACCTGCCTGGGCAAGATCGTCGGCGGCGGGCTGCCGGTTGGGGCGTACGGCGGCCGGCGCGAGATTATGGAGCTCATCGCCCCACTCGGCCCTGTCTACCAGGCCGGGACGCTTTCGGGCAATCCTCTCGCTATGGCCGCGGGTATCGCCACATTGCGCCTGCTGTCCGAGCCTGGCGTCTATCAGCGGCTGGAGACGCTGTCTGCCCGCCTGGCTGACGGCCTGGCCGCGGCTGCTCGGGACGCTGGCGTGCCGTATACCGCGAACCGTGTCGGCTCGATGCTTACTGGCTTCTTCTGCCCTGGCCCCGTCTATGACTACACGACCGCCAAACGTGCCGACACCCACCGCTACGCCTCGTACTTCCAGGCCATGCTCGAGCGCGGCGTCTACCTTGCGCCATCGCAGTTCGAGGCCGGGTTCGTCTCGCTGGCCCATACGGAAGCCGACATCGACGCCACAATTGACGCTGCCGGCGCGGCTTTCGCAGCATAATTCGCCATCGTGGCCGAGCCAATCACTGTCTATACCACGCCCACTTGACCGTGGTGCGTCCGAGCTAAGGACCTCCTCCGGTCGGAGGGCGCCGCCTATGTCGAGAAGGACGTCTCCGAGGACCGCGCAGCGGCGATGGAGATGGTCCGTCGCACGCGTCAGATGGGCGTGCCGGTCATTGCCGATACCGAAGAGGCCATCGTCGGTTTCGACGTCCCACGTCTGAAGCGCATGGCCGCGCGGCACCGCTCGGGCGGCACGCTCGGCGTGGCCGTCGCCGACTCGAAGAACGGCCCGGGCGCGCTAGTCGGTCGCGTGCGCGATGATTCGCCCGCCGCCCGCATCGGCGTTGAGCCGGGCGACATCATCGTCGAGATGTCCGGCCGCGCAGTCGGGACCGCCACCGACCTGGAACACATCGCCGCCCAGCGCTCACCCGGCGCCCCGACGAGCCTGGTCATCGTCCGCAACGGCGACCGCCAGACGCTCATCCTGCGCTAGCCACGCCGCGCGCGGCTTGACAACGCTTCGCGATCGAAATATTATTCGCGCCACACTAACTATTGCGTTGGGCCAAATAGTATGGACGACCGCATGCGATCAATTCAGCGCGTTCTCGACTGTAGCGGCGCGCTCTTCCGCTCACTTCATCCCGGGCAAAACCAGGTCCTGCTGACCATGGACCTGACCATGCCCCAGCTCAAGACGCTGTCCTGCGTGGCGATGGAAAACGGCGCCACCAGCGGCCACGTCGCGCGCAGCCTCGGCGTCGGCCTGTCGACCGTCACCGGCATCGTCGACCGCCTCGCCGAGCAAGGCCTGGTCACCAGGCGCGAGGACGCCGACGACCGGCGCATCACGCGTGTGCTACCAACTGCGCAGGGGCAAGCGCTTGTGGAGCACCTGCTGCGCTGGCGCAATGAACATCTGACCGCGCTACTGTCCAAGCTCGCGCCCGAGCAATTGCAAGTAGTCGAAGAGGCATTTGGCTACCTGCTGACGGCCGCCGAGGCCATGACTGCACACCAGGAGGCCGTGGCATGACCCGACGCATCCTTGCCCTGGCGCTGCTCAGCACCAGCCTCATCGCCACCGCTTGTGGCCCGAGCGCAGCCGCCACAACGACGGCACCGACTGAAGTTCGAGCAGCCACGGTGTACCGCGGCGCCATCCAGCAAACGATGTCGTACAGCGGCGATGTCCGCGCGCGCGAGCAGATCACCGTTCTGCCCAAAGCCTCCGGCCGAGTCCAGAAGGTCGTCGTGGACGTCGGCAGCGCAGTCCACACTGGCGACGTCCTGGCCGAGCTCGAGCAAGACTCACAGGCCATCCAGGTTCTGCAAGCCCGCGCCAACCTCGCGGCTGCCCAGGCCAAACTGGCCACTATCCAGGCTGGCGGCAAGCCGGACGACGTCGCCGCCGCTCGTGAGGCCCTCGCACAACAGCAATCGCGGTTCGCGGCCATGCAGCAGCAGGGCCGACCAGAAGACGTGTCCGCCGCGGCTGCCGCGCTCTCGGCCCAGCTCGCCAAACTCGCCCAGATGGAAAATGGTGGTCGGCCCGAGGCCGTCGCCCAAGCGCAGGCCGCACTGGACGCGGTTGAGCAGAAGATGGCGCTCCTACAGAAAGGTCCGACCGACGACGTCAGGCAGGCCGCTGCGAGCAATGTCACCGTCGATACTGCCCAGCTTGCCGCCGCTGAGGCCAGCTACGCCGCCCTCGGCCCGGGCTCGTTCGCCGACCTGGAGAACCTGCAGGGTCAGGTCGACGCGCTCACGGCCCAGGCAGCCGCGGCACAGTCAGCCGTAGCGTCCGCGGATGCTGCACTCAGCAGCCAGCAGCGCACGAGCGTGGCCGATGTCCAGGCCGCCCAGACTGCCCTCGACCAGGCCCAAGCCGCGCTTAGCACGGCCGAGGCAGCACTGAACCAGGCGAACAACCCAACGCAGGCGTCGATCGCCCAGGCACAAGCGGCACTCGAGCAAGCGCGTGCCCAGCGAGCCGCCGCCGAGTCCAACCAGACGGCGCTGGAGCAGAAGGCGTCCGGCGTGTGCATGCCACTGGTAAGCGGCCTCGATGGTCACACGCTCAAGGACCAGAACGGCACCGCATGCGGTGTTGCTAAGGCCGCCGCCGACGCAGCCATTCAAGCCGGCGACGCCGCGGTCGAAGCGGCGCAAGGTCAGCTCGACTTGCTGCGACGAGGTGGCGCGCCGGCCACGCAGACTGCGCAGCAGGCTCAGGTCGTCAGTGCCCAGGCGCTGGTTAAGGCCACCGGCGCCCGGCTCGACGCCGTGGCCAACGGCGGCATCCAGGCTCAGCGCGCTCAACTCCAGGCCCAGCGCGATCAAGCGCAGAGTCAGCTCATGGCCACGAGCGGCAACCTCACGACCGCGCGAGCGCGACTGACCGCTGCCCAGAATGGCGCGCAAGACGCCCAGCGCAAAGCCGCCCAGGCGCAGGTTGATGCCGCACGCGAAAAGCTCAAGGCGGACCAGGCGCGCCTGGATCAGATCCAGGCTGGACCGCAAGACGAGGAAGTCCAGGCAGCGCAAGACGCCGTCACCCAGGCCATGCAGCAGCTCGCGATCGCAGCTCAGCCCGCCACCGGACAGGACGTCCTGGTGCAGCGAGCGCTGGTCGAACAAGCGCGCCAGCAGCTGGCCAAGGCACAGCAACCCTTCACCGCGTTCGATCTCGATCAGCAACAGCATGTCGTCGCTCAGGCGGAGGCGCAGGTGCGCACGCGTGAACAGCCGTTCACCGATCAGGATGTGCAGGCCGCGCAGGCAGGTGTCGACCAGGCGCAGGCAGCGCTCGAGCTCGCACGGCTGGGCGTCAAGGAAACGCAGATCCTCGCGCCCGTCGACGGCATCGTGTTCGATCGACAGGTCTCGCCCGGCGCACTCGTCGGGCCGCAGAGTCCGATCGTCGTGCTGATACCGCCGTCGCTCGAGGTCGTCGTCAACGTCGAGGAGGCGCAGCTCGGCCGTCTTTCCAAGGGCCAACCCGTGGCCCTCCAGGTCGTCGCCTACCCCGAGGACACTTTTACCGGCCGTGTCGCTGCAATCGCCCCGGCGATCGATCAAAAGACGCGCACGGCAAGCGTGCGCGTAGAGCCACAGGATGACTCCGGCCGACTGCGGCCAGGCATGCTGGCCAACGTGCGCATCATGACCGGCGAGCGCTCGGATGCGTTGTTGGTTCCGCGTGACGCGGTCATCGGGACTCCAGCATCTGGAGCGCAGGCGACCGTGTTTACGATCGCGAACGGCCGCGCTGAACGCGCGAGCGTGCGCCTCGGCCTGGTCGACGAACAGGTTGTCGAGATCCAGAGCGGCCTTTCGGACGGCCAGGTGGTCGTCGTCGGCAAACCCAGTGGACTGAATTCAGGCGACGCGGTGCTGCCGCAGCTGCACACCGCGCTCGCCGCTGTTGGAGCAAATTGATGAGCGTTCAAGCCCCCGTACCCCAGGTCGAAGCTCGCCCGGACGGCATCGCGCGGCCCGGTCTGCCAGTCGCCGCCCAGGTGGCGCCAGCCGAGCCGCGGCGGAGGCGTTTGCCCGGTCGGCGCGTGCTGCTGCCGCTGGCTGGCGTGGTCCTGGTCGTCGCCGCCGCGCTGGGCTTCAACGCGTACCGCGAAGGTTTGCTGTTCGTCTCGACTGAGAACGCTCAGCTCACTGGTCAGATGGTTCAGGTCGGCGCCCTGAATGCCGGCAAGGTCGAGGCCATCTTCCCGAACATTGGCAGCAGTGTGCGCAAGGGTGACGTCGTCGCCCAGGTCGCGCTGCCCTCGCAAGTCGGGACCAGCCAGAGCGGCCAACCACGCGTCGACTTCCTCGGCGCTGGAGATACTCGGGTTGACGTGCGCGCGCCCTTCGATGGCGTGATCATCGCCACACCGGCTGCCGTTGGCTCGACCGTCGCCGCCGGCCAGGCGATCGTGACTATGGTCGACCCGAGTCAGCTCTGGGTCAACGCGCAGATCGAGGAGACCAATATCGGTCGGGTTCGCGTCGGTCAGTCCGTGCAGGTCCATGTCGACGCGCTGGGCACCGAGGTTCCGGGCAAGGTCGAAGTGGTCACGCCGGCGACCTCGGCCACGTTCTCCATCCTGCCCACTAGCAACTCCTCAGGCAACTTCACCAAGGTCACCCAGCTGGTGCCGGTGCGTATTTCGGTCAACCTCGGCAACAAACCGCTGCTCCTGGGCGCCAACGTCGAAGTCAAGATCAGGGTCGCCGACTGATGGCGGCTGCCAATCCGCCGATCTCAGCTGGCGGACTGCGCACCGCGCAGGTCGTGACGGGCCTGGCCTACAAGTGGCAGGTGCTGATCTGCACTGTCGTCGGCACGTTCATGGTCATGCTCGACCAGACCGTGGTCAACATCGCCTTGCCCAAAATCACCACGGTCTTCAATGTCGGCGTGCACGAGACGCAGCTCGTCGTCACCAGCTACATGCTGGCATTAGCGGTGATCATGCCCGCCACGGGCTACCTGTCCGACACGTTCGGCATGAAACGCATGTACCTGATCACGATGGTCTTGTTCACCGGCGGCAGTCTGCTGTGTGGCCTGGCCTGGAACAACACCAGCCTGGTCGCGTTTCGCGTGATCCAGGGCCTGGGCGGCGGGATGATGATGCCGCTGGGCATGACGATGCTGTTCAAGGCCGTGCCGCCACAAGAGCGCAACACGATCATGGGCTTCTTCGGCCTGCCGCTGATGCTCGCGCCCGTGCTCGGGCCGACCCTCGGCGGCTACCTGGTCGAGTACGTCGACTGGCGCGTGATCTTCACGCTCAACGTACCGGTCGGCATCCTCGGCCTGTTTCTAGGCTGGCGCCTGCTCAGAGAGTCAGAACACGTCCACGGACTCAGGTTCGATCTGCGCGGGTTTCTCCTCTCGGCGGTCGGCTTCAGCGCGCTGTTGCTGGCCTTCACCGATGCCGCGTTCGACGGCTGGACCAGCCCCAAGATCCTGCTGCGCTTCGGCATTGGCTTCGTGGCACTGGGCCTGTGGATCTGGGTCGAGCTGACCGACGAGCACCCGCTGCTCGACCTGCGCCTGTTCAAAATTCCCGTGTTCGCACTGTCGTCAATGGTCAACTTCATCGTCACGCTGGGCATGTTCGGCAGCATGCTCGTGCTGCCGCTGTTCCTGCAGAACCTGCGCGGTCTCGGCGCGGCCGAATCGGGCTTCATCCTGATCTTCCAGGTGCTGCCGATGACGATCGCGATGCCCGTTGTCGGCCGCCTGGTCGATCGTGTTGGCGCGCGCGTCATGCTGCTGGTTGGCCTGCCACTGGTGGCGCTGACGACGCTCCAATTCGCAGCGCTCGATCTGTCGACCACCGACGCGACGCTGCGTTGGTGGCTGCTGGCGCGCGGTGCCGCGATGGGCATGGTCATGATGCCGGCCATGACCGCCGGCTTGAACGCCGTGCCGATCGCTCAGATGGCTCGAGCGTCGTCGATGAGCAACGTCATGCGCCAGGTCTTTGGCGCCTTCGGCACGGCCGTCGTGGTGACGATCCTGCAGGTGCGCCAGACCTTTCACACGGCGATGCTGTCGCAGACGGTCACGCCCGAGAACATCCCGCTCCAACAGCTCATGGGCCAGATGCAGCAGTGGGCGGCGGCCAATGGCTTCGCCGCGCTCCAGATGCAAACGATGGGCATGCTGGCGGTCGCCCGCCAGGTGGCGCAGACGGCCGCGGTACTGGGCTTCGACGACGTCTTTCGCGTCACTGCTGCCGTCACGCTGCTGGCGCTGATTCCCGCCGCGTTCATGCGCTCGGACAACAAGATGGCAGGGGGACGGCCGCGCATCATTGCCGAGTGATCGGCTGACTCAGCGGGCTTCAGGGTAGGTCAGTCCCTGGTGTTATGCTGGCCTGTCTTCCGATGCGCACGTACTTGGTGAGACGCAAGCCAGGTCAGGCACCATCCGCCGAGTCCAGCCCCGCACGCGTCGAAACTTCGGGTCGCTCCAGGCCAAGCTCGACATCAACGCGCCAGGGGACCGCTTCGAGCAGGAGGCCGACCGCATAGCTTCGCATGAACGGGCACGTCGTGGTCAACGAAAACGTGCTGCGCATTCAGCGCCTGGCCAGAGCCCTGGGCGGCCGCGCCTACTCAGACCCCAGCGGCCGCACCATCACCATCGAATCCCGCTGCGCTAACCCGCCGTCGGCGCTCTACTGGCCGACGAACAGCAGGTCGGCAATAGGCAAGTCCCGGCTTGCATGCAAGCCG
>DASXRR010000433.1:0-22982 GCA_036506475.1 Chloroflexota bacterium
GGGCGACACTCGACGCTGTTGTTGTCGCCGGCGTCGGCGGGTTCAGTGGGATCATGCTGAGCGCCCTCACCTACGTGTGGATGTCGATGCGCATCCTGCCGTGGGCGGGCTTCCCACTCCCCATTGCGTTCCCGCCAGGCCAGCATGTGAACCTGCAGGTGTTCTGGATCGACGGGATAGTCAGCGCGTTGCTGCTCGTCTATGTGACAAGGCAGCTCGACTAGTCTTCGCGGTCCAGCTCGAAGGCGCTGTGCAGGACGCGCACGGCGTCCTCGGCACGATCTCGTGGGACGACGCAGGTGATCTTGATGTCCGAAGTGCTGATGATCGAGATGTTGATCGAGGCACTGGCGAGCGCGCTGAACATGCGCGCCGCGTAGCCGGGTGCGCTTTGCATGCCAGTGCCGACGATGCTCACCTTGGCCAGATCGTCGGCGGCGTCGACCGTGTCGGCCTCGATGCCGGGCGCGGTTTGCCTGGTGATCTCGAGAGCACTCAAAAGGCTGGAACCAGAGACCGTGAATGACAGGTCGGTCGTCCCGTCGGCGCCGGAAGACTGGGCGATGGTGTCGACACTGATATTGGCATCAGCCAGCGGTTGAAAGATGGCCGCGGCAATGCCGGGCCGATCGGGCACGCGCATCAGCGTGATGCGTGCAACGTCTGTGTCGTGGGCGATCCCGCGCACATTTTTTCGAATTTCCATTGGCATCGGCGCATCTCCGTTTGGGAGACGATGGATGAGCGTGCCGCTCGCCGTGCTGAACGACGACGACACCAGAATCGGCATCGCGTACAGCTCGGCGAGCTCAACTGCGCGCGGGTGCATCACGCGTGCGCCCAGCTGGGCCAGCTCGAGCATTTCTTCATAACCGATCTCGTGCACTTTGCGCGCGTTGGGCACCACGCGTGGATCGGCCGTATAGATGCCCTCGACATCGGTCAGGATGTCGCAGCGCTCGGCACCGAGCGCGCACGCGAGGGCGACCGCGGTGGTATCCGAGCCGCCACGGCCGAGCGTGACCACGTCTTGCTCCTCGGTCACTCCTTGAAAGCCGGTCACGATCACCACCTTGCCTCGGCGCAGCTCGGCGAAGATCCGCTCGGGGTGGATGTCGGTAATGCGCGCCTTGGTGAAGACACTGGTCGAGCGGATCCCGGCCTGGGCGGCCGTGAGTGAAACGGCCGGCTGGTGCAGGTCATGCAGGGCCATGGCCAGCAGCGTGGCGCTCACCGTCTCGCCCGTCGACAACAGCAAGTCGAGCTCGCGCTCGTTGGGGCGCGGCGAGACCTTGTAGGCCAGCGCGATCAGCTCGTCGGTGGTGTCGCCCATGGCCGAGACGACCACGATGACTGGTCGACCACCCGCGGCGGAGTCGGCCACGCGGGCGGCGGCGGCACGGATCCGTTCGGCGGTCGCCAACGACGAGCCGCCGAATTTCTGGACGTGCAGCTCGGGCAGCACACTAGGCGCCGACGACATGCGCACCTCGTTCCGAAAGGCGCAGGCGCAGCGCGGCACCCGGCACGGCGAGCGCATCAAACGCGTCGGCGACCGCCTGCGCGCGAGCGTCGTCCGCCACCAGAGCCAGGACCGATGGGCCCGCGCCCGATGTGTAGGCACCGAGGGCACCCGCGTTCATCGCAGCTTCTAGAAGCGTACTGCCAGGCGGGAACAGCGGCAGCCGATACGGCTGATGCAGGCGATCGCGGGTCGCTTCCGCGATCAGCTCGCCAGCGCCGGTGGCCAGCGCGGCGACCAACAACGACGAGCGCGCAACATTGAACATCGCATCGGCCAGCGGTATGGCCGTGGGCAGCACCTGGCGTGCCGCGATGGTCAACAGTGGCTGCTCGGGCACAAACACCACGACCTGGAGGGGCAGCCCGAGCGGCACCCGGGCATGCACGACGTGGCCAGCGTCGTCGATCGTGGCGACCTGGACGCCGCCTAGCAGGCACGGCGCGACGTTGTCAGGATGGCCCTCGAGGCGAGACGCAATGTCCAGGATGTCGCGCTCGCCGAGCACGGTGCCCAGGCAGTGATTGGCCAACAGCACGCCACACATGATGGCCGCGGCGCTGCTGCCCAGGCCGCGCCCGAGCGGGATGGCATTGGTTGAGCGCAGCTCGAACCCGGGGCAGGCCGTAGCGGTCTCGACAAACACGGCGTGCGCGGAGCGCACGATCAGATTGGCCGAGTCGCACGAGCCGCCGACCACGGCCTCGATCTCGGTCCACAGATCGAGCGCCAAACCGAGGCAGTCGAAGCCGGAGCCCATGTTGGCGCTGGTGGCCGGCGCGCGCACCACAATCGAGTCGGGCACAGCGGTCGCTAGCGCGGCGTGAAGCTGGTCGACCAGGAGAGCTGTTGATCGTCGACCTGGGCGAAGACGTGAACCTGGACCGGGTAGCCGGGCGTGGCCTGGCCGACGTTGAACGTGATCGTGGCTGCGCCCGAGCCATCGGTCTTGACACTCCCAGTCGCCGGCCAGCGCTCGGCGGTCGTGCGATAGTCGAGTGTCGCCCACACGTCCAGGCCAGACGCGGGCTGGCCGTCGCGGCGCAGGCGAATGACGATGCTCTCGGGCGTGTTCGGCGCAGGCGTGGCGCTCGAGACGCTCACGGTCGAGCCCGTGAAGCGGTCCGCGAGCCCGGGCCGAATGGTCGGCGTTGGCGCGCGCGTCGGGACCGTCGCTGGAGTCACGGTGGCGTCGATGACGCGGCGAGCCGAGCCCGTCCCGGGCAGCACGTTCGACAATGCGTTGAGTGCTGACAGGTTGATCGACACGCGCGGGATGATCAGCAACCCTGCGACCACCGCCAGGATGACCACGACCAGCACGACGAAGACGTCGCCCAACCCGGCGTAGCGCGGCTGCACGACGTGCCGCGGCCGCCGGCGGCGGGTCGATCGAGACGCTGATTTGCTGGTCACTGGTGGCGCGGGCGGCGGTCCCGGCGCGAGTAACTGCAAAGTGCGCGCACGGTCGTATTCGAGGCGCCGAACGGGGGTCCCGAGCACTTCGTACGCCACGTTCAGTTGCCGTAATTGACCGATCTCACCGTTGCTCACGAGCCGCGCCGCCTGGCGCCGATAGGCCGTCTGGATTTCCGCGTCGGACGCACTCGGGTCGAGGCCGAGAATCGCGTACAGACCCGGATCGGCAGGCAGCCGCGGCACGGGCAATGCCGAGCCGTTGGACGCGTTCAGCGGGACCGGCAGCAGCTGCGTCGGCGGAGGCTCGGACTCTTCGGTGGAGGCGGGTGGTGCGGGAGGATCGACGCCGTCGGAGGATGACTCGGCGTTCGCCGCCTTAGGCTTTGCGCGGCGCGGCACAGGCCCTCATGGTACAGCTTGGATCGCGTAGCCAAGCTCGGCCAGCACCTCATTGGCGACGCGCGCATCGTTCCACGGCTGGCGTACGTGGCCCACGACCATGCGTTGCTCGTGGCCTTTACCCGCCAGCAACACGGCATCGCCGGGCTGCGCCCGGTGCATGACCAGGCGGATGGCGGCGCGCCGATCGAGCTCGATGGTGAAGTTGTCGTGGGATCGGGCGCCCGCGGCGATCTGGGCGGCGATGGCGGCCGGATCCTCGAGCCCGGGATCGTCAGTGCTGATGACGAAGTGGTCCGCTTTGCGCGCTGCAAGGGCACCCATGACCGGTCGGTTGGCGGCATCACGGCCACCCGCCAGGCCAAAGACCAGGAAGACTTTGTGGGCGCCCAGACTGCGCACGGTGTCAAGCGCCTTCTCGAGCGCCTGCGGCGTGTGCGCGAAGTCGACGACGACCGCGAACGGCTGTCCCTGGTCGACCAGGTTCATCCGTCCGGGCACTGGCTCGGTGACCGCCGCCGCCCGACACAGATCATCCAGCGTCGCACCGAGGAATGTGGCGGCGGCATACGCGCCGAGCCAGTTGTAGATGTTGAAGCGGCCAATCAGGCGCGACCTGATCGTCGTGCCATCCACGACGTAGGACGTGCCTGCGGGCGACAGGGCCACGTCGGCGGCACGGATATCGGCAGACTGATCAAGCCCAAAGGTCAACACCCGAGCAGCAGACGCCGAGCGGAAGAACGACACGTTCGGATCGTCGGCGTTCAGCACCGCCAGACCCTCGGACGGTAGACCTGAGAATAGCCGCAATTTGGCCGCGCGGTAGGCCTCGAAGGTGCCGTGGAAGTTGATGTGCTCGGGGCTCAAGTTGGTGAACACGCCGACGCGGTAGTTCACACCGTGCACGCGCTCGAGCTCTAACGCGTGCGAGCTGGTCTCGAGGATGGCCACGTCCAGACCCGCGGTGACCATTTCCGCGAGCGTATGCTGGACCACCGGCGCCTCGGGCGTGGTGTGGTCAACCGCATTCGGGCGCAGCTCGTCACCGAGCTTGGTGTTGACGGTGGTCAACCACCCCGTCCGCAGGCCATGCGCTTCCAGGATGGCGCTCAGCAGGTGCGTAGTGGATGTCTTGCCGTCGGTGCCAGTGACGCCAACGACAGGCAGTCGCTGCGACGGATGGTCATAAAAGGCTGCTGCCAGGTCCGCCAGCGCTGTTCGACTGCCGGCAACCACAGCGGCGGCACCCCGTTGCAACGCCTGAGGCATGAAGTCCAGACCGTGGCGTTCGAGGCCCGCGACTGCCACGAAGAGCTCGCCGCGTTGCAAGACGCGAGTGTCCTGGGTCAGACCGTTGACGACCGTCGACGGCGAGCCGTGCACCAGTCGCGCTCCCGGCGCTGCCGCGAGCAGCGACGCCACGCTTTTGGGCGTCGGACGGAACGGCATGTTCTTACAATTTACCCGCGATGCTCCAGACGCCCGTGCCGCTCGAACAGCAGCTGAAGCGCCTTCCAGACAAGCCGGGCGTCTACAAGTTCTACGATGCGAAAGGCGCGCTGCTGTATGTCGGTAAGGCGCAGTCGCTGCGCAGTCGGGTGCGCTCGTACTTCCAGAAGACGGCCGTGCTCGAGCCGCACAAGCAGCAGATGGTCACCGAGGTCGCCGACATCCAGTATCTGCTGGCCGAGACACCCACCCAGAGCTTGATCTGGGAAGCCGACCTGGTGCGCCACGAACGGCCGCGCTACAACATCAAGCTGCGCGACGACAAACACTACCCATACATTCGGGTCAACGTGCAGGACCCGTGGCCAAAGACCATGGTCGCGCGCAAAATGCAGCGCGACGGGGCGCGCTATTTCGGGCCATTTACCGATGCGACATCAGTGCGCCAAACGATGGACACGATCAATCGCCTCTTCCCGCACATCCTGTGCAATCGGGTGATTACTGGCAAGGATCCGCGAGCTTGCCTGTACTACCACATCAAGCGCTGTCCAGCCCCGTGTATCGGAGCCATCAACAACGAGGACTATCGACAGATCGTCGACCAGATGGTCGGTTTTCTGGACGGTAAATCCGACGCCGTGCTCAAGGACCTGCGGGTCGAGATGGAGCAGGCTGCCGAGAGCCTCGAATTCGAGCGCGCGGCTGACCTGCGCGACCGGATCAGATCGGCCGAGCGGGTCGTCACCCAGCAGCAGATCGTGTATTCATCGATGTCCGACGAAGACATCATCGGCGTCCACCACGAAGGGCCGTATTCGTGTGTCCAGGTATTTCTGATCCGCGGTGGGCGACTAATCGGCAAAGAGCATTTCGTGCTCGACGGGCAGGGCGACGACACCGAAGCCGAGATCGTGTGGTCGTTCGTGATCCAGTACTACAGCCAGGCAACCGACATCCCCGACGAGCTCGTACTGCCGCACGGCATCGACGACATGGATGCGGTTCGCATCTGGCTCACGGACCGGCGTGCAGAGCAAGGCAAACGGTCGCGCAAAGTGCGCGTGACCACCCCGCAGTCGGGCGAGAAGCGCAATCTGGTGGACCTGGCGACGAACAACGCGCGCGAGGTGCTGGCGATGCTGCAGCAGCAGTGGCTGGCCGACGAGGTGCGCACGACCGGCGCCGTGGTCGAGCTACAGGAGCTGCTGGACCTACCGCAGATGCCGAACCGCATCGAGTGCTATGACATCTCACACGTGCAAGGCACGAATCAGGTCGGCAGCATGGTCGTGTTCGAAAACGGCCAGCCGCGGCGCAGCGCGTATCGACGCTTCAAGATCAAGCACGAAGCAGGCAACAACGACTTCCTGAGCATGCAGGAGGTGATTGGTCGGCGCTTCCGGCGCGCGCTGAGCGGCCAGCTGCGGCGATCGCCCGAGCAAGGCGCCTGGGACGAGCCAGCCGAGGATGGTGAGGCGCCGCCCGAGGGCGGCTGGGTCGAGATGCCCGAGCTGGTCATCATCGACGGCGGCAAGGGACAGCTGAACGCGGCGCTCGAAATACTCGACGGGATGGAGATCACGGAATTACCGGTGGTGGGCCTGGCCAAGGAGAACGAGGAGATCTTCATGCGCGATCGCGCTACGGGTCGGGCCCGCATGGATCCTGTCGTGCTGCCGCGCACCTCGCAGGCGATGTACCTGGTCCAGCGCATCCGCGACGAGGCGCATCGGTTTGCCATCACCTACCACCGCCAGGTGCGCGGGCGGACGGGCTTGCGCTCGGCACTGGATGACGTGAATGGCATTGGGCCGAAGCGCAAACGCGAGCTCTTGCGGCGGTTCGGGTCGGTAAAGGGCATCCGCTCGGCCACACTTGAAGAGCTGGCCGCGGTGCCTGGCATGTCGCTCAAGCAGGCGCGCATCTTGAAGACCGCGCTGTAGCGCATACTGACGGGCGCTGAATCATGGTGCTGTTGCATGGCGAAGCAGGTGGTTTAGATGAGCTGATCATTGCCGTGGTCGCCTTCGGCGTGCTCTATCTCGCTGTCAAGCTCGCTGGCCGCAAGCCGGCCGACGACGCCGAACCAGATGAGGAGGAGCAGCCCGCCGAAGCGGCTCAGCCGCCCGCGGCGCCACAGACCTGATGCTGCAGCGTCTCACGGCGATCGCCATGGCCGCGGCGCTGCTCATCAGCAGCTGCCAAGGGCTGAGTAGTTCACAGCAGTCGGCTACTGGCCCTCAGGGGCGGATCGCGTGGCCGAAAGACGGCGACCTGTGGATCTACGACCTCAACTCGCGGCAGCAGACGAAGATCACCAATCTGCCTGGCGGCGCGGCCGTGACAGGCGTGTCGTTCTCGTCGGACGGGAAGCAGGTCGCCTACAGCCAGTTCTGGCGTCGTCCGAACGAGCGCGCCAGTGGCGCGGACCTGTTCGTCGCCAACACCGACGGGTCGAACGCGCACATCTTTGCCGAGCGGGACGCCGCCAACGGCGTCGTCGAGCAGCCGCAATGGATGGGCAGCCACGTGTATTACTCGGTGCGCCGCACGACGGCCGGCCGCGAGGCCCTGTCGATCGCGCGGCAAACCGAAGGCGGCCCGCCCGAGACGCTGGTCGACGGCGGTTACAACCCCACCGTCTCGGCGGACGAGACGATCCTCGTGTACCTGAAGAACACGCGCGCGGGACAGTCACTGATGAAGCGCACGATCGGCCAGCAGAATGACTGCGAGCTCTTGAGCGATCAGGTGTTCCAGTACCTGAGCCAGCCGCGTATTTCGCCTGACGGGACGAAGATCGCGATCGGCGGCAGCGGCGAGCCGAGCGCGCAGCCGAGCACGTGTGGCGGCGACAATCGGCCCAAGCCGAGCGGTCTGGCGCCGCTGCTCCTCCTTGCTGACTGGTTCGGACCCAGCGTGGCGTACGCGGCCGCGCATGGCTTGCCGGCCGACGTGTACACACTCGGCACCGACGGCAGCAATCTGCAACGTGCGGCCGACATCAAGGACGACGATCCGACGGTCGCGTGGTCGCCCGACGGCTCGCGCCTGGCGATTTTCGGCATCGCCGCGCTGTATCTGGTCGAAAGCAAGGGCGGCTCGACGACGAAGCTGATCGAGCAGGGCGGCTACGGCGGGCTGGACTGGACCAGATAGGGCGCCACCGTTTCGTCCCAGGCCACCTGCACCGCGCGTTGTAGTTGCACCAGGTCGCCGGTGTTGTCGATGACGCGCGTGGCATGCGCAATCTTCTCCGCTTGCGGCCGTTGCGATTCGACGCGCAGCCGCGCTTGCTCGGCGCTCATGCCTCGGCTTGCTTGCAGGCGTTCTTGCTGGATTTCAGGGGTGCACGTGACCACCCACACCGCGTCGCAGCGTTGCGCCAGCCCGGCCTCGATCAGGCGGATGGCATCCAGGACGACGACGGGTTTGGTGCTGCTGGCGATGTGGTCTTCAATGGATTTGCGAACGCCCGGATTGAGAATGGCCTCGAGCTCCCGCAGCGCTCGAGGATCGTGTAGTACGCGGTCGCCCAGGCGACGGCGGTCGATCGTGCCGTCTTGTTGGAGCAGGTCAGTGCCGAAACGCTCGGCGATGTGCCGGGTTTCAGAGGTGCCGGCCGCGTACAACTGGTGAACCAGGCGGTCCGCGTCGACGTAGTCGGCACCGAAGCGCTCGGCCAGCAGCTGGCCGACGCTGCTCTTGCCGCAGGCGATATTGCCGGTCAGTCCGAGCAAGAATGGCACGTACCCGCGGTCTGTTATACATAGGTCGCCCTACGATGCATCTCAAGCCCACCGCCGACAACACCATCGTCCTCAAGTCGCCTCGCGAGATCGCGCTGATGCGGGAAGCGGGCAAGCTCGTCGCCAGTGTGATCACCGCGCTCGAGCAGCGGGCCGAGCCAGGCATGACGACGCGCGACCTCGATCACATCGCGGCCACGATGTTCAAGGCAGTCGGCGCTGAGTCCACCGCACTGGGCTACTTTGGCTATCCGGGCCACATCTGCGTGTCGGTCAATGACGAGGTGGTGCACGGTATCCCTGGCCCGCGCAAGATCAAGCGCGGCGACCTCGTCAAGTGTGACGTCGCGGCGCGGTTGAACGGCTATGTTGCGGACTCGACCGGCTGCTTCGCCGTGGGTGGTATGGACACGTTGGCGCCGCGCACGCGTGAGCTCGTGCAGGTCACCCAGGAAGCGTTGTTTCACGGCATTCAGCAGGCCGTCGCCGGGAACCGGCTGTCGGACATTGGCGCGGCCATCGAGGCGCATGTGAATCAGCACGGCATGTCCGTGGTGCGTGACTTCGTCGGGCACGGTGTGGGGCGCAACATGCACGAGGCGCCCCAGGTGCAACACCATGGCCCGCCTGGCCGCGGCCCGGTTCTGCGGCCAGGCATGTGCCTGGCCATCGAGCCGCAAGTGAACCTCGGCTCGCCCTCGGTACGTATGCTCGAGGACGGCTGGACCGCCGTTACCGTCGACGGCAGCCTGAGCTGCCACTTCGAGCACACCGTGGCCATCACGATGGACGGCCCGCAGGTGCTGACGCTGCCGGATGACGAAGTGCCGCTCGGCGGGCTGCATTGATAGCTTTCAGCTATCAGCTGTTAGCTATTAGCTATTAGCTATTAGCTATTGGCTATTGGCTATTGGCTATTGGCTATTGGCGGAACGGCTGACGGCTGACGGCTGACGGCTGACGGCTGACGGCGACGGCTGACAGCTGACAGCTAACAGCTAACAGCTAACAGCTAACAGCTAACAGCTAACAGCTAACGGCTAGACTTACGCCATGGCAACCAGCGCCCCGCAGACCACGATTGACGAGGCATTCCGCTCACGATTCGCTGGGTCGGCGGCGCTGTACGAGCGATCGCGCAAGGCCATCGCCGGGGGCATCACCCACGATAGCCGGAACTTTGCCCCGTTTCCGATCTACATCGAGCGCGCCGACGGTGCGCGCAAGTGGGACGTCGACGGCAACGAGCTAGTCGATCACTGGATGGGCCACGGCTCGCTGATCCTCGGCCATGGCCATCCACAGGTCACCCAGGCGGTCGCCGAGCAGGTGCATCAAGGCACCCACTATGGTGCCTGCCATGAGCTCGAAGTGGCATGGGCCGAGCAGATCGGGCGCATGATTCCGAGCGCGGAATGGGTGCGCTTCACCATGAGCGGCACCGAAGCGACCATGTTGGCCATCCGTGATGCCCGAGCATTCACGGGCAGGGAGCTCGTTATTCGCTTCGCGGGCCACTTTCACGGCTGGCACGACTACGCCATGGCCGGCTACCAGCCGCCCTTCGACACGCCGACCTCCACGGGCATCCCGAAGGCAGTCGCCGAGTCAATGCTGGTCGCCTACCCGAACAACATCGAGTCAGTGCGGCAGCTGCTCGATGCGAACCAGGACAAGGTCGCCGCGGTCATCCTCGAGCCTGGTGGCGGGTCCAACGGCATCATTCCGACCGACGTCGGGTTCCTGCACGAGCTGCGCACGCTCACGCAGCAACGTGGCGTGGTGCTCATCTTCGACGAGGTCATCACCGGCTTCCGCTACGCGCCCGGAGGCGCCCAGCAGCTGTATGGCGTCACACCCGACGTCACGACGCTGGCCAAGATCGTCGCCGGCGGCTTGCCCGGCGGCGCTGTTGTCGGCAAGCGCGAAGTACTCGACGTCCAAACGTTCAAGGGCGAGCTACACCGCGATCGCTTCGAGCGCGTCCTGCAGCAGGGCACGTTCAACGCCAATCCACTGTCCGCCGCGGCTGGCTATGCCTGCCTGCAGATCGTGGCCGAAGGTTGGGCCACCCAGAAGTCCGATGAAGCGGGCGAGCAGCTGCGCCAGGGTCTGCGCAACGTGATGGAGATGCGCGGCGTGGCTGGCGCGGTGACCGGGTCGAGCTCGGTCTTTCAGATCCTGCTGGGCGAAGGTATGGACGAGGCCATCGCCACCACTGACGTGCAACGGCTGATGGCCGGCCGCGGCGCGGTCAACACCTTGCGCAAAGCAATGCTGCTGCACGGCGTCGACCTGATGCGCTCAGGCGGCTTCACCACCATCGTGCACGGCGACGCGGAGCTCTCGCACACCATTACGGCGTTCGAGAAGTCGCTCTCGATGTTGCAGACCGAGGGCCTGGCCTAGACTTTTCTCAGGCCGCTCCGGCGGGTTCGGCCTCGTGCTGGACCGTCTCGGTCAGCAAGTCGACATAGGCGATCTGCCTGCCGTCGATTGGTCCGCCGTTGTCGTAGATGACCAGGTTGCCCAGTGGGCTGGCCTGGACCTGTGCATTGTCAGGAAACTGAGTCAGAAGCTCGCGTAGCTTGCTTACTTCGATCCACTCAGAGCCGTCGGCGATTCCAGCCATGGCCTTCATCCTAGCGTGCGCATTGTCATCCTGAGCGCAGCGAAGGATCCGCGGGTCGGGACGCCGGTGCTCGCGGATTCTTCGGCTGCGCCTCAGAATGACAATTCACTCAGTACTCGGGCATCGGCGGCGCAGCGGGGGCCGGCGTCTTCTCCGGGATCTCGGTGATCAGCGTCTCGGTAGTCAGGATCATCGTCGCGATCGAGGCGGCGTTCTCCAGTGCCGAGCGCGTGACCTTGAGCGGATCGATGATGCCGCGCTCGACCATGTCGGCGTACTCGCCCTTGGCCGCATCGTAGCCCTTGCCAGCGCCACGCTTCTTGACCTCTTCGACGATCACGCTGCCCTCGGCGCCAGCATTGGCGCAGATACGCCGCAGTGGCTCCTCGAGCGCACGCTTGAGCATCTGGGCGCCCGTCTTCTGGTCGCCCGTCAGTTCGGCGAGCACCGGATCCAGCGCCGACAGCGAGTGGATGAAGGCGGTCC
The DNA here is from genome assembly GCA_036506475.1 of Chloroflexota bacterium. Lineage (GTDB taxonomy): Bacteria > Chloroflexota > UBA6077 > UBA6077 > CF-72 > CF-72. The sequence goes on from DASXRR010000433.1 coordinate 11,663, forward strand.
CGCCACCAGGCACGATGCCCTCTTCAACGGCCGCGCGCGTGGCCGACAGCGCGTCCTCGACGCGGTGCTTCTTCTCCTTCAGCTCGACCTCAGTGGCCGCGCCGACCTTGATGACCGCGACGCCGCCGGCCAGCTTGGCGAGCCGCTCCTGCAGCTTCTCGCGATCGAAGTCACTCGTCGTCTCGTTGATCTGCGCGCGAATCTGCTGAATGCGCGACTTGATCGCTTCCTCGGACCCGCGACCCTCGACGATCGTCGTCTCGTCCTTGTTGGAGACGACCTTGCGCGCACGACCCAGGTCCTGGATTGTCGCCGAGTCGAGCTTGCGGCCGACCTCTTCCGAGATCACAACACCACCGGTCAGGACGGCGACGTCTTCGAGCATGGCCTTGCGGCGATCGCCAAAGCCTGGCGCCTTGACGCCCAGCACGTTGAGTGTGCCGCGCAGCTTGTTCACGACCAGCGTGGCCAGGGCCTCACCGTCGACATCCTCGGCGACGATGACCAGGTTCTTGCTGACCTGCAGGAAGCGCTCGAGCACCGGCAAGATGTCGGCAATCGCGCTGATCTTCTTGTCCGTGATCAGGATGTACGGTTCTTCGAGCTCAGCCACCATGCGCTGCGAATCGGTGATGAAGTAGGCCGAGATGTAGCCGCGGTCGAACTGCATACCCTCGACGTATTCGGTCTCGAATTTGAGGGTCTTGCTCTCCTCGACGGTGATGACACCGTCCTTGCCGACCTTGTCCATGACATCGGCGATCAACCGACCGATCTCGTCGTCAGCAGCCGAAATGGCCGCGACCTGAGCGATCTTGGTCTGGTCGGCGACGGGTATCGACATGGCCTTCAGGTTGTCGACGACGGCCTGCACGCCGCGCTCGATGCCGCGCTTCAGCAGCAACGGGTTCGCACCAGCGGTGACGTTCTTGAAGCCTTCGTTGACGATGGCCTGAGCGAGCACGGTCGCGGTGGTCGTGCCATCGCCGGCGATGTCGTTGGTCTTGGTCGCGGCTTCCTTCAGAAGCTGCGCACCCATGTTCTCGAATGGATCCTCAAGCTCGATCTCCTTGGCGATCGTGACACCGTCATTGGTGATCGTGGGCGGGCCGAACTTCTTGTCCAGGACCACGTTGCGGCCCTTGGGGCCAAGCGTAATCTTGACCGCGTCGGCCAACGCGTCGATGCCTCGCTTGAGGGCGCGACGCGCATCCTCGCTGTACTCAAGTTGCTTTGCTGGCATATGGGTGACTGGTACCTCCTACTTTTTGCCGTTGCCGACGACGACGGCGAGAATGTCCGACTCACGCAGGATCAACAGCTCGTCCTGGTCGAGCTTGAACTCGGTGCCCGAATATTTTGCGAAGAGCACCTTCTCGCCCTGCTTCACGTCTGGTATGACGCGCTCGCCGGAATCGAGGATGCGGCCTGGGCCGACGGCTAGCACCTCACCCTGTTGAGGCTTCTCCTTGGCCGTGTCGGGCAGCACGATGCCGCTCTTGGTGACCTCCTCGCGCTCGAGGGGCTTGACCACGACGCGGTCGCCCAGCGGGCGCAGATTGAGACTCGCCATGTGCGATGTCCCTCCCTCTAAAAGTGTGCGGGCCAGTGTGGCCCGATTAGCACTCAAAGCACGCGAGTGCTAAATCGAGACAAGAATAGCAACTCGGATTTAGCAGACGCAACATGGGAGTGCCAGGTCGTTAGCTATGAGCTGTTAGCTGTTAGCTGTTAGCTGCTAGCGGTTAGTGCTGGCTGGCTTCGTACGTGCGCCGCCGTCATTCCACGCGCGCCGCGCGCGCCGGCGCCTTTTTCCTCACGGAAGATGAATTGGGAGCGTGCACCGACGAATGGCAAGTCTGACCGCTGACAGCGACCGGCTAACAGCTAACAGCCAGCAGCTAACAGCCAACAGCCAACCGCTACGCAATCGGCAGGCTCGGTTCTACGTCCAACGAGAGATCGTCGCGTTGGCCGGCGATGAAGCGGAAGTAGCCGGCGGCGGCGATCATCGCGGCGTTGTCGGTGCACAGGGCTGGCGGTGGGCAGACGACAGGTAGTTGGGCCAGCTCTTCGACGCGACGAAGCAAGGCGCGGTTGGCTGCGACGCCGCCGCCCAGGGCCAGGCGCTGCGCGCCGAACTCGGCAGCGGCGCGGGCGGCTTTCACGGCGAGGACGTCGACCACGGCGGCCTGGAAGGAGGCGGCAAGATCCGCCACCGGCAGGCGCGAGCGGCGCTCCTCAGGCGAGGCGTGGTCGGGGTCCAGTCCAAGGTCGCGCACGGTATGGCGGACCGCAGTTTTAAGGCCGCTGAAGGAGAAGTCCCAGCTGTTCGGCTCGAGCCACGCGCGCGGTAAGGCGAAGCGCTGTGGATCGCCATTCACGGCGGCCTGCTCGAGCAGGGGTCCGCCCGGAAAGCCCAGACCAAGCAACCGAGCGACCTTGTCGAAGGCCTCGCCGGCGGCGTCGTCGCGTGTCCGACCCAGCCTCCGATACTGCCCATGGCCATCACTCAACACCAGGTCGCTGTGGCCGCCTGAGACGATCAACCCCACCAGTGGAAAGCTTGGCTCGGACGAGGTGTCGAGCCAGTTGGCGTACACGTGGCCCTCCAGGTGGTTGATGCCCAACAGCGGCGTTGAGCGCGCAAACGACAGACCCTTCGCGACGTTCAACCCGACCAGCAGCGCGCCAGCCAGGCCGGGCCCGTGGGTAACGGCGATGGCGTCCAGATCGTCCCAATCGGCGTCAGCCTCGGCCAGCGCCGCCTCCATTGCGGGCACGATCGCGCGTAAGTGTGCCCGTGACGCTTGTTCGGGAACGACACCCCCGTACTGAGCATGGAGATCGGTCTGCGACGCGACGATGTTGGACTCGATGTGCCGGCCATCGCGCACGATCGCGACGGCCGTTTCATCACAACTGGTCTCGATGCCCAGGATGCGCGTCAAAGGTCGGGAACGTCGACCGCGAGCACGCCCGTAGCCACCAGCCCGTACAAGCGCTGGCCATCGGCGCTTGCGTGCACCTGGCGTAGCCCGGCCAACGCCGGGTCGCGCAACTGGCGCACGAATTGGCCGTCGGCACCGACCTGCACGATGCGCCCATGCGCGGAGTCGGCCAGAAACAGGCCACCGCGCTGGTCTGAGGCCATCGCGGCCACGCGGCTGAGGCGGCCCTCGGGCGGCCGTACTTCGAAGTCCATCTCCTGGCCATCGCGCCCCAGGCGGCGCACGCTGCCGTCGTCGAGGCGGACGTAAATGTCATGCAGCGGCAGGACTTCGACGACCCGTTCCAGATCGGAGTGCGTCTCGAGCAGTGGGCTCGCAACCGGATATTCGAGCAGTTTGCGGGCGCCACTATCCAGCACGTACAGGTTGCCATCGGCGTCTGCGCTCAGCGCGCCAATACGCTGCCAGGCGCTGCTGCCGGGCAGTGAGCGAATCGTCAACGTCCCATTCGGCAGGAGCTGCGCAACCATGCGCGCGCGATCGACAATCGTCAGGAAACCGCCGCCAGTTTGTGGACTGGGCAGGTACTGTATCGCCACCGGCGTGTCGAGCGTGCGGCTGCCAACCGCGGCGCCCTTGCGCACGACCAGCGTCTCCTGAGTCGGCCATTGCTCGGTCTCGAATGCGGCGAAACGACGGACTGCGTTTTCGACAACGTCGAGGGTGAAGAGTCGGTCTTGGGCAACCGCCAGGTCGACCACATTGGTGCCGGTGGGTCCCAGGCGCACGACCATCTGTGTCTGAACTGGATAGACGCGGTCGAGCCAATCGAGTGCGCGGATGATGCCCTGGATGAGCTCGGATGGCTCGGCTGCTGGATCGAGCTGCGCGGCGCGTTGGGCGGCCCCGAGCGCGCTCGTGGCGAGCGCGTGCGCCTGCTCCAGATCGGCGACGTTTTCGGCTTCGGCCAGCAGGGACTCGGCCTGCAGGCGCAACGTGACGTGACGCGGCTGACCCGACGGCGCAAGCGTGGCCGTAGCGCCAATGGTGAGCAGGGCGAGGGGCAGCAGCGGCGCGAGCCACCGCCGCCACGATGCTCTGGACTTTACGGGTCGCGGCTCTGGCACCGGCGGCGGTACCACCTGTTGCGGCGGTGCACGCCGGGCGGCATGGTCGACGAGCACACTTGCACCACCCAGCGCATCGGCGAGGCGGTGCTCCAGGTCAGCCTGGGCGCCGGAGCCGAGGATGTCGTGCACCCGCTCGTCAGTTTCCGACGTCCATGTCGCACCACACGCCAGGATCAGCCGGTCGCCCGAGCGCAGTGGCGTGCTCCACAACGTGACGCTCGGATCGGCGTCGAGGCCGAGCGGTCGAGCGATCCGGCCGTGCGCCCGTTGGCCCGTCAATCGCCCGTTGCGCCAGGCAAGCACGGCCGCGTCGCCGACCATGGCCACGTAGGCGACATTGCCTCGAATCGCGGCGACCACTGCCGACGCGGTGACCTGCGCCTGCGGCAGCACCTCATGGTTGTGGTGGCGCAGAACGTAGTGCGCGGCATTGACCGCGGCACGTACCGCGTTTGTCTGCGAGCCGGCTTCCGAGCCGATGCAGCAGTGCTGCATTGCCCGCAGCAGCCCACGCTGATCGATACCCGGCTGATTAGGATCGACCAGCAGCAGCAGACGCATCACGCGCGGTGCGAACGGCCAGATCGGAAATTGGCGGGCAATGACGGCGCTGCACGGCGGTCGAGGATCGGTAACCAGGAGACCTACCGACTCGCGTGCGGGGGCCTCGCTCAGGACGACCATCTAGCTAGCTAGCTTAAAGTCGATTCCGGTCTACTGTAAATGGCCGAAACATCCGGGATCAGGCACGATTCGTAACACGCCCGTGAGTGTCTGGGGTCTCGTCGCCGATGTGCACGGCAATCTGCCTGCCCTCGAGGAGGCACTGCAGGTCCTTTCGACGGCGGGTGCGAGTCGATTCGCCTTCCTCGGCGACTACCTCGGGCGAGGTGACTCGGACGCATGCGTGCGCCGCATCCGCGCCGTGGCGTCGGTCGCCGTTGTGGGCAACCGTGACCTCGATTGGCAACATCGCGTGGCACCCGAGACGCGCGAGTGGGTGCTCAGCCTGCCGCGCAGCGCCTGCGTGGATGGTCTGCTGCTGGCCCATGGCGACGCGCGGCTGACCCGCACCGTCAGCACTGGCCAGATCGCTCGCCAGTTCAAAGAAGCCTGGGTCGAGATGGAGCGGCAGGATGCGCGCGTCGCCGCCTTCGGCCACAGCCACTTTGCGCGCGTCTGGCACAAGGCTTCAGCTGAGGCGGCGGCCGAATTGCTGGCCGGCCCGACGGTGGCGATGACACCCACGGGGCGGTACATCGTGAACGTCGGCACGACGGGCTTGCCGTTCCCGGGCAAGGGGCCGCCGAGCGTTGCCTTACTGGACGTGAACCAGGGCCGGCTCGAACAACTGACGTTGAGTTGGAAGGCTGCCGAGTAAAATCACGGCGCCATGGCGGTGTACCTCGATAACGCAGCGACTACGCCTGTCGATCCACGTGTGTTCGAGGCGATGCGCCAGTACTGGCTGGATGATTGGGGCAACCCGTCCAGCGTTTACGCGTTGGGTCGGCGCGCTCGGCGCGCGCTCGACGACGCGCGCGACCGCATCGCGCAGGTGCTCAACTGTCGCGCCAACGAGATCGTCTTTACTGGGTGCGGCAGCGAGAGCGACAACCTGGCGATCAAAGGCGTCGCCATGGCCCAGTCAGAGCAGCGCGGATTTCGGCACGTGGTCACCTCACGCGTGGAGCATCACGCCGTGCTGCATGCCTGTGAGTGGCTCGGCCAGCATCTCGGCTTCGAGGTGACCTATCTCGACGTCGATGACTTCGGCCGTGTTTCACCAGACGCCGTTGCCGCGGCTGTCCGAGCGGATACCGCGCTGGTGTCGATCATGTACGCGAACAACGAGGTTGGCACGATCCAGCCCGTTGCCGAGATCGGTCGCGCCATCAAGGCGGCTAATCCGCTGACCGTCTTCCACACCGATGCCGTGCAGGCCGGCGGCCTGCTACCCCTTGATGTCCAGGCGCTTGGTGTCGATTTGCTGGCGCTGTCGGGCCACAAGTTCTATGCGCCCAAGGGCGTTGGCCTGTCCTTCGTGCGCCGCGGCACGCCGCTGGTCCACCTCATAAGTGGTGGTGGGCAAGAGCGTGGGATCCGGGCCGGGACCGAAAACGTGGGTTACATCGTCGGTATGTCCACCGCGCTCGAGCTGGCCGATCGGGAGCAGGAAGAGCGCGTGGCACACGTGGCGCGACTGCGCGACCGGTTGATCGCGGGTGTCTTGCACGGCATTGGCGGGGCTGCGCTCACCGGCCATCCCGTGGAGCGCATGCCCAACAGCGCCAGCTTCACCATCGAAGACGCCGACGGTGAGTCGCTGCTGCTGAACCTGGACCAGGAAGGCATCTATGCTTCGAGTGGCTCGGCCTGTACATCCGGCACACTCGAGATCTCGCACGTCCTGCGCGCGCTGCGCCTGCCCGATCGGCAAGCGCGCGGCAGCTTGCGCTTGACGACCGGCATGCGCACCACCGACGCCGACATCGATCGGCTGCTCGAGGTGCTGCCCGGCATAGTCGAGCGCGTACGCGAGGTCACGCCTGCGCTGGCGAGTTAACTTTCGCCGATCGTCACCGTGTTGATGGTGATTTCACTCTGCGGCTTGCTGCGCTCACCGCCGGCCGCTGGACCCACCGCCACGTTGGCAATTTTGTCCAATGTGTCAAGTCCGTCGGTCAACTTGCCGAAGATCGTGTAGTTCTTGGGCAAGCTCACCGAGCTACCATGCACGATGAAGAACTGGCTTCCGTTGGTATTTGGACCGGCGTTGGCCATTGCTAGCGTGCCACGTTCATAGTTACGGCTAACTGGTTCATCGGCGAAGCGATAGCCGGGACCGCCGGTTCCATTGCGATTGACCGGATCGCCGGTCTGCACCATGAAGTCTTTGATAATGCGATGAAAGGGCGACCCGTCGTAGTAACCCTGACGCGCCAGGAAGACGAAGTTGTTGACCGTTGCCGGTGTTTCGTTGGCAAAGAGGTCCGCCCTCATCGAACCCATTGACGTCTCAATAGTCGCGGTGTACTTCTTGTTGACATCGATCTGCATCGATGGCGGCGACGAGAACTGTTTGGCTTTCGTGGACACGGGCGCTCCTTGGGCAACAGGTGACGCGACGGCGGACGCTGACGCCGATGGTGACGGGGCCGGTTTAGGTATAGCGGTCAAGCCGCCCGAGACCTGGCCGGATGAGCTCGCGGGGGTCGCTACGGCGGGTTTGGCGGTAGTAGGTTGCGCGGCGGGCGTGGTATTTGGGCCACACGCCACGAGAAGTGGCACTAGCGTAAGGGCCAACGCGACCAATCTGCGGCTCACAACTGCTCCTGCTGATCTAGCCTGGCGCGACGTACGTACCTGGTACGGAACGACGTCCGCGTCCGGGGACTGCATAACTCTAAAGAACGGCCGATACTTGGGTTATCGTTCCTGCTGCTGCGCACCACCAAAGATGCGCATCCAACCAAGTCGCAACCAACGTAATGTCTGAAAGTGGAGTGTACGCAATCGATCGCAGACGGCCGGCTAAAGGGTTTGTGACGTGGCGAAATCTTGTGCAACGTCAGGCTCGGCCCTATGATGCGCCCATCTTTCCCCGTCACGAAACTTGACGCGGAGAAAGGCTCATCCGCTGGTACACTGTCCCTAGAGGCGCAAGAACAGGCGTGAACCCAACTGAGTCAGAAAACGCACAAGGAGGAGAAGGTATGAAAGCCGAGCAAACCAATGCCCGCAACATTCTGCCGCGGCTCCCCCAGGGCGCCGGTAGTAACCTCAAATCCTATTCTCCGCCTCAGCTGCACTTTCTGATGCGCCTGTCGCACCTACAGCGGCAGCGGCGTGACATGGTCAAGGTTGCCGACGGTGGCGACTGGCACATGCGCCTCGTGAACAAGGCCCTCTATTCGACGTATCGCGATTGTGAGGACCTGGGCGTCGGCGAAGAAGCCCGACTGCTCATGGCGCAGCAAGCGCCCGAACGCAACTCCGCGGCGTAGCCACTCTTCTCGCGCGACTGGCACACAGTTCTGGGCGTCTGTCGCTGAGACCCATCCACATCCTCGCGCTGCGCGCGCATTCCGGCCGATAGGGTTTTCAGGAATCGACGTTTACGGCAGGCTGCCCTGGCCGTCTGTCGCCGGGCTTGTCGATGTTCTCGCGCTGCGCGCGCCGTCCGGAGTCGGAAGGGTTTCGGATGGAACCCGACGAGCACGGTCGCCGGAGGGTGGAACGTTAGACTGGCCAGCGTGAGGCTCGTCCTGGCTCTTCAGGCCGTCCCGACGGCCACCCCGCAGCAGGCGCCTGACTTGCCGACCATCCAGGACTGGCTGGCCATGCAGTGGCCCGCAGTCGTGCAGGCGCTGCTGGTCATCCTGGCCACGTTGGTAGCGTTGCGCATCGCGCAAGGTTCGGTCGTGAGCGCCATGCGCCGGGCGCGCGTGGACACGGGAACGCAGATCCTGGTCCGACGCGGACTGTCGATTGCCATCGTGGTTGTAGGCACCGTCTTTATGCTGGGCATCCTCGGCGCCAACGCCGCCGGGCTCGTGACCGTCGTCGGCGCTGTCGGGCTGGCCTTCAGTCTGGCCATTCAGGACATCCTGAAGAACTTCTTCAGCGGCGTCTATCTGCTGCTCGAGCGACCGTTCCGCGTTGGCGACACCATTCGCATCAAAGATCAAGTGGGCGTGGTCGAGAACATCGGCGTGCGCACGACCACCCTGCGCACCGTCGAAAATGTCCAGGTATTGGTGCCCAACGCGCTGGTGTTCGCCGAGATCGTGGCCAATCACTCGCGCGCTGCCGAGAATCCAGCAGTCGGCTCCGGCCCGCAGGGCCCGGTTTGATCGAGGTCGTCCGCCACATTCCCACCGCCGAGGACATGCGCGCATTCGGTGAGGCACTCGGCCGAGCGGCACTCGCAGGCGATCGCTTTCTGCTCGAAGGCCCCTTCGGCGCGGGCAAGACGACGTTCGTCCAGGGTCTCGCGCGTGGTCTGGACGTCCCAACCCCAGTCACCAGTCCGACGTTCGTCATCGAGACCCAGTACCGCGGACGCTTGAGGCTGTACCACATCGACCTGTATCGACTCGAGCACATCGAGCCTGCCCTGCTCGGCGATCTCGAGGAGCATCTGTTTGCCGACGGGGTCGCAGCCGTCGAGTGGGCCGAGCGACTGCCGCCAGGGCTTCACGAGGGCGTGCTGCTGACGTTCGCCGTGGACGGCAATGATGCGCGGACAGTGACGCTGGTTACCGACGAGGAGCGGCTGGCCGCGGCAACCCCAAAGTGACGCTGCTGCTGGCACTGGACACGTCGACGCGCATCGCCAGTGTCGCCGTCCATGACGGCGAGCAAGTCCTGTCGGAGACGACCTGGCTGGCCGGGCGCGAGCACTCCACCAGGCTCCTGGTCGAGGCCGAGGCGGCACTCCACCGCATCGGCAAGACGCCGACGGACCTCACCGGCGTGGCGGTGGCCACAGGTCCGGGCAGCTTCACGGGCGTGCGCGTGGCCCTGAGTGTGGCCAAAGGCCTGGCCGCGGGGTTGGGCGTCCCGCTGTGGGGCGTGTCCACGCTCGACGCCATGGCCCATTCCGCCAGCGGGACCGACCTGCCCGTGAGGGTGGTACTGGAAGCGGGGCGTGCCCGCATGGCTACCGCGCTGTACGGGGCCGACCTCTGTGTTGAGGCGCCGCGGCTGGCGACACTGGACCAACTTATGACACTGCTGGTGGTGCCGACGCTCGTGATCGGTGAGCTGACGCTTGAGGCGCGGACCGCGTTGGCCGACATGCGGCACGTACGGGTTGCTCCGCCCGCGGGGAGTCTGAGGCGGGCAGGATTTCTGGCCGAGCTGGCCGTGGCGCGGATGCGCTCCGGCGACCCTGGCAACCCGCGCGCAGTCGACGCTGTTTACATCTCCTGAACTCGGAAAACGCCGAACCCTCAGGGGTACACTCTTGCCACTGTGAAAGTCGCCACCGCCTTTGTCGTCGAGCCCATGCGCGTGGAGCACATCCCGGCGGTGAGCGCGATCGAACGCCTGTCCTTTCCGCAGCCGTGGCCGCAAAACGCCTATCGGCGCGAGATCCAGGAGAATCGGATGGCGCACTACATCGTGGTGCGACAGCTGGAGCGGCCACCCGAGCCGCGCCCGAGTGCGCGCGCTGATCAACGCTCGAGCCAAGCAGGCGGCGCCCTCCTCGGTCGTCTCGGCCGCCTGTTGCGGCCGCCTGATCCGCCGCCGTCGCCGGAGATGGAGGAAGAGCTGCACAGCATCGTCGGCTACGCCGGCATCTGGGTCATGACTGACGAGGCGCACGTCACGACGATCGCCTCGCATCCTGAACTGCGCGGTCGCGGTGTGGGTGAGCTGTTGCTGGTGGCATTGATCCATCGCGGCATGGAGATCGGCGCGCGCTGGATGACGCTCGAGGTTCGGGCCAGCAACGCGGTCGCCCAGAACCTGTATCGCAAGTACACCTTCAAAGAGATGGGCGTGCGGCGGCGCTACTACAGCGACAATGGCGAAGATGCGCTGGTGATGTGGACCGATGCGCTGGACTCCGAGTCGTTTGGCGACACGCTCGAGCGCAACGAGCGCAAACTTGCGGAGCGCATCGGCTCGGTTGACGTGCGCATCGGCGAGAGCGGCTGGAGTCTGAACGATGCCTGATCGGGTCATGCTCATCGACGGGCATTCGCTCGTCTATCGCGGCTTCTACGCATTGCAGGAGACGCGGCCGCTGACCAATGCGAAGGGCGAGCTGACGACTGGTGTCTTCGCCTTCACCAGCATGCTGCTCAAGGCACTCGAGGACCTCAAACCGCGTGGACTGGCGGCGTCCTTCGACATGAGTCGGCCTGTCCATCGACTCGCCGAGTACTCGGCGTACAAAGGCACCCGCACGGCGGCACCGCAGGGCCTGCGCGAGCAGATCACCCTGAGCCGCAAGGTCCTCGACGCGATGGGCGTCCCGCTGTACGAGGTCGAGGGCTACGAGGCGGACGATGTGATCGGCTCGCTGGCAGTCAGAGCCGTGGCCCTGGGCCTGGATGCGATCATTCTGACCGGCGACAACGATCTGCTGCAGCTGGTCAATCCACACGTCCAGGTGCTCACGTCGCGGCGCGGCATCTCGGACACCATCCTGTACGACGAAGCCAAGGTCATCGAGAAGTACGGTGGCCTGAAACCCAATCAGCTGCCTGAATTCAAGGCCATTCG
>DASXRR010000434.1:0-3183 GCA_036506475.1 Chloroflexota bacterium
CGCCTGGGACTTCGGTGACCACGCTGGCCAGCCCATCGCGTGTGATGCCGTCGGGCCATGCCTGGCTGGCATGGGCGAGTCGTACATCGACCCACACCACCCATCGCCGATTCGACATACGTACATCTGGACGTCGCTCAATCAGGGCTCCGACGACGCGTATCGCATCGGCCTGGCGATCGACTTCGGTGCGCAGTTTCGCGTCAGCTTCAACAGTCAATCGGGCGGTCAGTGGCGGGCGCTGCCCGGTCGCTCGGGTGCCTGGGCGGCCAGTCATCAGGTCCAAGAAGCCCAGGCGATCCTCACCCGCCCGCGCTAGAGCGGCTCGCCTTGACAAGCACCAGCAAGACGGGTCATAGACCACCCAGCAGGCGGAACCAAAGGAGGCGACGATGACGGCTGAAGGTGGCCAAAGGGTGGCCGAAGGTTGCCAATAGTGCGGCCGCGCGGTGACAATCTCGGCCAAAGCGCACACTATGTCTGCATCATCAGGCAAGCCCGAACCGGGCGAGATCCTGCACGCCAGTAGTCCGGGCGCTGGCCAGATCGCTATCGGCATGGACGTCATCGGCGTCGACGGCGAAAACATCGGCAACGTCAAAGAAGTCCGGCCCAATGACTTCCTGCTCGCGCGACCTCGGGCGCGCGACCTGTACGTGCCCTACCAGTTCATCCTGTCGGTACCCGATCGGGGTGAGAAGCCCGTCCGACCGACCGAGGTCGTGCTCACCGTCAGCGCCGCCAGCCTCGATCACCAGGGCTGGCAGCACGCCTGAACCGCGTTCGCCGCGCAGGCTTCTGACGGTGTGCCCGACAGCGTGATCGTCAGCCCACGTCGGGCGAAGTGCGCCGTCGGATGGGTATCTCCAGCGTGATGCGCGTACCGCCCGCCTCGGGATGGCCGATATCGAGCCGGCCGCCAACCAGCCGAGCGCGCGAGGCCATGTTGTGCAGTCCGCGATGATCCCGTTTGGGGCGCGCTGACGACTCAAAGCCGCGCCCGTTGTCGACAATCACCAGGCATACTCGTTCGTCGCTGACGGACACCTCGAGCGACGCAGCGCTAGCTTCGGCATGGCGCAGGATATTCGAGACCGCTTCGCGAGCCACGTACAGCAGGTGGCCACGCACCTCAGGCTCGAGCAGCTCGTTCACTTGCGGATCGAGCTCCAGCGTGGGTGCGATGGCCGAGTTGAGGCGCAACCCGTCGACCAGCAGGCGTAGCCCCGAGACCAGATCGCGCGGGGCAAACCCGCGCGCGCGCAGGTCGAACAGGTAGCTGCGCGCTTCTTCGACGACGCGCTCGATCTCCACGCGCGAGCGCCGTAGTACCTCGCGTGCAGCGTCGACGTCGAGCCCCTCGGCACGTTCCTGGGCCGCCAGGTGCAATGCCAGCGCATACAACGACTGGATCAAGCCGTCGTGCAGGTCCATCGCGATGAGCTCGCGCTCTCGAACCTGGGTCAGGGCCCGCGATTCGTCGGCGAGCTGGTTGTGGGCGGTGATGTCGGTGAGCGTGTCGAGCACACCGATCACCTCGCCGTTCGGACTGCGCAGCGGCGCCGACGATCGCAGCACCGGGATAAGTCGCCCCGTGCGATCGAGTCGCTGGGTCTCGGCGGCGTCAGAGCTTCGTCCGCCGTCGATCACCTGGCGCATCTGCAAGCGCCACTCCTGGCGCAGCTGGCGCGGCACGATCGGCGGCGCACGACCAACGACCTCGTGTTGTGGCCACCCAAAGAGGCTTTCAGCAGCGCTATTCCAAACAACGACGTTGCCGTCGAGGTCGACGCCAACGATGGCGGCGGCTACGTCGTCCAGTCGACCCATCTGAGTGCTCGACTTTACTGCCGATACTCGGGTTCGACGTATACGGGCGCTCGTCGAATCGTCTGGTGACGCATGCGCTAGGCGGTGATGTTGTGTGGCGAGGTGGGGCTGTCGCGATGGCATGAGGCCTACTGAAAGCCTAGGCAAAGGCCAAACAGCCATACTCAATTTCGCTCAATCGGTGGTCCGTGGGCCCTGCATTCAGGTGGCCGGAACCTCGCCAAACGGGGACATTTCTCACGCGCTGGTTACCTAACTGCCGGGGGAATGTGTTGCCTGGCCGTCAGTTTGCGGCCGACCGACTGCATAGACTCCCGATAAGACTGACCGAAACTCCCGCGACGATAGGACGGGATCGTCGTCGTGGGCAGAGGTGGCGATGACTGAGGGGCTAATACGCCTGCAAGTGGTCGATGACCACTGGCTTGTGCGACTGGGTCTCACGAGCTTGTTTGCAAATTTGCGACACTTTGCAGTCGTCGCTGAGGCCGAAACCGCGGCCGCGGCAATTGCCACGGCGCGTGAGCACCGACCCGATGTCGTAATCATGGACGTCCGCTTGCCGGACGGCAGCGGTGTGGACGCCTGTCGACAGATCCGATCGGACAATCCGACCACGCGCGTCGTCATGCTCACGTCGTTCGCCGACGAAGACGCTGTGGTCGCCGCGATCCTCGCTGGAGCGAGTGGCTACTTGTTGAAGCAGAGCGAACCTGAGCGCCTGATCGCGGCGGTTGAGACCGCGGCGGCGGGTGGGTCCTTGCTTGACCCGGCCGTGACGGACACGGTGCTGCGCTGGATGCGCGGGACGGCCTCGGGTGGTGATGCGTCGGGCCGATTGTCCGAGCAGGAACGCAAGATCCTGCCGCTGATTGCCGAGGGCAAGACGAACCGTGAAATCGGCGCGCAGCTGTTCTTGAGCGAGCACACGGTTAAGACCTACGTCAGCAGCCTGCTCAAGAAGCTCCAACTGGCCCGCCGGGCCGAAGCCGCCGCCTACATCGCCAGGCAGCAACAAGCCCGCGCCAGCTAGTTCGACGTCGACGGTCGCGAAGCGCACGCCGCCGTCATCGCGCGTGCCGCGCGGGACATAAGTGTTCTTCTCTGAAGAGAAGCAGGGGACAGCCGTGCCGGTGGCGGACGCAACGACAGCACTCGGCAGACTGTCGAGTCCATTGAAATCTCGCGCCTCAAGTGTGAGCGGCTTCACTGACTGCGCGTCACCCGCGTCGCGATACTGGCCATGTGGCGGGGATACCAACAGGTCAGCTGGGTGTGGGGCTGGCAAGCAACCTGAGTTATTCATGGAATTGCCAGGACCGCACCGCCAGTGACCAGGGCTTTCACCCCACC
>DASXRR010000435.1:0-14213 GCA_036506475.1 Chloroflexota bacterium
AACGACTACCGCGGCGCAGCGTCGCGCATTGTTTTTCTTCGACGAGGTCGTGCGCCAGGCGGCAGCGGCAGGTCTAGGGGCTGCCGAGCGATAACAACTTCACCGTCGACGGCACACTCATCGAAGCGGCAGCGAGCCTCAGGACCTTCCGCCCCAAGGAGGGATGGCCCGACAATCCGTCGCCGGAGGGCCATCCAGCCAGACGGGGCTTTTAGGCTGGGCCGGCGTGTGCTAGGGGCTCGCGCCGATCCAGCTGCCCCGACCGGTCACCAGGTCATAGCCGGGCAGAGCGCTAGCGCCGTTATTGCCCGCGGTGATGTCGCGGTAGGCGATGCTCTCGCCGTACACGTAGGTCGCATTCACCACCGCGCCCGCCACCGCTGACCGAGCGGCCCACATGGGCGCGCTGGCGCTCGTGCCACCCACCTTCCACCAGCCGATCTGGCCGGCGTAGGGCGTTCCGTTATAGACAGAGACGCCCGAATTGGGATCGGCGTCAAGTGACACGTCCGGCGTCGCCCGCTTGCCCCGGCACTTCACCTGTGCGTACTGGCTGAAGGCAGCCTGTGCGGTGGTCGCCTTCTCGAAGCGACTGCAGCCGCCACCACTACCGCTCCAGCCGGTCTCGGTGAGAGTGCCATCGGGGTTGACCACCAGCGTGAGCGTGGTCGTGTCGAACGGTAGGTGCGTCCCGCCGACGGAAATGACGTTGGGTGACGCGGAGGGGTATGAGGCCGGCAAGCCGGAGTCGCCGGATGACGCAAAGAAGCTCACCCCTGCCTGCAGGAAGCGCGAGTCGTAAAAGGTCTGCGTGGCGAACTCACCCGCGCCCCAACTCAGCGACACGTACTGAGCGTTGGCCTTGGCGAAGTCAACCGCCGCGAGGAGGTTCGAAAAGCTATTGTTGTCCGCCTCGACGAGCAGGACCCGGGCGGCGGGCGCGATTGCGTGCGCCCACTGCACGTCAAGCGCGATCTCGAGCGCCCACCCTTCGTCCACCGTTGCTGCGCCGCCAAGATTGCCGCGCTGGTCGAACTGGCGGAAGCAGCCATTGGCGGTAGTACAGGGCGGCAGGCCGTACTGCTGGCTGAAGGTGCTCAGGTCGGTTTGGGCGGTGGGGCTGTGGTAGGCGTCCACGATGGCGATGGTCCAGCCGGCCCCGGCGGCAGGATCCTTAGAGAAGCCGTAGGCGGTCTTGATCTGGTCCGGCGACATGCCATATGGACTAGCGGCCGCGAAGGGCCGCACGCCGTCGGTAGGCACCAGGGCATGGCAGCGGGCCACCGTCGGCGGTCCACCCGGCGGGCAGACCCGCGCCGCGGACGGCAGCGGCGGGAGCGGTGGCGGTCCGGGTGGCGTCTGGGCGGCGGCGCCGCCGGGCGACATGAGCGCGAAGACGGCGAGAAACGCCAGAAATGCCGGAACGCGTCGTACGGTCATAGTGCCCCCGTTTCAAATCGCAACCGCCGCCTCTCCACCCGGTGCGGCCGCGGCGCCCAATGCTAGCAAGTTGACACGCCTGCGTCGGCGGGTCGTTAGGACCGGGTTGCACTCGGGTGGAGAAACCCACGCGCTCGTCGAGCGCGAGGCGACAGCTGCCGGAGGCGCATCAATCTGCCAGCGCCGCCACCACGTTCGGTGAAGGAGCACGCACGCTTGGAAGTCCTGCTGCTGGAAGCGCCAGAGAGCCGATCTACACTCGCCGGGGTTTTGCCGCCTCACAGCGCTAGGGCCTCTTCATATGCAGCGCCCGCCTCGTCGACGTTAGGACCACACGCTCGTGGTCCACACACGCCTCGGCGCTCTCGAGCTTCCTCGCGCGGCACGCCGGTGGGGCGGTACAGTAAGCTGCGGGACCCTCAGAACGGACGCCGCAATGACACTCGCGGCAGACGGAACCTCGCGCGGGCGGTGCATCGCTCATCAGGCGATCCCCACTCCTGGCATCTGGCTGACAGCCGCGATCGCCTTGCTGGCCCTTATGTGGCTGACGGTTTCGTTCGTGCCCCGACCGGCCGCCGCACAGGCTGCACGGCCATCCCCGCCGGCCGTGATCGTGGCCCACCTCGATGGCAGCGTTGACCCCGTCACGGCCGAATACGTCCACCGCGTCGTAGTGGCTGCAAACGACCAGCACGCCAGCCTGTTGGTCCTGACCATCGACACCCCCGGTGGCCTGGACACCTCGATGCGTCAGATGGTGCAGGACCTGTTGAACAGTCCCGTACCCTCAGTGGCATACGTGTGGCCACCCGGCGCGCGGGCCGCGTCCGCCGGCGTGTTCGTCGCGGAGGCTGCGAATGTCGTCGCGATGGCACCCGGCACCAATATCGGTGCGGCTCATCCGATCGAAGGTGGCGGCGAAAATATTCCAGGCGATCTGCGCGACAAAATCACCAATGATGCCGCCGCGTATATCGCGGGTATCGCCCGCCAGCGCGGCCGAAATGACGCGTGGGTCCAGGATGCCGTACGCCAGAGCGTGTCCCTCGCCGCCGACCAGGCAGTGGACCAGCACGTGGCGGATCTGCTCGAGCCCAACCTGAGCATCTTGCTGCGCGACGTGGAGGGTCGGAGCGTGACCACCACCGCGGGCCCGCTCACGATCCAGGTAGCCAACGCCCCGATCGCATACATCGAGATGGAGCCCATCGAGCGCATTGCCCAGAAGGTCTTCGATCCCAACATCGCCTACCTGCTGATGACGATTGGCTTCTTCGCCATACTGATCGAGTTGTTCCATCCAGGCGCACTGCTGCCCGGTGTCAGCGGGGTCCTCTGCCTTGTGCTGGCATTTGTAGGCTTCGCGACGCTGCCGATGAACTGGGGTGGCGTGGTCCTGATCTTGGCCGCCGCGGCGCTGTTCATCGTGGACGTCAAGGCGGCCGCCCATGGTGGGCTCAGCATCGCCGGGCTGGTGTGCTTCGTGCTCGGCTCGCTGCTGCTGTATTCGCCGCCGGGCCCACACTCACCCACATTGCCGGACGTCTCGGTCGCTACACCGGTGCTGGCCGCCGCCGTCGCCATGGGCTTGCTGTTCAGTGTGCTAGTGGTGCGGACCGCGCTGCGAATTGCCGGACGGGCGCCGATCACCGGTTCCCAACTGCTCAGCGGAGCGACAGGCGTGTCCTCCACGTCACTGGACCCTGACGGCACAGTCCATGTCGCAGGTCAAGCATGGTCCGCCCATCTGCGTGACGGTCACATGGACCCCGGACAGTGTGTCCGCGTGGTCAGCCGCAAAGGACTGGTGCTGGAAGTCGAGCCCGCCGATGGCCTTGGTTCGTCCGAACGCAAAGGAGACATCTGATGGACGCTGCGCTGATCGCCAATATTGTTGTGTTGCTGGTCCTGGTGGGCCTGCTTGGTGGAGTCCTCAGTCAATCGATTCGCGTTGTCCGCGAGTACAAGCGGATTGTCGTCTTCCGACTGGGCAAGTGCATCGGCGAGCGTGGCCCCGGACCCATTCTCCTGATCCCGTTTGTCGATCGACCGGTCTGGGTTGACCTGCGCGAATTGTTCATCGAAGTGCCGCACCAGTCGTGTATCACCAAGGACAACGTGCCGATCCAGATCGATTTCCTGGTCTATCGCCAGGTCATCGACGCGGTCGCCAGCGTGGTGGCGGTCACCAACTTCGCCAGTGCATCGCAGGGCATCGCCGCGACGACCCTGCGCGCAGTCATCGGCGACATCTCGCTGGATGACGTGCTGGCCAAGCGCGAGCAGATCAACGAGGACCTGCGCCGCAAACTCGACGAGGTCACCGAACGCTGGGGTGTCAAAGTGACGGCCGTCGAGATCCGCGAGGTCGTCCCGCCTCGCGAGGTGCAGGAGGCGATGAATCGTCAGATGTCCGCCGAGCGTACTCGCCGCGCCGCAGTGACCGAAGCCGAAGGCAAGCGCCAGGCCACGATCACCGTGGCCGAAGGCGAACGCCAGGCCCAGGTATTGCGAGCCGAAGGCGGCAAGCAGGCCAACATCCTGCAGGCCGAAGGCTACGCGCAAGCCCTTCAGACCGTCTTCTCCGCCGCCCAATTAGTCGACGCAAAAACGATGACCATCCAGGTGATCGAAGGCCTGAAAGCCATCGGCTCGAGCGCGAGCAGTACGTTCGTCATTCCCATGGAGTTTACGAAGCTGCTAGGTCAGATCGGCGACTATCTCGAGAAAGGCACCGCCAATGCCGCCACTCCCGCCAACGGGCTGCCGAGAATCGAAGACCGCCGCGCGATCTCTCCTCCGTTGGAGACAGCCGACCCAGCCGGCTAACCGCCCACTCTCCGCTCGGGTTCGAGCACCGCGCCGTCTTCGCGCGGCATAGGGTCTTGGCGCGCAGTACGCGGACTGGGTGGCTGGCCAACAACACGCGATGAGGACAACCGGCGGCGGGACACTCGCAAACTGAATCGGCTGAAACGCACAGCTGCCGTCGGATACGAGCTCGGGCCAGCTGCGCGGCCGACGCTGCGATCGGCCGGCCAGTCAGGGCAGCGCTATCACTCTAGCGGCGCCGGGTACGAGGGCGCTAACACTTGATCCATGTTGGCGCCGCCGATGGTGGGCATGTCCCTGTAGAAGAAGCACGCCGCCGCGCGCCGATCATTGTGCGATACAGTGGCGGAACCGTCCCAGAGCACATCGGCATGACGGCCGGGCAACGGTCGGCGAACCGACAGCCACGCATCATCGGACGGCCTGCCTCGACTCGGGTGGCAAGCGACTGATCGTCGTCATCCCAGCGGTCATCGACGTCGGGCGTTGGTATCGACGAGATCAACAGTCGCGAATCCGGGTGCTGGGGATTCTTTATCACCAGGTCCACGTCACCCACCTCAGCGACGCAGCCACGATACAGAACAATAATGTTGTCACAGATCTGGTACGCGGTCGTCAGGTCGTGCGTGATGTACAGAAATGAAATGCCAAAGTCCCGTGTGCAGCTTTTTCAGGCTCTCGAGAATGGTGGCCCTGAGCGACGCGTCGACCATCGACATCGGCTCGTCGGCAATAATCAGCCGCGGCTGCAGCAGAAGCGCGCGGGCTACCGTCAGACGCTGACGCTGACCACCGCTCAACTGATGCGGGTAGCGTCCCAGCGTCTCTTCCGGACGCAAACCTACCGTGACCAGCGCTTCCTCGATCTTGCTTCGGGTCTGGGCTTTCGATCTGGCGCGTGGAAACTTGGCGACCGGCACCGTCAGCAGGTGATCGACCTTATTGAACGGATTGAACACCTCGAATGGATCCTGAAAGATGGCCTGGACTTCGTGGCGAAACTCCAACCAGTCGCCACGTGCCATCTTCCAGAGATTGTTGCCTCGATACCGAATCTCGCCGGACGTCGGCTGAGTGAAGCCCAGAAGTAGACGCGCCAGGGTCGTCTTGCCACTCCCACTTGCGCCGGCAATGGTGGTAAACGATGGGACATCGTTACCCACCATCAACGAGAACTGATCGAGTGCGACATGGAGTTGGACCCGCTACCGAACACCCGCGACACGTTTCTGACTTCGAGGAGAGCGGTGTGGGGCGCGAAACTCCGCGAGGGATCAGGCCGCCCGCTCGTACACGTGGTGCAGACCGCCGAGCACGGGCCGGGATCGCACTGTCCCCTCGAGAGCGCGCGGCGCCGGCTCCGGCGTCTCCAGGCGCAGCGTCCGGTGGGGCCGCTCTGTGTTGTAGTACGCGACAAACTCAGTCAGCATCGTCGCCAGGTGCTGCTCGTCGAGGATGATCAGGTGATCCAGGCACTCGCGGCGAAGGGTCCCGATCACCCGTTCCGCGACTGCATTCGCCTTTGGCGCGTGAATCGGGGTGGCGATGGCGTCGATGCCGATGCGCCGGGCGCGTTGGTGGAAGTCGCGTCCGTAGACCGCGTCGCGATCACGCAGCAGATCGCGTGGCGAGCGGCCCCAGGGCGTGGCTTCGATCACATGGCCCCCGCGCCATCGTGGCGATCAGTTCCCGCACCTCCTCGCTCAAGCGTGGGCGGCCCAGCGGCCCGCGGGAGCGCCAGCGCGAGAACACACGCCAGGCCTCAGGCCTGGCGATGCCAGCGGATAACGCTCTCGGGCCGAACCACGACCAGGTGTCGGCGCCAGTCACTGTGAAGAGCGCGGACCACGACCCAGAAGAGCTTGTCGCGCAAGCGGAGACGAGGTCGCTTCCTGGTCGGCCGGGTCAGTACCACAAGTTGATGACGCAGCAGGAGATTTTCGGCGACGAGCGCCTCGCGATCGCGCACGGCCGAACGGATCAGGCTGAATAGAAGCAACAGGTACTCGATATTCGTGGAACATCATGCCGCCGGCGGATGCACCGTCCCGGCCGACTTTCGCACCCCCACATGTCGATTCCGCAACCGTTAAGCAACGCCGCAACCACCGGCCGCGAACACGTGGCGGCCCACCCTTCTGGCGTGCAGACTGCCCTTCTCGGCCTCGGCCCGACATGGCTGTCCGCGCATGCCCGCGAGATGGCAGCGTGACGCGCAAGCCGCTGCCCGTGTACGTGGAATCCCTCGTCGCTGGAATCTTGCTGGTCTCGCTCCTACCCCTACTTGTCCTGTTGGCGGTAGCCATCGTCCTCGATTCCGGTCGACCCATACTCGAGCGGCGTCGCGCACGTTCTGAATTCGACGATCCGATCGATCTGTTGACCTTTCGCACGACATCGGGAAGCGGCGCGCGGTTTACGCGGGTCGGATGGTTCCTGCATTACACCTGCCTCGAGCAGTTGCCGTGTCTGTGGAACGTACTGGTTGGCGAGATGCGGCTGTCGAACGCCGCTCGAAGCTGCTCCAGCCAGTAGATAGCACCGCAAGGCGGCGCTAGATCACACCAGGTTGAGCGCTGCCCACACGAACGCGGCACCGATCAGCATCAGAACCCCCGCCACAATCACGTCTGACTTGGTCATCCGACGCATTGATGTGGCAGCGACAATCCAGAGCCCTCCTACGATAAACGATACGCCAAACCAGCCGACGAGGATTCGCACGACCGCGTGTAAGACCTCGAGCATCTCACCGTTACCTACGCCGTATGGGCCCACCCGACGTCGACGAAACGTCGTCTCGTCACCAGTCAATCTAACGGGGCCTGTCGTGGGACGCTCAATCTAACTCAATTTGGCTCGCCCTGGGGCGAGGCATGTTGCGCCACGAGGACGAGGAGCTCGTCGATGTCGAACGGCTTGCCGAGAAACCCGTCGGCATTGATCTCAGCCGCTCGTGCCCCAGCGTCCCGCGCAACGGTCAGGACGATGATTGGCACATGCGGTCCGCGCAGCTCGCGATACACGCGCGCGAATTCCCAGCCGTCCATAACCGGCATACACATGTCCACTAAGATGACGCTCGGGTGCGTGCCGCGTATCACCTCGAGCGCCGCTGCCCCATTCGGTGCCGGCTGAACGTCGTACCCGTGGTCGCTGAGCGCCATTTCGATCAGGTCGCGAATTGGCTTGGGCTAAGCACTGTTGGGATGTTCGAGCTCCGCGGGCAGATTCACGATCACCCTCGTTCCGCCGTCGGGCGGGCTTTCCAAGCTGATATCACCGCCGTGCAGTTCCACGATCTGGCGGCTGATGTAGAGCCCGAGTCCCAGCCCGGCCACGTTGTGTATCTGGTTGGTGTCGTTGGCCTGGTAAAACCGCTCGAATACATGGCGTAGCTTGTCGGGAGCGATTCCAAGTCCGCGATCGCGCACCTCCAGCCGCACCCAGTCGCGGAATGGCTGCGTCACCGAGATGTCAATGACTCCGCCGAATGGACTGTATTTGATGGCATTGTCCGTTAGATTCCAGAGCACCTGCTCGATTCGCAGCGGATCGATGAGCACGTGCACCGGTCTTGATGGCGAGTGCACGACGATCGTGTGGTTGTCTGACGGAGTGCGCGGCGTCAATGCCACAGCCTCGACAAGCGCCACAATGTCCGTCTCCGCGTAATCGAGCTTGAGTTTGCCGGCGTCGACTCGTGACATATCCAGAAGCTGCCCCACCAGGCGTGACATCCTGGAGGATTGTTCAACCACCATTTCGGACAGCTTGCCAAGCCGTTCTGGCTGCGGCGAGGGCTCCGTTTCCAGGGTTCGCAGAAGAAGTTGCGCGGCCAGCCGCATACTGGCTATCGGAGTTTTCAACTCGTGAGCTGCGACGGATAAGAACTCGTCGCGGGCGCGCACAGCTTCCTCCGCCTCGCCGCGGGCGGCTTGCTCACGAGCAAGCTCGAGTCGCTGCTCCTCGGCCACCTTGTGGTCCGTCACATCGACGAAGCTGAGCACAACCTGGACCAGAGTCCCGTCGGGTGTCAGCACCGGCGCCGCATCAGTCTGTAGCCAGCGCCGCTGGCCATCCGGCCGGCTGATCTGCATGATCACGCCTCGCACAGGTTGTGCTGACCGGAACGCGGCGATCGCCGGGTACTCCTCCTCCTGCACTTCCGGACCATCGTCCCGCACCGCTCGGAATACGTCGGCTAACGCACGTCCGTGCATTTGCCCGGGTGTCCGCCCCAGGATGTTCTCGGCCATCGGGTTGGCTTGCGTGACCTGACCCGTGGTATCGATGGACAGTAGGCCGCATGCAGCGGCTTCAAACAGGATCTGGAGCCGCTCCTCTGAGGCGGCACGGTCGCTCACCAGCCGTGCGCGCATGAGCGCCGCGCCAGCCAGTGTGCCGAGAATGCCGAGCCATTCGCGGTCGCTCTCATTGGATCGAGCGGCAACATCGGGGTGAGTCGTGGATCGAGGCGCCTGGTGGATGAGAAGAGCGCCAAGCACTTGACCACTGGCGATCAGTCCCACCACAATGCCCTCGCGCAATCCCGCTCGCTCGAGCGCTGCAATTGCTGCCTCCGGCGCATCGCCGGGGCGGCCGTCGGGCGCTCCAACCAGCGTGCCCTCGCGAGTGCCCGGACCAGCCACGATGAGCGGCTCCGTGCTGATCTCGAAATAGCGCGCGACCGTCAGCCACCACTCAGACGCCGCGGCCGTCACACGGGTGAGCGGATCGTGCGCTGCATCACTGCCCGGCAAAGCAACCGCGATCGGCGTTTCCAGAAACGGGGCGTTCCCTGGCGCCAGCACCAGTCGACAGGCGTCCGCCTTGATGCCGTCGCGCGCCGCGGTGAGCATGGCTTCGTGCAACGCCTCGAAGTCATGCCCTTGCTCGAGCGTATGGCTGACCTTGAACAGAGGCACCAGCGCCTTCAGTCGGATGTTTTCGCGGGCTAAGCGCGCCTTTTCGAGCGGAACGTCGACTGCCCGCATGAGCTCTTGCAACGTAAAAGGCTTCACGACGAACCCGCTCACCCCGACCCTGATCGAGTCAATCGCTGTGTCCAACGTGCCGTGACCCGTGAGCACGACGCATGGCAGGTCTGGGTCGATTTCGCGCGCATAATCCACCAGCTCCAGGCCGCTGACGTCCGGCATCTTGATGTCGGTCAAGAGCAGGTCAAAACGCTCACGATCGAGACGGCTCATCGCTTCGGCGCCGCCAGCCGCGGTGTGCACCTCGTAGCGGCGGCGCGCGAGCGCTCGCGCGCACGCATCGAGCACAGTGGGCTCGTCATCGACGACCAGGATTCGCTCACCGGCCATGGTTCAGGACCCCCGTGTTGACTGCCGCGACCGCGGCCCCTGGCGCGAGCTGCTCGCCGCGCCAGGGGCCTTCGCGAACGGCAAGCCCACTGTGAATGTCGTGCCAACGCCGATCGTGCTGTCGACGGTTATCGTGCCACGGTGTCGCTCAACAATGCCGTAGCTGACTGAGAGCCCCAAGCCCGTACCAGAAACGCCGGGTTTCGTCGTGAAAAATGGCTCGAAAATACGGTCGCGATGCTCTGGTCGGATACCCATCCCGGTATCGCTAACGACGATCTCTACCCGATCATCTTGACGCCGCTCGGTCACAGACACGATGCCCCCGTTGGGCATGGCATCGATGGCGTTGGTCAGCAGGTTGATGAACACCTGCTTCATCTGATTGACATCGACCAAGATCGGCAGAGGACCGGCCGCGCTCGAGTGTCGGATCTCCACGTTGGCTACGGCGGCCCGCTTGTGGACCAGTGGAATGACTGCTTGAACAATAGCCTCGGGCTCGGTGAGCTCCAGTTTCGGCGGCGTCTGGCGCGCGAAATCCAGAAGACTACGGACGATGCCACGAGCGCGAAGGGCTTCTTCGCGGATGGTCTGCAGCTCAGGAGTATGCGTGTTTTCGGCCCCGTAGTCGTCAGCGAGCAGCTCAGCATTGGTCAGCACAGCCGTTAGCGGGTTGTTGATCTCGTGGGCGACGTTTGCCGCCAACTCGCCGATCGCCGCGAGCTTTGCCGATTGGATGAGCTGATCGTGCGTCCGTTCGAGCTCCTGCAGCCGTTCGTGTAGTTCGGTATAGAGCCGCGCGTTGTCTTGCGCTAGCGCCGTACTTTCGCGATGCAGCTCTCTGGTGTGCTCCAACTCCATTGCCAAAGCGACGCGACTCTGATGTGCCTCCTGGGCAAGAAACCCAGCCTCCATACCGGTCATCACCAGAAAACCAAAGCGGAGGAGAAGTTCGCTCAAGCCCAGTGCGGTCGCGCCGGGCTCTAGCATCGCCACGACGCTGTACGACCCCATGGACAACCCGGCCGCGACGAGCGACGAGCGGAAGCCGTAGCGCAACGCCGCCGCGACAACGATCAGGAAGTACGCGAGAAACATGGTCGAGGCAGCGCCACCAGTGGCCAGAGCGATCAGCGAGACGAGGATCGCCTCCGCGAGGGAGGTCAGATAGCCCCCGGCCAGCAATCCAGGGCGGTACTCGATAATGGCGAATTGCAACGTCAGCGTATAGACGGTGCCGGCCAGGACAACGCCATACGTTCCCAGCAGAGCTTCCGGGGTCAGCCCGGCAAAGGGCGCGGCGAGCGCGACGATCACAATCGCTAGCCATCGCACCTGGACGATTGCGCGCTCGACCCGGACGAAATGTGGCTCCTCCCGCGCAGGCGATCGCGAACCCAGCAGCCGTTTCGGCATCAACCGCAGGACTCGGCCTGGTTGCGCCAACAAGGTCGCCACGATCATCGACGAGGCTCCCGGGCTATGGCGGCAGGGTCGGCCGCCGCTGGCTCGTGGATGTGGATCATGCCCAGGGCTGCGCCGAGCATGCCGAGGAGACCTGACCGCAACCGCGGTGATTCGCACCACTCCTGGTCATCCAGCAGTGCCCGGGCCCGTGTCACGCGCCGGCTGAGCTCTGCCAGCAGCTCCTGGCGAGCGCGGCGCTGGGCGGATCGCGGTCGATAACCGAGCGCCTGCAGCGCGCGTGTGCGCAGGAACAGCAATTGCATCTTTCCCTCGCGCCGCTCGCGTCTCGTCTCGTGCAGATCGTTTGCTACTCGGATCGCGGCTGCTACGGCCGCGGTCGCGACCACAACCAGGCTGTCAGGCCGAGGCGCCAGTCTCGCGCCGTCCAGCAATAGCAGAGTGGCGACGATCCACCCAATCCCGATGCTGACTTCGGCAACGGCGAGGTACAAGCCCTCATCGGGCAGGATGCCGCTGGTTCGCCAGAGCGCTTCCTGCCAGATCGCGGCCACCATCACCTCACCCTGTTTGCGCCACCACAGGATCGCACTATCCGCCGCGTATGGACGGTCTGTCAATGGCGGCGTGGGGAGTGACGGGTCCAGGGCGGCTCTCGTCACAAGCGCAGTGTCAAGGTGCGCGAGAGCCTCTCGAACAGGTTTGCGGGAGGCGAACTCCTGAGCACGGTCGAAGCTGCAGGGCGCCTGACACCAGGGCAACAGTGCCCGCTGCTCCTCGGTTGCCGAAGGCAGCGGGTCGCCAGTCTCGAGGGTGTCGTCGAGCGCGAGAATTGTGGCCAGGTGCAGTGCTAGCAGCCGCTGCTCCTCAGCTGTGCCATCCGGCCAGCACGCACGCGCGTAGGCGAAGGCTTGCTGGGTCTGAGCGCCGCGACCGGGCAGAGGGAGTGGGACGGTGTTGAGTTCAATGCCAACTCTCGCCTCAGGCATCACCGGCCACCTCGAGTGTGTGCTCCACCTTCTGGTACGCATAGAGCGCACCAAGAATGGCTGCACGAATGACTGCGTACGGTGCATAGAGGCCTTTGCCGACCCACAGTTCAGGGTAGTCGCGATTGTCGATGTGTGCCCAGAGATACCTCGCGGCGCGGTGCATGGCGGCCACGACTGCCCTGGAGAGCCGCGGCACCGACACGAGTGCCTGGAGCGCGTATGCGGTTTCTTCGCACGTCCCGACGGCGTCGAACTCACTCCAGGAACCATTCTCGTGCTGCGTTTCCACGAGCCACGCAACGGCCGCGCCCACCAGCCGCGCGGCGGCGTCTTCGCGCCCCTCCAGTGCGAGAATGACTCGGCCGGTGGCGTAGTACGCCGAGGCGTGCCACTTGTCGCGCCACATGCCGCCGGGCAGTCTGCTCGCGCTCAGGAAAGCTATGGCCTTGGTGATCATCCGTTCCCGGCCAGGAAAGTCGCCGTAGTCGCGCAACGCGTGTAGCACGTGCGCGTTTGTGCTCACCGATTGGTTGCGCTCGAGCGGGAATGTGAAAAAGTAGTCGTCGGCTTCAAACAACCTGAAGACGTCAGGCTGGACGGGGACACCGCCGCCCCGCAGCACCCGGAACACGATTGCGGTGTCGTCGCCGTCAGGGACGATGCCGCTCGCAGTGAACCCCACTCCAATCGGACTCCACGCGGCGGCCAGCTCGGCTACTCGTTTACGGTACGCGGACACCTGGTGCGCCAGTGGCCCCAGGTGCGACAACACCCAGCCCTTCTCGAACACCTCGAACGGGAAGACATTGCAGGCTCCCCCCGTTGCCGAACGCGCGAGCACAGACCGCAGATAGGCGGCGGCAAGATTGTCCCACTGGTGTATGAGGAAATATGCGGTCGCCGAAGGTGAGGCGGCGAACGAACCATTCGACGCCTGACTCCGCCTGGCGAGATCGGGCTGAAATTCATCGCCAAGAAACTCGAGCGAATGTGTCAGGGGCGATGGTCCGCTGTAAACGAAGCCGATTGGCAAGCGTCGCATCTTGTCAGCGCGCAGGTCGTAAATGGATGCGCACCGCTCGTACGGCAGCGACAGTCGCAGGTTCTGTGCGCGCGCCAGCAAAGTAGGCATGATGAGCTCAAAGCCGACCGTCTCCGTGGCGTCCTGATCGAGTCGGACGAGGGCGCGTGCGAGATACGCCTCAGCCTGAGCCACCGCCCCGGCGTATCTGGCGTCGGGGCGCTCCGTCAAGGTGATCGCCGCGATGAGCGTGGACACCACGCGGTCGTGTATGACGGGCACGGTGCCGCCCCAGCTGCCGTCGGGATGCTGGCGCGGTAAGAGCCACTCCAGAGCGGACGGGAATGCCGCCGCCGCGGGTGCCCAGGGGTCCTTGACCCGGGCCACCCAGGCCGTGTCGTACGCCGTCTCGGACATCGAACCGCTTCCCAGGCTCCTCAGGAGCTCGCTCGCCATGCGACGCAGTGCCGCCGACTTGTTTCCGTCAGGCTGTCGACTGTCCGAGCGATGTGCTGAACCCAGCACGGGCACAGGCTTTACGCGTCTTGCGACGCAATGGACCTCCAATCCGCCGTATGTGCGTCCACGTCAAGTATGACCGAGGCGGCGCATCTCAGGCGATGCCCTCTTCTGAGGCGCACTGTGGCCGCGGGGCTCCTCAGGGTTAGCGGTGACCTCATTCACCGTACGCGGAACCGAGTGCTACGATTATCGCCGCCGCGGCTGACTGTCGCGCGAGCTCGGCGATGCGCTTGGCGTTGCCTGGGCACAGCACGACCATGGCGCGAGTGGAGCTCGAAACGGGCGATCCCGCGGGCGGACGACTCGGCAACACCCGTCGGATCGGCTCAGCGCACTACAACCTGGCATGGCTGGCGTCCGAAAGCGGTAGAACCGAACGAGACCGCGCCGCGCGGACCAGGTGGCCCGGACCGGACTATTCGGACTGCTTGAAGAACGCCAGCAGCCGGTCGATATAGACGATCGGCGCGACCTCGTAGCTGCGCACGTGCCCAGCATCGGGCACAAAGAGCGTCTGCACATTCGTGCCGTACGCGGTGGCGATGCGCCTACCGTGAACGACTGGGATGTAGTTGTCGGCTTCGCCATGCACGACGAGGAGTGGAATACCTCGTGCCGCAAGCTTGGCCACGCCATCGATGG
>DASXRR010000436.1:0-19612 GCA_036506475.1 Chloroflexota bacterium
CTTGCTGGCGGTGGCACCCACCGTCGTGGCGGCGCAGGGCGTGCCGGTGCAGCTGCCGCCGGCGGGGTGCTCGTCATTGGCAGTCAGCTTTGTCGAGGCACAGGGGGCAGCAGGGACGATCCTCGACGTGCTGCAACTGACAAACACGTCGAGCAGCACGTGCGTCTTGAATGGCTACGTGACGGTGCAGATGCTCGACGCAACAGACGCGCCGATGCCGACCGTCAGTGTGCCCGGCGGCGGAATCTTTGTGGGCTGGCCGGGGCCATCATCAGTAATGCTTGCGCCAGGCGCGAGCGCGCCGTTCGGCCTGGCTTGGTCGGATGTGCCAACCGGCGCCGAGACCTCGTGCGCCGCCGCGGCACGGCTGGCGGTCACCCCACCTGGTGCTGTAAGCGCGCTACTGCTAGATGGCGTGAGCATCGCGCCCTGTAACGGCGGGCGCATCAACGTCGGCCCGATTCGACCGCCCGGTTCGCTTATTCCGTCCTGAGGTAGGGAATCGTCTGCGGGCCTTGCGGTAGCACCGCAAGCGTGCCATCGGGGCCCGCGGCGGCGAGCAAGGACGAGGCACAGGCGGCCGGATCGTCGGCTGGCTCGAACCAGGCGTCGCGCAGCTGCGCATCGGTGAGCCCCGAGGCATGGACCAGGACCCGCGCCTTCTGCTGAATCAAGGCCTGAACCTGAACCTGCCACTGGTCGTGCGCGCTGAAGTCGGGCACAGCCAGATGGTTTAGGAACGCAGCGGGCCCGTCGGCCTGGCGCAGCAGGTCCTTGTACTGGCCGTGGTCCGGCAGACCGTCCGAGCATTCGCTGGCCACGACGATACTGCCGCCGTGCTTGACCACCTGCGCGGCGGCGCTGATGCCCTTGACCGTCTGATACAGGTTCTGATCGAGCGGGTAGCCGCTGTTGGTCGTCAGCACCACGTCGAACGGTCGCTCGACGGAGACCATGGCGGTGGAGCGGGCAAAGGCGCACCCGTCAGCATGGCTGGCAAACAGGTCACCGCCGAAGACAGCAGTAATGGCGTGGTCGCGGTTCAGGGTGACGTCCAGGTTGAAGGTCACGTCGGCGCGCGCGGCGATGTCGCGCACGGCATCGTGCACCGGATTGCCGTCGGTGATGCCCCACGTTGCGCTGGAGTGGCCGATGCGCGCCGCGGAGTGCAGGTCGAGGACCGTTTCGATGGCGGCCAGGCCAGGGGCGACCATTTTGGGTCCGCCCGAGAATCCGGCGAAGAAATGGGGTTCGATGAAGCCCGTGGTGATTCTGACGTCGTGCTCCAGGAAGGCGCGCTCGACAAGCGCAGGGGTCGACGTGCCCAGGACGGTACCCAGTTGCGCGTGGCGGCTCCGATCAAAGGCATCGTGCTGCACGACGTCACATCGCTCCAGCACGGGGCCAAGCATCTCGGCCAGCTCAGCCTCGGTGCACGGCCGATGGGTGCCGGTCGCGATGAAGACGGTCACCCGATGGCCCGTCAGCTCCTTCAGAAGGACGGGCAAGACGCGCCGTGCCGGGAACGGCCGCGTGACGTCGCAGATCACGATTGCCACCCTCGCGCCAGCCCGGACGCGGTCGCGCAGCGGAGGGCCTGCGACTGGCTGACGAAGCGCCGATGCGATCGCGTCAGTTTCGTTGGGCAGGCCAGGCACATAGCGCGGTTCGATGATCTCGGCCTGCTCGGGGAGGCGAGCCACGAGGCCGTGGTGACCGTAGGCGAGGCGAACTTCCTTCGTCGTATTGTCGATTGTATGGACCGCGCGCAACGTGTCCTGGTCGTGGACGACGATGCGCGCATCGCGGCCTCGGTGCGCCGCGCGCTGGTGTACGAGGGCTACACCGTCGACGTGGTCCACGACGGCGAGGCGGCGCTGGCCAGTGCGCGCAACAACGTGCCCGACCTCGTCGTCCTCGATGTGATGCTGCCCGGGGTCGACGGACTCGAAGTTTGCCGACGTCTGCGGCAAGCCGACGACGTGCCCATCCTGCTGCTCACCGCGCGCGACGCCACCGCCGACCGCGTGCGGGGCCTGGACACGGGCGCCGACGACTACCTCGTCAAACCATTCGCGTATGAAGAGCTGCTGGCGCGGGTGCGCGCGCTGCTCCGCCGGCGCTCGACTGCCGAAACGCAGACCACCTTGCGCTGGGAAGACATGACCATGGACCTCGGGGCACATGAGGTCACCCGCGGCTCACGCGCTGTAGACCTGACGGCCCTGGAGTTCAAATTGCTCGAGCAATTGCTGAGGCATCCCCGCCTGGTGTTGAGCAGACAGCAGCTGCTCGAGGCCGTGTGGGACGCGCCCGGCGTCGAGAGCAATGTGGTGGACGTCTATGTCGGCTATCTGCGGCAAAAGTTGGGCGAGCCGCGCATCATCCAGACCGTGCGCGGCGTCGGTTACGTGTTGAAACCGGGCTGAGGCATGCCCATCCGCTGGCGCGTCGCACTGTTCGGCGCTGGACTGGTGATGCTGGCGATGCTCGGCTTCAGCTGGCTCGTGTATTCCCTCGCGTCGAGCAACCCCAGTGAGCAAGCCCAGGCGGGACTGCCGGGGCTGCGCGGACTGCTGGTGCTGGCGTTCGTGGTCGTGTTCATTGCATCACTCGTGGCCAGCTGGCTCGCAGCCGGGCGCGCCCTACGGCCACTCGATCGGGTCGCCCGACTGATGGAGGAGATTGGCCTGACGCGTGACCTCGGGCAGCGACTACCGATGACGAAGTCCCGCGATGAGGTCGGTCGACTCAGCGCGGCGTTCAATGGCATGCTGCAGCGGCTCGAGGAGACACAGCAGCAGCTTACGAGCGCGCTCGAGGCGCAGCGGCGCTTTGTGGCTGATTCGTCTCACGAGCTGCGCACGCCGTTGACGACGGTGCGCTCGAATGCGGGACTGCTGCTGCAGCGTACGGACCTGGCCGAGGAGGATCGCCAGGCTGCTTTGCGCGATATTGCCACCGAAAGTGAGCGGATGGGCCGGCTCGTTGGCGACCTGCTGACCCTGGCACGGGCGGACGCGGGCCAGCAGCTACAGCGCGCCGTCGTCGATCTTGCGGGTCTGCTGGACGAGGTGGTCGGCCAGGCCCAGCGCGCTTATCCGTCCCGTTCCATTTCGGCCTGGACGGAGACGGCCGAGATGGATGGCGATGCCGAAGCGTTGAAGCAGTTGTTATGGATTATGCTCTCCAACGCCGCGAAATACACGCGCGACGGTGGACGGATTGACCTGCGTCTTACCTGCGCGGGCGGGTCCGTGGTGTTGGCGGTTGCCGATGACGGAGTGGGCATACCGGACGGCGACGAGGCGCGCATCTTCGATCGCTTCTATCGCGCTAACGCAGCCCGCTCGGGCGAGGGCGCGGGCCTCGGGCTGTCGATCGCGCGCTGGATCGTCGAGCAGCACGGCGGAACGATCGTCGCGCGCAATCGCGCCGGCGGCGGCGCGGAGTTCACGGTCCGGCTCTTAGCGAACTCTTAGCCTGCGCTCATCGATGGCTCACGCCCGCCCGTCAGGGTAGGGCTATGCGGCGCGTGACGTTCTTGCTGCTGGTCATCCAGGCTGGCAACGCGCTTCTGGCGTCGCTGGTCCAGGGGGCGATCGGCGGGCCGTCAGCGCTGGCGGCGGCTCTGGCGGGCGTGCTGGGCTTATGGGCGCTGGCGATTGCGTCGCTGCGCGGCGCACAGTCGGCGCGACGGGTCGTCGGTGTCGTCGAGGTGGCCATGCTGCTCGGAACGCTGCCGCGGCTGTTGCAGGCGGCGCAGGCGCAGCAGTGGCCGGACGGAGTGTGGCTGGTGACCAATGTCGGCCTGCCGCTGGTAGTGCTGACGAGTCTGCGAGTCGCGCTGCAGCCGGGGCGATCGCTGGCAGCCATGCTGCTGCTAGTGAGCAGCCTGGTGCACCTCGGGTTGGTGCGCGAGCACGCGGGCGGCCTCGGCTTGCTGTTCCTGATCGATGGGGTGTTGCTCGCGGCGTTGGGCGTGCTGCTGCTGCGCACAGTGCGCTGGCGAAAAATGTCGACGTGGCTCATCGCGGGGAACCTGGTGGCGTACCTCGTGGCGGTCGGGCCCGGCGGCGAGGCAGTCGATTCGCTCGGGCTGACGACCAAGTTGCTCGAGGTGGTCGCGCTCGGGCTGCTGGTACTGCCTGATGGCGCGGCGCGCCGACGACGCTGGGTGCTGGCGACGGCGGGCGTGATCGGCGCGACGTTCGTGACGGGCGCGGTGACGTGGGCCAGCGAGGCGCGCGCGGGTAAGGTCGGCTCGCACATTCATGTGGCCGCGTCGGCACCGGCGCCGACCTATGCGCAGCGCGTAGCGGCGACCGAACTGGTCGCGGCGACTCGGGCCGGCATCGCCATGTACGAGGATGAGGCCGTGGCCCGGCGCGCGGGCTATGAACCGAGCGGACCTCGGGTCGGCAATCAACATTATGTCAATCATGGTTTGGAGCACGACGGGCGAGTGCTGGACCCCCAACATCCAGAAGGGCTGGTGTACGTGGACACGACCCTCGTCGGGGCGCTGTTCCAGATGCCGCGCCTGGGCGAGATTGGGCCGCAGCCTGGCGGCACGATCACCCACTGGCATACCCACGACAACATCTGTATCGGCCTGGCGGGCCTGGGATTGGCGACGCCATTCGGCGCATGCCCACCCTTTTCGATCGGCGTCGCGGCGCCGGCGATGATGCACATCTGGACCATCGACAATCCCGGCGGGCCGTTTGCCGACGAGCTCGATCCCGCGTTCGTACGCCGCCTGGCGCACCCGGTACTGTAACCGGCGATGCCCAACGTACTCATCACCGCGCCTGGCGTGCGCGGACCCGACGACGTCCGACTCCAGGCGCTGCGCGATGCCGGCTGGCATATTCGCACCCATCGCTGGCCCGGTGGGCGGCCACCCGAGGATGAAGTCGTCGAGCTGGTCCAGGGCAACGACGCGGTTATTGCCTCCGCGGCCGAGCTGTATACCCGCTCGGTTCTGGAACGCGCCGATACCGTGAAGCACGTCGCACGCTGGGGCGTGGGCTACGAGACGATTGACGTCGCTGCCGCCAGCGACAACGGCGTGTTGGTGACGACAACGCAGGGCTCGAACCACTTCGCCGTGGCCGACCACGCCTTCGCGCTACTGCTGGCCGTCGCGCGCCGCGTCGTCGAGCTCGATCGGGTTGCCCGCACTCGGCAGTGGGCGCGACCGTTGGGCCTGGACGTGGCGGGCAAGACGCTGGGCATCGTTGGCCTGGGCCGGATTGGCAAAGGCGTGGCTCGGCGGGCGTTCGGTTTCGACATGCGAGTCGTGGCCTACGAGCCGTTTCCGGACCCCGAATTCAACGCGCAATGGAAGGTGCAGCTGGTGGAACTGGATGAGGTGTTCCGCCAGGCCGACTTCCTGACGGTGCAGGCACCTGGCGAGTCGCAAAATCAAGCGCTGGTTAACGCCGAACGGCTCGCGCTGATGAAGCCGAGGGCCGTTGTGATCAACACTGCCCGGGGCGTCCTGGTCGACGAGGACGCGTTGTATGTGGCGCTCTCGGAAGGAAGGATTGGGGGCGCCGGCCTGGATGTACGGGTCCACGAGCCACCGCACGACGACCGCTTCGAAGCCCTGGACAACGTCGTGTTGACCCCGCACGTAGCCGGCTCCACCTTCGACGCCCAGGAGCTCAGTGCCGAGATGGTCGTGCGCAGCGTGTTACAGGCCGCACGCGGCGAGAGCCCCCACGGCCTCGTCAATGCCGAGGCGTGGGAGCACCGCCGCCGCTAATCGGTGTTCGTGTCATCCTGAGGCGAGCTCCGCGAGCCAGAAGGATCCGCTTGAAGGATCTGCTTGCTGGCACGGACACCGGTCGGCAAGCGGATTCCTTCGCTGCGCTCGAGGACAGGCTCTTCGCAAGCTCAGGATGACAATGGTTAGAACTTCGGCATCTTGCCGATTGCGATGTTGCCCAGTTTCTCGACGATCTTGGCATTGTTGCAATGGTCGCATGGGTTGTTCATGGCCTGGATGACCAGATCGCCCCATTCGTCCAATTAATTTCTCCATCGCATCGACGAATTCTTTGGCCTTGCGGTACTCGTCAAGCAGGCCATACTTGTCGTACTTCTTCTCGAGCGCCGTCAGGAACTCGTTCAGCGCTGGACTGACGACTTCCGTCTTGACTTTGATGAGCTTGCCCGAGACGTCGTATGCCTGCGCCAGCCTGCGCCGTTGGCGATGGCCTCGAGCGCCGCGCGCGCAGGTAGTACGCGCCAATGTTGGAATCGAACTGCTCGCCGCGGAACTCGTAGTTGATCGGCGTCGTGCCGGTCCGCGCGGAGGCATTGCCAACGGCGTCGTAGTCGAAGGTGTCGGCGACGGCGCCGGCCGCGTTCGAGAACAGCCGTGTCGAGCCGCGCCCATCGGCCAGGCGATGACTGCCGTCGGCGGCCACGAGCTCGAAGTTGCTCGGCTCACCACTCGGGTAATTGGCTGCCATGACGAAGCTGTTGCTCGGCCCGTGGTAGTCGATGCCAATCGGCGTGTTCAACGTCGTCGAAATTGGCACCAGCGTGACGGGCGTCACCGCGGCCAGCGGAGCAGCGTGCGAGCACAGCGCTGCCGTCACGCAGTTGCCTCCAAAAAAGAGCCCTACACCTGTCAGTGCGGGGCGAGCGGGCGTAACGATCCCGTAACGGCACCCCCCAGCGTCAACCCGAAACGCCCAAAGGCCGGTTGCGGTTTCGTTGAGTCGCCTACGATCCACGGTAGTGATCGTGGAGTCTCAGCAGCGGTGAGCGGCGTTGTGGTCGCGGTGAGTCGCAGTCCGAGCCACACCATGCGCAAGCCCATCGCAGACCACATCCGGCTGCTGCCTGGCATCGGCGTCGACGGCGACGCTCACTCGGGCGTAACTGTCAAACACCGCTCCCGTGTGGCCCGCGACGCGACTCAGCCCAACCTGCGCCAGGTCCACCTGATGCCGCTGGAGTGGATCGATCAACTGTGCCAGGGTGGCTTCGACCTGGAGCCTGGCTCGATGGGTGAAAACGTGACCACCAGTGGCATCGATTTGCTGGCGCTACCGACAGGTACGCGACTGCATCTGGGCGCGACGGCCACGGTAGAGCTTACCGGCCTACGTAACCCGTGCAAGCAGCTGGACGGCATCCAGCCCGGTCTGCTGGCGGCCAACCTCGATCGCGCAGCCGACGGCGCGCTGGTGCGCAAAGCCGGCGTGATGGGCGTTGTGCTCACCGGTGGCGAGGTGCGACCCGGCGACGCGATTCGGGTCGAGTTACCGGCGCCACCTCATTCAGGGCTCGAGCCCGTCTGAAAGCCCCGCCGCGGCACCCGCTCCACGAGCCGGCGTTTCGCGCGCTGTGGGCCGCGAACACCGTCATGAACGTCGGCACCTGGGCCCAAACCGTGGGCGGCGCGTGGCTGATGACCACACTCACCAGAGATGCGCTGCCCGTCGCGCTGATGCAGACCGCGACGACCCTGCCGTTCTTCTTGTTCGGACTGCCGGCCGGCAGCCTGGCCGACCGCATCGATCGGGGCAAGCTGCTGCTGGCGACCCAGGCCTGGATGCTGGTGTGCGTCAGCTTGATGGTCGCGCTCACTGTGAGCGAACGCATCACCCCGACGTTGCTGCTCCTGCTCACCTTTGGCCTTGGCACGGGTTCCGCAGTGGGCGGTCCGACCTGGTCCTCCGCCCTGCCCGACGTCGTCAGCCGAGCTCAGTTACCCGCCGCGGTCATCTTCAACAGCCTCGGTTACAACGTTGCCCGTTCAGTCGGGCCAGCCATTGGCGGCGTCCTGGTCTCTGCGTTTGGCCCCGCCGCCACGTTTGCCGCCAATGGCATCGGGTACGTGACGACGATGAGCGTGGTCTTCCGCTGGCGCGGTGTGCTCGCTCGCAAAGTCGAGTCAGGCACGCGTGAGGACTTCGTGAGCGCCATGGCCACTGGGCTGAGATACGTCTGGCAGGCTGACCAGCAGCGGGTCGTGCTCACGCGCAGCATTTTGTGGATGCTCGGCGCCAGTGCGCTGTGGAGCCTGTTGCCCCTCGTGGCCCGGCACGAGCTTGGCCTCGATGCGCCCGGCTATGGCTTTCTGGTCACGTGCGTTGGCGCCGGCGCCGTCGGCGGCGCGTTCGTTCTGCCGAGGCTGCGGCAACACTGGACGCCCAATCAGCTGCTCATGGCCGGCATCGTGATTTTCAGTGTGATGCTCGTATTCCTCGCCTGGGTCCGATTTTTGCCTCTAGTGTGGCCAATGCTGGCGCTAGGAGGCGCGGCGTGGACATCGTCGAATCAAAATTTTCAGATTGCTGTGCAGTTGAGCGCGCCTGGCTGGGTGCGTGCGCGAGCTATCGCGACCTACCTGCTGACGTTTCAGGGTGGGCAGGCGATTGGCAGCGCCATCTGGGGCAGTGTGGCCGAGCGCGTGGGCAACCCCGTGGCGCTGACGTGCGCGGCGGTCGGGGTCGCCCTGAGCCTGGTGGCGGCGGTGCGCTGGCCTGTCCACGACCCGCCGTAACCATGCCGGCTTGCCAGCCGATCCAACACAACGGATATTTGAATCAATCCCTCGGCGCGCCTGCGCCCGTTAATCCGACCGAGAGTTGAGACCAATGGCGCCGCTTGTGCGTGTCCTCGTTTTGTTGTTCGCCGTCTCCGTCGGCGTGCTGCCTTCGGTTGCGTTGGCCGACCGCTGGGCGTCCGATCCGACCTCCAGTCAGGTGTGGGCGAGTACGTCCGCCCTGGCGTATCTGCGCGCCGCGCCCGACCTGCTGTCGGAGCGCGTCGGGACGCTGCGCTCCGGCTCCATCCTGCGCGTGCTGCACGACGACGCTGGCGAGTGGACGCAGGTGTTCGAGCCACGAACCAACACGATTGCCTACATTCATCGCGACTTGCTATCGCCGGCAGAACGGCCCGCCGCCTTCGTGTACATGGCGCCGCCGCCAGTCGAAGAGGAATTGTCCACGGTCGCCGTCGTGACTCAGGACGCGCCGCTGTACTACTACCCGAACCCGGATCCGCGCGCGCGTGCCCTGAACCTCGAGGCAAGCGACCGCGAGAACGTGGTGGGCACGGTCATTGGCGATGACGGCGCGGCGTGGTTCGAGACCGAGGACGGCTACTTTCTGCCGCCCAGCGGGCTGTTCATGGCCGACGCGCCCGATCAGTTCGACGGCCGCTGGCTCGACGTGAGCCTGACCGGGTCGGCGAAGGTCGTCGCCTACGAGGCCGGCGCCCCGGTGCGCTCGTTCTACGCGATCAAGGGCGTTGCGAAGTATCCGACACCGCTTGGCGCGTGGTCGATCGTGCGCCGCGTCCAGAACGAAACCATGGACAGTACGACCGTTGGTATTCCGCGCAACTCACCCGGCGGCTACTACCTGAAGAACGTGCTGTACACGCAGTACTTTCGCGACACGGGCGAGAGTTTGCA
The DNA here is from genome assembly GCA_036506475.1 of Chloroflexota bacterium. Classification (GTDB taxonomy): domain Bacteria; phylum Chloroflexota; class UBA6077; order UBA6077; family CF-72; genus CF-72. The sequence continues at coordinate 9,449 of DASXRR010000436.1, forward strand.
CTACAACTGGTGGTCGTCGGCATGGGGCGCACCTGGCTCGCATGGCTGCCTGGGCTTGTCACTGGGCGACTCGAAATGGCTGTGGGACTGGGCCACGGTCGGCACGCCCGTCTTGATCCACCAGTAACGTCCTGCTGTTGAGCCGGCGGCATCTGCTCGGGGCGCTTGGCCTGCTGGTCGTCGTTGGCTGCACCTCGAGTGGTCCGTCGCCTGGCGCGGCCCGGGTCACACCCGTGCCGGAGACGGCCATTGCCGCGACGGCCGGCGCGGCGTTTCCGACGACCGTTATTTCGAGCCGCGCGCGCGTCTTCGATCAGCAGTTCATCGACACGATGGTTCCGCACCACCAGCTCGAGATCGAGCTGGCGCGCGTCGCATTGACCCGGGCGCAGCACGACGAGCTGCGCGCGCTCGCCGAAGACCTGATCGAATCGGAAACCGACGAGGTGCGCGACATGCAGGCGTGGCGCGGCGAGTGGTTTGGCTCGCCGCTGACGCCACCGATGGGCGGCGCAGCTGACATCGACGCGCTCAAGGCCACGCCGGACCCCTTCGATGTCGCCTTCATCGACGCGCTGCTGCCGCTCGCCCAGCAGGCGATCGAGCTGTCGAATCGGGCCGTGCTCGAAGCCGGCCAGCAGAACGTGCTCGATGTGGCCGGTGCGATTCTCGAGTCGCACTCGCGCTATAGCCTGCAGATGCAGGCCTGGCGCAAGGATTGGTAGCTGTTAGCTGTTAGCTGTTAGCTGTTAGCTGTTAGCTGATGTGACGAAAGCGCCGCTCGCGCTAACGGCTAACCGCTCGGTCGGAAGCGTGGCAGGGCGCTGCCGTGGCCGGTGTCGTGGAACACGACCTCGACGGGTTGGCCGATGCGCACAGAGTCGGGGTCGCAGTCGACGATGTTAGTCATCATCCGCGGACCCTCCTCGAGCTCGACGTAGGCCAGCACGTACACGCCGACATTGCGGTACTCAGGCAGGTCGGCCGCGCCGCGCCGGTTCACGGTGAAGCTATAGACCGTCCCTCGCCCTGACAGGTCCACCCAGGTGACCTCGGTCGACAGGCACGCCGGACAGAATGGCCGGGGAAACCAGATCAAGCTCTGGCACTTGTCGCACCGCGGCGCGACTAACCGCCCTTCCACGGTTGCGTCCCAGAACGGCTTGGCCTCGGGATTGATGTACGGCGCCGGTGTTGGCAGGCTGGTCTCAACAGTCATCAGGCTCAAGCATCCTCCGTACCCAGGATCAACGTTGCGCTGCCCATGCGCGTGCCGAGCGAACCACCGGTGCCGTGCACCAGCGCCAGATCACAATTCGGGACCTGCACAGCGGGATGCGCCTCGCCGCGCACCTGGCGCACGCCCTCGAGCACTTTCATCATGCCGCCCATGCCCGGGTGGTTATTGCATAGGCCACCCCCGTCAGTATTCACCGGCAGTCGCCCGTTCGGGGAAAGCAGTCCGCCGTCGGCCACAAAGCGCCCACCCTCGCCCTTCTCACAAAAACCGAGGTCCTCGATGGTTTCGACCACGGTGATGGTGAATGAGTCATAGATCGATGCGTATTTGATGTCCTTGGGCGTCACGCCGGCTTCGGCGAACGCGCGCGGACCCGACCAGCGCGCGCCGGTGAAGGTCAAGTCGATCTGTCCGTTGTTGGTGTGTTTGGGCGCCTCACCATGGCCCAGGATCTTGACCTTCGATCGGTTGATGCTGCGCGCGATCTCGTGACTGGCGAGGATGACGGCACCGCCGCCATCGGTGACCACACAGCTGTCCAGCCGATGCAGAGGATCGCTCAACATCGGCGACGCCAGGACTTCCTCGACCGTCACGGGGGTCTTGAGGAGGGCATGCGGATTGTGCTGCGCGTGCTGCGAGGCGGCGACTTTGACCCACGCCAGCTGCTCGCTGGTGGTGCCGAACTCATACATGTGGCGCATCGCCGCGAGCGCGTACATGCCTAGCGTGCTCGTCCCGTAGGTCAGCTCGAAGGCCGCTTCGGGGCTCGGATTTAGTCCGCGCGGGCCGCTCTCGCTGCGTGGCCGATTGGCCAGGCTGACCAGCGCGACCTTGCACTTGCCCACGGCGATCATCGCCGCGGCATGGCCGATCTGAAACACCGGCGACGAGCCGCCGGTCATCGTCGTGTCGATACACGTCAAGTTCTTGAGGCCGAGGTAATCGGCCATCGCGACACCGACCATGCCGGTGCCGCCAGTGCAGAAGAAGCCGTCGACGTCGTCGACACCCAGCCCGGCGTCCGCGAGCGCGCCCGCGGCAACTTCGGCGTGGATCTGCGCCACGGATTTGTCGGGAATGACGCGCGCCGGATGCTCGTACGCGCCGACGATATAGGCCTGGCCGCGGATGCTCGTCACGCCCCCACGATATCCGCCGCCGTCAGCCGCTGCATAAGACCATCGCGGTAGTCGGGGAAGCCAACGCGGAACATGCCCAGCAGCGCCTTCAGCCCATCGCGCCCCGGCGGCAGCTCGGCCCTGGTGGCGACACCGCGTTGCCCGACGCCGCGCCGAGGAGTTGCTGCAGCAGGCCAAGCATCTCGATTTTGCGCCCAGTGCACGCGCGCGCTGAGGGGGCCGGTGTAGCGCGACTTGCTCGTGCTCCGACTCGAGGAAGGTGTCGAAGGTGTCGATGACTGCGCGCGTGTCGCCGAAGAACGGCACGTGGTGCTCGCCTTTGAGCTCGCGAAACGACGCTCGTGCAGGCGTTCGGCCAGGTAGACGCCCACGGCAGAGTTGACGACCACGTCGTCACGACGCTGCAGCACCAGCGCGGACGCCTGAATGCTGCTGAGGACGTCGCGCGCGTCCATGGCGTAATGCGCCGCCAGCAAGTCGGCAGACAACCTCAAGATCAAGCTGGCACATGCGCGCGAGCCGAGACCCCACTGGGCCCTTTGGCCCGCCCTGCGACCAGCCCAGGATCGCCGCCCGCTGCGTACTGGTTGCCTGGAGCACCGCCACCAGGTCTTCGACCTGCGCGTCCAAGCTCAAAGCGTCTTCGCCTGACGACGTCGTACGCAATGCGCACCTCGCCCGCGGTGAACCACAGGTTCAGCACGACGTGACCAATCTATGCCTGCGAGTCGAGCCACTGCATGAGCTCCGCGTAGCTGAGTGCGTTGAGCACCAGCTCGCGCGGCGCCCAACCACGCCGGGCATTGCCCACGGCGTAGCGCATCAAGTCCCCAATTTGCGCGGCGGCATGCGCATCGGTGTTCAAACACAGCATGACGCCGCGATCCACAGCCGCGCGCACCGCGTCGGGGTCCAGGTCGAGCCGCTCGGGTTGCCCGCTAACCTCCAGCGCGGTCCCAGTCCGCGCTGCCGCATCGAGCACCGCGCCGAGGTCGAACTCGTAACCAGCCCGCTTACCCAGAAGTCGCCCCGTGGGATGCCCAATAACGTCGACATGCGGATTCTCAATCGCGGCGAGTAGCCGAGCAGTCTGCACGTCCGAAGACTTCTGCAGCGACGAATGGATCGAGGCGACTACGACATCACACGACGCCAGGAACTCGTCAGAGCAGTCCAAACGAGCATCGACGTGGATGTCCACTTCAACGCCACACAGCAACCGCATATCCGGGAAGTCCGCTTGCAACGAACGGATGCGCTCGTGCTCGTCGCGCAATTCGTCCTGGGTCAACCCGCCCGCCACGCCGAGTGCCTGACTGTGGTCGGTAATGGCCACGTAGTCATAACGACATGCGGCCGCCGCTTGGATCATCTCCAGAACGGAATTGGAGCCGTCGCTCAACCGCGTATGCGTGTGCACATCACCTTTGATGTCGCCCGGCTCAACTAACCGAGGTAACGCCGAGCGACGAGCGAGCTCGATCTCGCCACAATCCTCGCGCAGCTCGGGCGGTATCCACGCCATTCCCAGCGCCCGGTAAACCTCCTCTTCAGAGGCGCCAGCGAGGCACGTTTCACCTTCATAGACGCCGTATTCGTTGAGCTTCAAGCCCTTGCGAATGGCAATTTCGCGCAGTTTGACGTTGTGCGCGGTCGAACCGGTGAAATACTGCATCGCCGCACCAAGACTCTCACGCGCCACGACGCGAAGATCGATTTGCAAGTCAGCGTGGGTGAGCACCGATGCGCGCGTGGCGCCCGCCGACAGTACTTGCTTGACCAACCCCAGCCGGGTGAACGCGTCGATGACCCGCACCGGCTCCGCCGAAGCGACCAGGATGTCGATGTCGCCGATCGTGTCGCGAAAGCGGCGAATGCTGCCGGCAGGTTCAATCGCCTCCACGGCATCGCACGTCCGAAGTTCCGAAATGACGTGCTCGACGGCGGGCATCACAATCGCCAGCGGTAGGCGCTGCGAGCGCGTCTGAATCCGATTCAGCTCTTCGAGAAGATTCGCCGCCGTTTTCTCGCCGAGGCGCGGCAAGGCAGCAACCTGGCCACTCTCCAGCGAGGCTTGCAGGTCGGCCACCGAGTGCACGTGGAGCTCGTGCGCCAGCAGCATGGCGCGCTTCGGTCCGATGCCGGCGATGTTCATCAACATCAGCGCCGCCGGCGGCACGCGGGCGCGCCGTTCCTCGAGGGCGCCGAGCTGGCCGGTCGTCAGATACTCGGTGATTTTGCCGCCGATGCTCTTGCCAATACCGTGTATCTGGGCGACCCGTCCATCGCGGGCCATGTTCTCGATCGGCTCGGTGTGGTGCTCGACGCGGGTGGCGGCGTCGCGATAACTCGCCACCCGGTAACGGTCCTCGCCCAGGAGCTCCATGGTGTCGGCAAGCTCGTTGAGGACGGCGGCGACCTCGCGGTTCTTCATGTGTCGATGAGCTGCCGCGCGCGGGCAAAGATAGCGTCGAACATGGGCACGGTCAACTTGCCAGTGAACGTATTTTGCTGGCTGGGATGGAACGAGCACAGCACCCGCTTGCCGTCCTTCAACGGGTGCTCCAGCGCGTGACCGAACCTCGGCCTCGGCCTCTGTCCATACAGCTTTGCCAGCCCCTCCAGTGCGTATGCGCCCAGGCAGACCATCACCTTGATGTTGCTGAGCTGGCGCAGCTCCCGCTCGAGATAGGGCAGGCAGTTTGCCCGCTCTTCGAGCAGTGGCTTGTTCCCCGGCGGCGCGCACCTCACACACGCCGAGACATACGCATCGGTCAGCATGAGACCGTCGTCACGACGCTCTGAAGTCGGCTGGTTGGCAAACCCCGCACGGTACAACGCGCCGAACAGCCAGTCGCCCGACCGATCACCCGTGAACACCCGTCCGGTGCGATTGCCGCCATGCGCCGCCGGCGCCAGGCCCAAAACCAGCAATCGCGCCCGCGGATCGCCGAAGCCAGGGACGGGCCGCGCCCAGTAGTCCCAATCGCGATACGCCGCCCGCTTCTCGCGCCCCACCTGCTCGCGCCACGCCACCAGCCGTGGACACCTGAAACAGGAGACGATATCGGCCGTGACCTGGGCTAAGGAGTCGGAGTTCGCTGTCATCCTGAGCGTCTGCTTGTCATCCCGAGCTTGCGAGGTGTCGTGCCAAACCGTGGCAGGGAGATCTCGCCTGTCTGAACGTCGCACATGAGCGAGCACCATGCACGCGAGATTCCTCGCAGGCTCGGCATGACGCGGCACCGTGCGTGATAGTGTGCCCTGGTGAAGATCCGCATCGGCGTGGGCCTGGGCGCAGCCGGCGCGAGCGACGATTTGGGCGCCATCGTCTGTGACATGGAGCAGTACGGCTTCGACTCGTTGTGGCTGTCCGAAGTGCTGACCACGCCAGTCATCGACCCGCTCGCGGGCCTCGCGTTCGCCGCGGGCACCGTGCGCAAGCTGAAGCTCGGCACGACCCTGGCCGTGCCCGGCCGCAACCCGGTCCGGCTGGCCAAAGAGCTTGCCACGCTCGACCAGCTGTCAAAGGGGAGATTGCTGCTGGTCATGGTGCCCGGCCTGAGCGACCCGCGCGAACAGGAGGCGATTGGCGTCCCGATGAGGGAGCGCGGTCGCGTCATCGACGAGGTCCTGCCACTGCTGCGTCGCTTGTGGACCGAGGACAACGTCAGTCACGCCAGCGAGCACTACACCTTTAATGGCCTGACGATCCGGCCGAGACCCGTGCAGAACCCGCTGGAGATGTGGCTCGGCGGCACTGCCCCAAGCGCCCTACGCAGAGCCGGCCAGATCTCCGACGGCTGGCTGCCGAGTCTGCTCACACCTGCCGAAGCACAAAGTGGCCGCGCCACCATCGAGCGCTCTGCAGCCGAAGCCGGCCGCGAGGTCGACCCCGAGCACTTCGGCGTCAGCCTCGGCTACGCGCGCAACGAGATTTCCGAGCGCCAGCGCGCACAGGTCGCCCGTCGTCGCCCCAACATCGACCCGGCCGACCTCATTCCCATCGGCCTCGATGGCCTGCGCCACCGCCTACGCGAGTTCATCGACGTCGGTTTCAGCAAATTCGTGGTCCGTCCATCGGATCCGCCCGAATCCTGGCGCACCGAGCTCGGCACCCTGGCCGAAGCAGTCCTACCGCTCCAGACCTAGACGCCCGCCGCCCTGCGCCGCGGGCCGAGCGGCGACTGCTCTACCGACACCACCCGCAGCGAGTAGCGGCCGATCGGCGCATCCACGACGCCCACCTCGCCAGCACGTTTGCCAAGTAGCGCCTGGGCGGCAGGCCGACCCCGTTCAGCAGCTGGCCCGCTGCGAGCAGCGACAGCGCCATGGCGGCCGCCACCGCGTTGGGCCGGCCGGTGGGCAAGGATGCGCCTGACGCTCGATCGCCACATCGTGCCGTGCTCGTGCTCGTGGACCGGTCCCAGGTCGTAGAGCGTCAGGCCCAGGGTATAGGTCGATTGGGTGCCATCATCTCCGAGCGTAAGCACGCGTGAGCCAAGACGCACGTACTCAGCCACCGTCGCGTCAGCCGTTGCCACCGATCCGCTTCGGGCAACGCCTGCCGCGATGTCTCGATCGCTCCGATCACGTAGCCCATCGCCTCCAAGGTGTCTCCATCGCGTCGTTGTCGCCCTGAACCAGGTCATAGCGTCGCTGCACATCAGGCAAGGCGTGATCCTCGAAATGGCGCAGCATTGCCGTGTAGTACGCCCGTTCCTCAGGCGTGAGAAGAAGGTTTTCGTACACCACGAACTCAGCGCGAGCCGACGCTGATCGGGAAGCTGAGGACAGCCTCGCGGCCGGTGATCGAAGACCGCGCGTAGACAAAGAGCATGTGCTTGCCTGAGGCGCGGCTGAAATCGGCGTTGATGGTGAACCCGGCGGCGTTGGGCTGGCCGAGGGTGGCGTCGCCCAGGTGCTGGCCACCGGCTTCGCGGTCGTCCAGGAATACCGAGACTTTGTCGATGCCGCTGCCTTGCGGCGCGGAGCGATCGAAGGCGACGCCTTGCATGACCAGGCGTCCGCGTGGCACGAGATCGCCCGGCTGCGGATTACCCACGCTGAGCACGAGCGAGGGTCCGGGCTGCGTCGTCGCCGGCAAGGCCGCGGCAGGCGGTGGAGGCGGTGCCGGCGCGGCGATGGGCCGCGTTGCCTCGATGGGTCGCGGCGCCTCCAGAGCGGCCGGTGCCAGCGCCATGAGCGGCGAGGTCACGTTGGGTGGACCCAGGATCTTGCCCGCGGGCAGTCCATCTTCGACCAGCAGCACCGGGTAACCGACGGACTGGAACCCAGGCGGATCGAACGGCTGCGGAACGCGCGGCGGTGGCAGCGGCACCTCCCAGCCCGCATCGACGCGAGTCGCCGGCCGCCGGCCACCGAGAATGTCGACCAACATAGCCGAGCCGCCAACCGCGTCGACGCGCACGCTCGATGGGCCCGCCGCCGTACGCCACAGGACCTGGACGCGTGTCCGCTCGGCGGGATCGTCCAGCGTCACTCGAGTGACTGGCCAGCCATCGGCGTCGGCCGTGCCGAAGGGCGTGAGCGTGGCCAGCGTGCTCGAGCCGGCCAGGTAGCGCGCGGCGACCTGGAATGCGCGAAACGCCGGCCGCGTCGTGCCGTTTGGACGCAGCAACCCCCAGCGGTCGAGGATGCCGCTGTTCGGATCGTGGTCGATCATGCTGTACCAGCCGATGCGCTGATACCCCGCGGCACGCCCGAGGGCGACCGACTGGATGAGGTAGGCCGCCTGCTCGTCAGTAGTGATTCGTCCGGACGATGGGACCGGCGTGGTCGCGTCGTTATAGACGGGACAGTTCGTCTCGGTCAGCCAGATTGGCTTGTTGAGCTGATAGCGGGTCAGGATCGCCGAGAACACTCCGTAGACGCGATAGACCGCGTCGAGCGAGCAGTACAGGTTGACCGCGAGCGTGTCGAAGAAGTAGCCGTTGGCCGGCGCCTCGCGGTCCTTCTCGCCTTCAGCCAGGACGCGCGCGAGGAACAGGTCGCGTCCGTGGACGGCGTCGGCGAAATAGGTCGTGGCGGGGAAGACGACTGTTGCCGAAGGGTCGACCTGCTTGATCGCGCGGTAGCCGGTGCGCAGGAGCTTGTAGAAGTCGGCCGGGCTGCCGGACCAGGTCCACCAGGTGCCCGATTCGCCCGGTTGGAAGTCCGGCTCATTCCATAGCACCCACGTGGTGATGCGCCCCTTGTAGGTACGTGCCAGACGCAGCATGAACTGGCCGAAGGTGTTGCGCGGATCGTCCACGGGCAGGTCGAGCCCGATCGGCACGCTGGCCGCTTGATCGTGCCAATCGGTCGCCGCCCAGACGGGCGTGCCCTGCACGACACCGACCGTCGGTATGGCGCCGCTGAGGCTAGGCCGCATGCCGACCTGGTCGACGTATTTGTCGAGTAGCCAGTCGCGCGGCCCGTTGGGCTGGATCTCTTGCCATAAGAACAGCGCCCGATCCCACGAGGCACCGGCCTGCCGCGCCAGCGTTGACTGCCGCCCGGCATCGACGATGCCCAGCACGGGCGTCTCCGCCCACCACCGATCCGCACTCGCCGGCACGCTCGAAGCCGCCAGTAGCACAATCGTCGCCAGAATCGCGCTCGCTATTCGCACGGTCGATCTAAGTGAACGTTAGCCGGTTGGCCTACGTTTCGTTTCCGATTTTGCTCTTGCAAAATGAAGCCGGCTCCTTTTTCTAAAATCAAAAGGAGGCCCCCATGACCACAGGTACCAGGATCTGGACCGAGGAGTTCATAGAACTGAGCCATGGCCGCACACGCTACTGGGAGGCCGGCGCGGGCTATCCAACGATCCTGCTCCACGGTGCCGGCTGGAACAGTGGCTGCGAGTCCTGGGCGGCGACCATCGGGCCGCTCTCAGAGCAGTTGCGCGTGCTGGCGATGGACTGTCTGAATTGGGGCGTCGGCGACGTGCTCGACCAGGAATTCTCGTTCGCCTATCTGGTGGATCACGTGCGCGAGTTCATGGACGCCCTGGGCCTGGACAAGGCTAATATTGTCGGCCACTCCATGGGCGGATGGATCCTGACGCTGCTCAGCTACGAGAGTCCGCACCTGGTCAACCGCGCGGTGAACGTTGCCGGCGGTGGCGCTGCCTCGCGGCCACTACAGACGATGGTCCAGTTCAAGGTTCCTGAACCGGACCAGGTTCGCGCGCAGTACGCGCGCCTGCCTGACGGTCCGTATGACCGCGCCGAGCTGGCCGAGACGTTTATCCGCAAACGTGATCTGCCAGGCCATGCCGAAGCATTTGCCAAAGTGATGCAGCACATGACCGAGCCGCGGACGCGCGTGCGCTACAACACATTGCGCCGCTTACCGCACATCCGTGTGCCGACACTTGTCATCTGGGGTGCTGACGATCACGTCAATACGTGGGCTGAGGTTGGCCAGCCAACCGCCGACGGCATCCCCGGCGCAAGGCACATCGTCTACGACGGCGTAGGCCACGCCGTGCCATGGGAAGCGCCAGAACGCTTTACGCAAGACGTCCTGGCGTTCCTTACGGAGTAAAGCTCTCGGCAATCAGCTATCAGCAGTTAGCAGTTAGCAGTTAGCAGTTAGCAAGTCAGCTATCAGCAGTCAGCTATCAGCATTCAGCTATCAGCAGTCAGCTATCAGCCGTCAGCCGTCAGCCGTCAGCCGTCAGCCGTCAGCCGTCAGCCGTCAGCCGTCAGCCGTCAGCCGTCAGCCGTCAGCCGTCAGCAGTTAGCAGTCAGCCGTTAGCCGTTAGCCGTGAGC